>JBOGFI010000143.1:0-5916 GCA_050743365.1 Acidimicrobiia bacterium | reverse complement strand
CCCGGCCGGCGCCCTCCGGGCCGTTCGGGACTCCATGCTCGCTCGCCTTCGCTCGCTCGCGCGACTCACGTCTCCTCCACACGTACTAGGTGGGGCACCTTGGCGACCATGCCCCGGATCTCGGGGCGGTCGGGGTGCTCGACAGTCTGGTTGATGCGGCGCAGGCCGAGGGCGCGCAGCGTCCCCCGCTGCTTGGGCTTGGCCCCGACACGCGACCGCACCTGCGTGATCCTGAGCACGCCAGGCATCACTTGACCTCGACGACCTCGGGCGCAGGCGTGTTCCGCTCGCGGTAGGCACGCAGCATGCCAACCGACGAGACCTCCTCGGGCGACTTCCCCCGCATCTGCGCCACGTCGTCGGGCCGGCGCAGCCCCCGGAGCCCGGCGATGGTGGCCCGCGACACGTTGATGGCATTCGACGAGCCGAGCGACTTCGCCAGCACGTCCTGCACCCCGGCGGCTTCGAGGATGGCCCGGGCGGCGCCACCGGCGATGACCCCGGTGCCGGGGGCAGCCGGCTTGAGCAGTACGCGCGCGGCATCGTGCACGCCCACGGTCTGGTGCGTGAGGGTCGACCCGGCGAGGGCCACGGGGAACAAGTTCTTGCGCGCTTCCTCCATGCCCTTCTGGATCGCGGCCGGGACCTCCTTCGCCTTGCCGTAGCCCAGGCCGACGTTGCCGGCACCGTCGCCCACCACGACGAGGGCAGTGAACGAGAAGCGCCGGCCGCCCTTGACGACCTTGGCCACCCGGTTGATGGCGATCACTCGCTCCTCGTACTGACCCTCAGGCATGCCTTCCTCTCTCGCTCCGCGCGCCGACGTCCATCATCAGAGCTTCAGTCCGGCTTCGCGGGCGCCCTCGGCGACACCGGCGACCCGTCCGTGGAACTTGAACCCGCCCCGGTCGAACACGACGGCGTCGATCCCGGCGGCCTTGGCCCGCTCGCCGACGAGTCTCCCAACCGCCTTGGCCGCGTCGACAGTGGCGGTCGTACCGCTGCGGAGGTCGGCCTCGGCGGTCGACGCCGCTGCCAGCGTACGGCCGTGGACGTCGTCGATCACCTGCGCGTACACATGGCGGCTGGAGCGGAATACCGACAGGCGGGGACGCTCGGGGGTGCCCCGCACCTTCTTGCGGACCCGGCGGTGGCGCCGGAGTCGGGCTTCACGCTTGACGGTCACGGTTCCTCACCTACTTCGCCGACTTGCCGGCCTTGCGCAGCACGCGCTCGTCGACGTAGCGGATTCCCTTCCCCTTGTAGGGCTCGGGCTTGCGGATCTTGCGAATGTCGGCGGCCACCTGACCCACGAGCTGCTTGTCCGCTCCCTGCACCGTGATGCGGGTGGCGCTCGGCACCTCGAACGTGATCCCCTCGGGAGCCTCGAACTCCACCGGGTGCGAGAAGCCGATCTGGAGCTGGAGCCTCGACGGCCCCTGGGCGACCACGCGGTAGCCCACGCCCACGATCTCGAGCTCGCGGGCGAAGCCCGCCGAGACGCCGACGACCATGTTGTGCACCAGCGAGCGCGTGAGCCCGTGCAGGGCGCGGTTGTCGCGCTCGTCGTCGGGCCGGGTCACCACCAGGTCGTCACCTTCCCGCGCGACACCGATCGACGGCGGGGCGTCGTGCTCGAGCGTCCCGTTGGGCCCCTTCACGACCACCCGGCGGCCTTCGATCGTCACCTCGACACCCGAGGGAATGGGGATGGGCTGCTGACCGACGCGGGACATGACGACTACCAGACCTGGCAGAGGACCTCGCCGCCGACCTTGCGCTCACGCGCCTCACGGTCGGTCAGCAGGCCCTGGTTGGTGGACAGGATGGCAATGCCCATGCCGCCGAGCACCCGGGGCACCTTGTCGGCCTTCGTGTACACGCGAAGGCCCGGCTTCGACACCCGGCGGATGCCGGAGATGGTACGACGGCGATCGGGCGTGTACTTCAGGTCGATCTTGAGCCGTCGGCCCGGTCGCGACGAGTCGTCCTCCACCGCGAAACCCGTGATGTAGCCCTCGCGCTCGAGGATCCGCGCCAGCGCCTCCTTCACCTTGGACGACGGCATGCGGACGTCGTCGTGAAAGGCGACGTTGGCGTTGCGGATCCGCGTCAGCATGTCGGCGATCGGGTCGGTCATCGTCACGGCCTCACCACCCCTACTGCTCCGCTCGCCTCGGGCGCCGGGATACTCGGCGCCCGACCGTCGGGCCGCTCGCTCCGCGGCTCCGCTGCCTCCCGCGGCTCACCACGACGCCTTGGTCAGCCCCGGCACTTCGCCGGCGTGGACCATGTCGCGCAGGCAGATCCGGCACAGGCCGAAGCGGCGGTACACCGCCCGCGCCCGGCCGCAGCGGCGGCACCGCGTGTACCCGCGCACCTTGAACTTGGGCTTGCGCTGCTGCTTGTTGACCAATGCCTTCTTCGCCATCTCTATTGCTCCGCTCGCTGCGGGCGGCGGCACTCCCGCCGCCGTCCTCGCTCCGCGCGTGTCAAATTGACTCCCTTCTGAAGGGGAAGCCGAGCGCCCGCAGGAGCGCGCGGCCCTCGTCGTCGGTGCGGGCAGTGGTGACGATCGTGATGTCCATGCCCCGCACGCTGTCGATCTTGTCGTAGTCGATCTCGGGGAAGATGAGCTGCTCGGTGACACCGAACGTGTAGTTGCCGCGTCCGTCGAACGAGTCGGGGCTCATTCCCCGGAAGTCGCGGATGCGGGGGATTGCCAGGCTCACGAGCCGGTCGAAGAACTCCCACATGCGATCGCCGCGCAGGGTGACCTTGACACCGATGGGCATGCCCTCCCGGAGCTTGAAGCCCGCGATCGACTTCTTCGCCCGGGTGACCACGGGCTTCTGGCCGGTGATCACGGTGAGGTCGGTCACCGCGCCGTCGAGGAGCGTCTGCTGCTGGGTGGCCTGGCCCACCCCGCAGTTGAGCACGATCTTCTCGAGGCGGGGAACCTGCATGACGTTGCCGACGCCCAACTCCTGGCGGAGCGCGGACCGGACCTCGGTGTCGTACCGCTGCTTCAGCCGCGGCCGCTCGTGGGCGCCAACCGCCATCAGAGGTCACCACCGCACTTGCGGCAGACGCGCACCTTGACGCCGTCGGGCTCGAAGCGGTAGCCGATCTTCGTCGGCCCGCATGCGTTGCAGAGGATGGCGACATTCGAGACGTGTACGGGCATGTCCTTGTTGATGATCCCGCCCTGCATCGTCGCCCGGGTGGCGCGCTGATGCCTCTTGGCCACGTTGACGCCGTCGACGATCACGCGATCCCGGTCGCGCAGGACGCGCGTGACCTCACCTTCCTTGCCGATGTCCTTGCCCGCGAGCACGCGGACCCGGTCGCCCTTCCTGAGCTTGATGGTCATCACAGGACCTCCGGTGCGAGGGAGACGATGCGCATGAAGCGGCGGTCGCGCAACTCCCGACCGACGGGACCGAAGATGCGGGTGCCGCGCGGCTGGAGCTGGTCGTTGATGAGCACGGCCGCGTTCTCGTCGAAGCGGATGTAGCTCCCATCGGGACGGCGCCGCTGCTTCTTCGTGCGCACCACGACGCACTTCACGACCTCGCCCTTCTTGACCGGCGCGCCCGGCACGGCATCCTTGACCGTGGCCACGAAGATGTCGCCGATGCCCGCGTAGCGCCGCCGGGTCCCGCCGAGGACCTTGATGCAGAGGACCTCGCGCGCGCCCGAGTTGTCGGCGACCCTGAGCCGGCTCTCCTGCTGGATCATCTACTTCCCTGTTGCACGATCACTTCGCCCTCTCGAGGACTTCGACGACCCGCCAGCGCTTCTGGCGGGAGAGGGGGCGCGTCTCCGCCACCCGCACGCGGTCACCCTCCCGGACGTCGTTGGCCTCGTCGTGGGCGTACAGGCGCGACGTGCGCTGGAGGGTCTTCCCGTACCGGCCGTGCCGGACGCGGTCGACCACCGCGACCACGACGGTCTTGTCCATCTTGGTGGACAGCACCATCCCCTCTCGCACCTTGCGTCGATTGGCCCGCTTGTCGGCCTCGGCCATCTCCTACTCCTCCGCCTTCGTGCCGAGGGCGAGCGCTTCGGCAGCGGTGATCTCGCGCTCGCGGAGCAGCGTCTCGATCCGGGCGACGTCCTTGCGCACCTGCCTGAGGCGCGCGGTGCTGTCGAGTTGACCGGTGGCGTTCTGGAAGCGCAGGTTGAACAGCTCTTCCTTCGCCTCCTCGAGCCGATGCTCGAGCTCGACGTCGTTCAGCTCGCGTAGCTCGCGCGCCTGCTTCGTCATGCCTCCTCCTGACGCACGATGAAGCGCGTCTTGATCGGCAGCTTGTGCATGGCGAGCCGCATCGCCTCACGAGCTGTTTGCTCGGGGACACCGGAGAGCTCGAACATCACCCGCCCCGGCTTCACCACCGCGACCCAGTGCTCGGGGTTGCCCTTGCCCGAGCCCATGCGGGTCTCGGCCGGCTTCTGGGTAACGGGCTTGTCGGGAAAGATGTTGATCCACACCTTGCCGCCGCGCTTGATGTAGCGGGTCATGGCGATACGAGCGGCCTCGATCTGGCGGTTGGTGATCCAGCCGGGCTCGAGCGCCTGGATCCCGTAGTCCCCGAAGGCGACGCGCGTGCCACCCTTGGCAACGCCGCCCATACGGCCGCGCTGCATCTTGCGGTGACGGATCTTCTTCGGCATCAACACGGCAGGCGTCCTCGTCTGGCCTCGTCGGTCCCCGTCAGTCCTCGTCGCCGTGGAACTTGGGGGCTTCGTGATGCTGGCGGGTACGGCGCTCGATCTCCTCCTCCTCGGCGAGGAGGCGCTCGAGCTCCTCGTCGGCCTCCTTGACGAGCGGCTCGGCCTCGGCGGGTGGCTCCTCGTCGACGCTCCCGGGCTCGACCGGCACCGCCTCGGCGGCGGGCCGGCGGCGACCGCCACCGGCCGAGATGATCCGTCGGGCCGGGCCCTGCCCCGAGGTCTCGCCCACGGCCATGGCGGCCTCCTTGGCGATCTTGTCCTCGGCGGCCGACTTGTAGGTGAGGATCTCGCCCTTGTAGATCCACACCTTCACGCCGATGCGTCCGAAGGTGGTGCGGGCCTCGGCCTGGCCGTAGTCGATGTCGGCCCGCAGGGTGTGCAGCGGCACCCGCCCCTCCCGGTACCACTCCTTGCGCGACATCTCGGCGCCACCGAGACGGCCGCCGCACTGCACTCGGATGCCCTGGGCGCCCGCCTTCATCGCCGTCTGCACCGCCCGCTTCATCGCCCGCCGGAACGAGACCCGACCTGCGAGCTGGTCGGCGACGCCCTGGGCGATGAGCGTGGCGTCGAGCTCGGGCTGCTTGATCTCCTGGATGTTGAAGTGGATCTTGGGGTTGCCGGTGATCTCGAGCAGGCCGGCGCGCAGCCGGTCGGCCTCGGCGCCCCGGCGGCCGATCACGATGCCGGGCCGGGCCGTGTACACGTCGACCCGCAGCCGGTCGCGGGTGCGCTCGATCTCGACCCGGCTCACTGCCGCGTGCGGGAGCTGGCGCCGCAGGTAGTCGCGGATCCTCCAGTCCTCGATGAGGCTCTCGGTGTACTCCTTGTGGTCCGCGAACCAGCGTGACTTCCAGTCGGTCGTGATTCCGAGCCGGAACCCGTACGGGTTGACCTTCTGGCCCATTTAGCCGGCCTCCTGATCGTTACTCGTCATCGCTCGCCTTCTTCCGGGGGCTCGTCTTCTTTGCGGGTGCCTTCCTTGCGGGTGCCTTCTTCTTCGAGGGGGCCTTCTTCTTCGAGGGGGCCTTCTTCGCCGGAGCCTTCTTGACGGTCTCGCCGGGCTCGGTCTCGACGGCCGGTTCTCCATGCTCGTGCTCGTCGTCGTGCTCTTCGGCGGGGGGCGCGGCGCGCCGGCGTGTCGGGCGGCGGCGCGCGGGACCCGTCGGGGTGTCGCGG
>JBOGFI010000142.1:0-2516 GCA_050743365.1 Acidimicrobiia bacterium | reverse complement strand
GGCGTCCGCCGGATCCTCGCGCTCGGGCACGCCGACCAGCGCGAGCTCGTCCGCCATCTCGCCCGGCACGTCCTTCGCCGAGTGCACACCCAGGTCGGCATCACCCTCCAGCAGGGCGCGCTCGACGGACCGTACGAACCTGGACTTGTCGCCGGGCTCGCCGTCGACGTTCGAGACGGTGACCAGCTCCGCGCCGCCGAGGGCGGCCGCCACCGCCTCGGCCGCGTCGCCGGCGACGTCGGCGGTGCGCCGCGAGCAGCGGACCCAGCCCGAGACGTTGCGGGCCACGCTCTCGATGTCGGACTCGAGCGGCGCGTCGTACTGCTTGTGGTAGGTCGCGTGGTCGCCGACGATGTTCACCACCGGCGTCGCGGCCCGGCGCGCGTTGTGGAGGTTGGCGACCCCGTTGCCGAGCCCGGGACCGAGGTGGAGCAGCGTCGCCGCCGGCCGGTCGGTCATGCGAGCATAGCCGTCGGCAGCGCCGGTCGCGACGCCCTCGAACAGCCCCAGCACGCCGCGCATCTCGGGGACAGCGTCGAGGGCGGCGACGAAGTGCATCTCCGACGTGCCCGGGTTCGTGAAGCACACGTCGACGTCGCAGTCGACGAGCGTCCGGATCAGCGCCTGCGCGCCGTTCATGACGACCCCCCTCAGTCCAGCAACGTTCCGGGGTTGAGAATGCCGTTCGGGTCGAAGGCCTGCTTGATCCGTCGCATCAGCTCGACCTTGACCGGGTTCTCCAGCTCGAGGAAGTAGCGCTTCTTCTCCTTGCCGATGCCGTGCTCGCCCGAGATGGCGCCACCGAGGCTCATCCCCGCCTCGAACAGGCCGCGCATCACCTTGTAGCGCTGCTCGGGGTCGGCCTGGAACACCGACAGGTGGACATTGCCGTCGCCGGCGTGGCCGCACCCGGCGACCAGCGATTGATGGGTCTGGGCCAGCTCCGACACCTTCGCCATGAATTCGGACACCGCGGCCCGCGGCACCACCACGTCGACGATGTCGTCGGCGCCGTTGGCCTTGGCCACCCAGAACGCCTTCTCCCGTGCGTCGACGAGCTGGGTGGCGGCCTGGGGCGGAAGCACGTAGACGTCGATCGCGCCGAGCTCGGACAGCTGCTCGCTCAGGGCCTGGACGTCCTCGTCGAGGCGCTCGGCGTGCGCGTTCTCCATCATCACGACCAGGTACGCGAGGGCACGGTCGCGGATCTCCTGCGGGACACCGAGGTCGAGGCCGACATGGGCGGTGATGGCGGCCATGGTCAGCATGTCGATGTACTCGAGGACCAGCGGGCCGATGCCACTGGCCACGATCTTGGGGACCGCCCCGGTGACCTCGTCGAGCGTCGGGAACGGCGCCATGACCGTCGCCTGGTGCTCGGGCCGGGGGTAGAGCTTGAGGACGGCCTCCGTGACGAGCGCCAGGCTGCCCTCGGAGCCGATGATGAGCTGGGTCAGGTCGTAGCCCGTGGTCGCCTTGACGAACTTGCCGCCGGTGCGGATGACCTCGCCGGACGCGAGGACGGCTTCGAGCCCGAGCACCTGATGACGGGTGACGCCGTACTTCACCGCCCGCATGCCGCCGGCGTTGGTGGCGACGTTGCCACCCAGGCTGGCGCTGTACTCGCCGGGGTAGACCGGGTACACGAGCCGGTGCGAGGCCAGCGCCTCGTCGAGCTGACTGAGCGAGACGCCCGGCTCGACCACGGCGACGTGGTTCTCGGTGTCGATCTCGATGATCTCGTTCATGCGCTCGAACGACACGACGATGGCGCCCTTCGTGGCAGGCACGGCGGCGCCCGACAGTCCGGTGCCGTTCCCCCGAGCGGTCACCGGGACACGCTGCTCGTTGGCCACGCGCAGAACGCCGGACACTTCGCCGGTGGTGCCCGGGCGCACCACGGCCGCGGGTACCTGCGGCGTGGCGGTGAGCGCCTCGTCGTGCGCGTAGTCGTCGCTGATGGCGTCGCCGGTCAGTACGTGCTCCGGCGTCACGATCTCGCTCAGCCGCGCCGCCAGATCTGCCATCGCGTCCTCCCCGGTCGTGACGTGTCTTGTCTACACCGCCGCGGCGACCGGCGCCCCCGCTCGCGTCACTGCGCCGGGTGCGAGCTCAGCGGGTGCGCGCCGAGCAGGGTCTCACCCCGCCGGTCGGCGCTCGACCAGCGCGGGTCGAGGCCGGGGGCGCGCAGCCGGGTGCCGGCGACCTCGCACTCCCAGAGCAGGGCGGGGCGGTCGGCGTGCCAGCGCACCGCGAACGACACCCTTCCGCCGCGCGTGGGCGCGTCCTGCACCTCGAGACCCTGCCCAGCCCAGCCCGGCGGCAGCTCGCTGAGCAGCGACACTGTGCGGTCGGCCCCTTCGTGCGCGAGCAGCGAGCGCACGTCGAGGAGGAACGGGCCGGGCCCCTCGGGCCACGCCACGGTCGGCGACGCCGTGTTGAGCCGGGTCCTGACCCGCTGCCAGCCGGCGGGCTCGAGCCGGCGGCGCGCGGCGCGCCGCCGGGCCCGCCATGAC
>JBOGFI010000141.1:0-14373 GCA_050743365.1 Acidimicrobiia bacterium | reverse complement strand
CCCCGGCCCCGGAGCCTTCGTCGGATGACCCGGCTGGCGCGCCGCGCGCGGCGCGGGCGCCGTTGTCGTGGGAGCGCTCACGGCGACGTCACTGCGCGGTCAGGGCTCGCAGCGCGTCCTCCACCGCGCGATGGAACGTGGGGTAGGCGTAGATCATGTGGCGCAACTGGTCGGTCGGCACCTCGGCATGGACCGCGAGGGTGAGGATACCGAGGACCTCGCCGCCGTGTGGCCCCACCGATGTCGCGCCGACGAGAAGGCCGCGATCCGAGTCTTCGACGAGCTTGACGAAACCAACGTTTCCGACCTTGTGGATCCAGCCTCGGGCCGAGCTCGCGACTTGGGCCGTGCCAGCGCGCACCGCAAGGCCAGCAGCGCGGGCGGCGGCCTCACTCAGACCGACCGAGCCGACTTCGGGATCCGTGAAGGTCACCCGGGGCACGGCCCCGTAGTCGGCCGGAGCGGGGTCCTCGCCGAGGATGTCGGCGGCGGCGATGTCGGCCTGGTAGGCGGCGACGTGGGTGAACGGGCCCACCCCGGTCACGTCGCCGACTCCCCACAGCCTCTCGGTGCCCCGTACTCGCAGCCGCTCGTTGACCGCGATCGCCGGGGCGCTCTCGTCGACGCCCACGCTGGCGACCCCGAGGGCGGCCAGATCGGCGCGGCGGCCGGTGGCGACGAGCAGCCGCTCCGCCCGGAGCAGCGAGCCGTCATCGAGGCCGACGATCAGGCCGGCGCTGTCCTGGTCCGCGAAGCGCGCCAGCGTGCCGGTCCGCACGTCGATGCCCTCACCCTGGAGCACCTCACCCAGCAGCGCACCCGCTTCGGGCTCTTCGAGGGGCAGCAGGCGCTCCTCGGCCTCGACCACGGTCATCGTGGTACCTAAGCGCGCGAACACCTGGGCGAGCTCGAGCCCGACGGCGCCGCCACCCAGCACGACCAGCGACGCGGGAAGGTCCTTGGCCTCGATCGCCTCGCGGTTGGTCCAGTAATCGACCCGGTCGAGCCCCGGAACGGGTGGGATCGAGGGAACTGTCCCGGTGGCGATGACGACTCCTCGCTCGGCCTCGAAGCTCGTGCCGTCGACGCGGACGCGCCCGGACCCGTCCAGACCAGCGAACCCGCGCACGAAGCGGCCTCCCTTCGCCTCGAAGCGCTCCACGGCCACGCGGTCGTCCCAGTCGTCGGTAGCCTCGGCTCGGATGCGGGCGGCCACGGGCCCGTAGTCAGGCATCACCGTGGCCTGGCCCGCGAGCTGAGGGATGCGCCGGGCCTCGGCCAGCGCGTTGGCGGCGCGGATCATCATCTTGCTGGGCACGCATCCCCAGTAGGGGCACTCCCCGCCGACCAGACGAGCGTCGATGCCGACGACGGACACCCCGGCCTCGGCGAGGCGGCCGGCGATGCCCTCGCCCCCGATCCCCATCCCGATCACGACGACATCTGCTCGCTCGATCACCCGACGCCTTTCGGCCAGTGGCCCCATGAAGGAACCCACTGAACGGCCGTACCCTTCCGGTCAGCGATCGGTCGTTCGGGCTACTGGACGACGAGTGTGCCCTCCATGCCTGCTTCTCGGTGGCCGGGCACGTCGCAGTAGAAGGCGTACTCACCGGGCTCCAGCTCGACTCCACCGCGATCGGTTTCAGTGGCGCGTGCGGAAGCGACCGCCTCGTCGCCGTCGGCGTCTTCGATCACGAGCGTGTGGAAGATGTCCTCGGAGTGCAGGGCGACGTTGAACTGTTCTGTATCCACCGTGAGCTGGGCCGGCTCGAACCTGAAGTTGTCGCCCACGACTTCCAGAGTCGGTGCACCCTCGATCGGCGGATTAGCGCGGTCACTGCCACTGTCGTCTCCACCGCTGCCGCACGCGGCGAGCACAGCGAGTCCCAGCGCCACCGCGAGCGCGATCCGCCGACTGCCCTTGTCCAGGCGGCGTGTACCGCGTGAGTGGCGCATTCAGCGAGGGAACCCGGCTGGCAGTTCCCGCGTTCCCGGTAACCGCTGGTCGGTGACACTGGCTCTCGGAGATCAGCGAGGTCGACGGCTCGCAACCAGCAGTCCGGCGTTCGACACGCAGAACGGAACCAGGTAGGTAACCGCGGACTTGACCCAGACGGCGGTGGTGGCATCGCCGCGTAGCACGACGTCGAGCTGGTTGATGCAGAACAGGATCGTCCCGACCATGAGCGCGATCAGGATGGTCTTGCGCAGGTGCGGGCGGTAGCCGACCACGCTGATTGCCTCCTGCCAGGTCGCCCAGGTTGGAGCGGCGGTCACTCAGGCCCGGAGGGCTCGGCTGAGCTGTGCGACCGAGGGAGCGCCCTCGGCGCCGGCCTCCGTCTGGTAGATCCGACAGGCGAGGCCGACGGGCGCCGACTCGTTGGTGAAGGGGTCGCGGCCGTGGATGAGGATCGTGGGCGACCCCCGGAAGCTCAGCCGTTCGGCCCCTTCTGGGCTCGTCACCTTCTGGTAGGTGAACTCGACGCCGGTCTGGCCGGTGGTTGCCAGCGCCTGGCGCAACCGCTCCTCGGCGGTCTTCCAGTGTGGACAGCCGTCGAAGTAGCGGAGCTCGAGGTCCATGGATCGCGTCTCTCGTCCGTCTCAGGCGGGCCGGACACCGTAGAGCTCTTGGAGGCGGTCGTCGAGGGCACCGCCGAGCAGGGCGCCGAACGCGACGTCGACGAGGTTCCCCTCGGCGTCGTAGAAGGCGGTGATGGGCATGCCGCCGGGGCCGCCGACCGCTCGGTACAGGCCGTTGCCCTGGGTACCTCCGACGTCCTTGGCGAGGGGAAACTCGAGGATGTCGTTGCGTTCGGCCATGGGCCGCCAGTCGCCGTCCTCGTTGGAGTTGACGAAGAGGAACTCGACCTGCCCATCGAGGGCGTGGGCGGCGTCGCGGAACTCGGGGAGCTCGGCGTCACACTGGGTGCACCAGGAGGCGAAGAAGTTCACGACCAACGGACGTCCCCGGAAGTCGGCCAGGCGCACGCGCCCGTCGCCCTCGAGCGCGGGCAGGTCGAACGACGCCGCGTCGGTCGGTGCCGGACCTTCGTCTCCGTCGTCGGTCTGGAATGCCACGACGAGCAGCGCCGCGACGGCGAGGACGGCCACGACGCCGAACGCGACGGCCGAGCGCCGCCCCGGGCGCGTGGGTGTCGCGCTCGCTCGCTGGCGTCCGTGCCGGCCCGGTGTCGGCCGGCCCTTGGGTGGGGTGGGCTTGCCTACCACGAGGTCCTCCTATCCGAGGGTTCCGAGTCCTATCCGAGGGTGACGAGTCCATCGAGGCCGGCGGCGTCGAGGCCTTCCTGGAGGCGCGCCGTGACCCACACCAGCCGGTTGAACATCAACAGCACACCGAAGACGGCCAGCGTCGCGGCCGAGCCGAACACGATGCCGGTGAAGTGCCGCTTGACCCACGCGAAGGCGCCGGCCAGGCGGCCCAGGGCCAGGCCCGTGACGAGGAACGGCAGACCGAGCCCGAGTGAGTAGGCGGCGAGCAGCGACGCGCCCGCCCACGCCCGTCCCTGGCTGGCGGCCACCGCCAGGATCGAGCCCAGGATGGGCCCGATGCAGGGTGTCCACCCGAACCCGAAGGCGGCGCCGGCCACCGGCGGCGCGAACGGCCCGAAGCGCGACAGCGTCGGCTGGAACCGCTTCTCCTGGTAGAGCCACGGTGCCCGCACGTACAGCGAGCCGAGCAGGAACAGCGCCATGGCCAGCACCAGCGCGCCCGACACCCGGGTCAACAGGAGCTGGTTGCGGAAGACGACCGCTCCGATAGTGGTGGCCGAGAGGCCGAGGAGCACGAAGACGGTCCCGAAGCCGAGCACGAACAGGCCGGTGTCGCGGGTGATGCGCAGGAGATGTCGCCGCTCGCCCGCCCGGAGCTCGGCGAGGTCGAGCCCGGTGACGAGCGACAGGTACCCGGGCACGATCGGCAGCACGCACGGCGACAGGAACGAGATGACCCCGCCACCGAAGGCCGCGAGGTAGGTGATCGGGTCCAGGTGCTCGTAGGTCACGATCCGCGCGTTGCCTCAGTTGGCGTCAAGGTCCTCCTCGGAGACCCAGAGGGCGTAGCGGCGCAGCCGGGTGATCGCGAGGGGGTCGGGCTCACGTCGGGCCCGGCGGCGCAGGGCTGCCTTCATGTGGAGCAGCAGCCGGGCCGCCGCCTGGCACCTCCGGCAGCCTTGGAGGTGCGCCCAGGCCGCATCGGCCTCGCGCGGGGCGGCCTCGCGGTCGACGAGGCGCTCGACCGAGCGGCGGAGGCGGCGGTGTCCCACGGTGACCGGCATCGACGAGGGAACCCGGTTGCCCGGGCCCGGGCTTCCCGGCCGGGCGGGAAGCCCGGGCGTTCCCGGCGGGTTTCCCGGGTGTGAGGGATCCGGCCCGGACGGGCCCGCGCGGCTCCGAGGTGGTCTTTCAGGAGCAGGTGGTCCCCGAGATCGACGTGCTCTACCGGGTCGGGCTGTCCATCACCCGTTCGCACGCCGACGCCGAGGACCTGGTCCAGGACACGCTCCTGCGCGCCTACCGGGCGATCGATCGCTTCGACGGCCGCCATCCGCGGGCATGGCTCCTGACGATCCTGCGCAACGCCCAGGTCAACCGGTCGCGGCGCCGCCGCCCCGACCTCCTTCACGATCCGGACGAGCTCACGCGCCGGGCGGCGACGACCGAGGACGCGAGCGCAGCGCCCGAGGAGGCGGCCGTGGCGGGCGTCCTCGACGAGCATCTCGGAGGCGCGCTCGACGCGCTGCCGGTCAAGTTCCGCCAGGTCGTCGACCTGATCGACGTGAGCGAGCTGTCGTACCGCGAGGCGGCCGAGGTGCTCGGGGTCCCGGTCGGGACGGTGATGAGCCGGCTGAGCCGGGCCCGCAAGCGCTTGCGCGACCACCTGGCCCGAGAAGGGATCTTGCCGAGGAGGAGGATGTAGATGAGGGCGACCCTGATGAGTCCCCTCACGAGGGGAATGGGTGTCATGCTGCGGGTCCGCCGGCGGCTGCGACCCGACGCCCCGGCGCGGTGTCTCGAGGTGGCGCGCGTGCTCCAGCCTTATCTCGATGGCGCAGTCGACGCGCGGACGCTCCGTCTCGTGTCCGCCCATCTCGAGGACTGCCGGCGCTGCGGTCTCGAGGTCGAGACCTACACCGCGCTCAAGCAGGCTCTCCACCGGGTCGGCGATCCACCCGCCGAGCCCGTCGACCGCTTGCGCACGTTCGCCGCTCAGCTCGCTGCCGGAGACCTCCCCGATCAGTCCTGATGGACGTGTTGCTCCCTCGCACCGACGCGGCCGTGCTCGTCCAGGCGCTGGTCGTGTTCCCCGCTCTCGGTATCGCGCTGGTGCTCGTCCGGCGCGACCGGGAGTACCGACTGCTCGTCCTCGGGCTGCTCACCATGACCGCGGCCTGGTTCGGCCTCCGGGCGGTTCACTGATGCGCCGGGCAACCACGATCAGGGCGCGGGTCGGCGGCCTCTTCGCGCTCCTCGGGATCGCGGCCGCTGCGTGCGGCCCCTTCGCGAACGAGGACAAGGTCGAGGTGGGGGACGACGGAAAGTTCGTGGCGGTCGAGCAGGCGGCGGCGTCGCCGCGTGAGGACACGGCCTCCGCACTCGACAACCCGACTGCCGAAGCGTTCCCGACGCCGCTCATCGACCCGAACGAGGTCCTCGCCGGGGGCCCGCCCCCCGACGGCATCCCCCCCATCGACGAGCCCAAGTTCGTGCGGGCGTCGAGCGCCACCTTCCTCGAGGACGACGAACCCGTGCTCGCGATCGAGCTCGACGGCGAGGCCCGCGCCTATCCGATCCAGATCATGACCTGGCACGAGATCGTCAACGACACGATCGCCGGGCGCCCCGTGACCGTCTCGTACTGCCCGCTGTGCAACTCCGCCATCGCCTACGACCGCCGCCTCGGCGACCGGATCCTCGACTTCGGAACCTCGGGCATGCTCTACCAGTCCGGGCTCGTCATGTACGACCGCCAGACCGAATCGCTCTGGAGCCACTTCACCGGCGAGGCCGTCATCGGCGTTCTCACCGGTGAGGAGCTCGACCTGATTCCCATGAGCACGGTGTCGTGGTCGGACTGGCTCGATGCCAACGCCGACGGGCTCGTGCTCAGCCGCGACACCGGCCACCGCCGAAGCTACGGCGAGAACCCCTATCCCGGCTACGACGACGTCGACGATCCGCCGTTCGCGTTCGAGGGTGAGGTCGACGGCCGCCTCGCTGCCAAGGAACGCGTCGTCGGTATCCGCGGCGACGACGACCCGGTCGCGATCCGAACCGCCGACCTCTTCGAGGCCCGGGTGGTCGAAATCGAAGTCGACGGCCACCCCGTCGTGGTCTGGCTCGAGCCCGGTACCGCGTCTGCACTCGACGAGTCCTCCGTCGACGGCGGCCGCGACGTCGGCGCGACCGGCGTCTTCGACCCCACCGTCGACGGGCGCCCGCTCACCTTCGAGGCCGCCGAGGACGGCTTCCGCGACACCGAGACCGGCAGCACCTGGGACGTGCTCGGCAACGCCACCGACGGGCCCCTCACCGGCACCAAGCTCACGCCCATTGAGCACGTCGACACGTTCTGGTTCGCGTGGGCCGCCTTCCTACCCAACACCCGCATCGCCGGGATCTGATTCCGTACCGATGGCAGAAGGCTCGCAGCGGGTTTCCGTTCCGACAGCGACAGAGCGGCGACGGAGGTAACCCCATTACGCGGCGTGCGAGCTGGAACGGCGCAGTCCTCGCCGAGAGCGACGACGTCGTCCGCCTCGAGGGCGACCACTACCTCCCTCCCGACTCGCTGCGTCACGAGCAAGACCGCGCAGTTCACCCCCCGGCGGCCGGGCGGCGTGCGCGTCGAAGCCGTCACCGAACGGGTGTGAAACCCAACCCGGCACGGGACCGACGCCAGGGAAGGCCCATCGCGCGAGTCGTGCTCGCGCTCCTCCTCCTGGCCATGGCCGCGGGGCAGCTTGCCGACCTCCCCGGGTTCGTCGAGGTCCTGGGTACCTACCCAGCCGCTTCCACGCCGCGGAGCTGGCTCATCGCCCTCGGCCTGGTCGTCGGCGAAGTGACCGCCGGCGCGCTGCTGCTCACCGGCAACGCCTCGATGCGAGCCCGGGGAGCCGCGGCGGCCTTGGCCGTCGCGATCGCCTGGTCGGCACTCGGGCTGAGCGCGCTTGTCTTCAGCAGAACGATCGGGAACTGCGGCTGCTTCGGCGTGTACCTCGCGCAGGCGCTGCGCTGGTGGGTGCTGCTCGAAGACGTGGAATTCGTCGCGCTCGCCACGTGGGTCCTGCTCGCCGCCCGCCGCGAAGCCGTACAGGACACGGAAGGGAGCTTCGACGTTTCGGCGTCGCCCACGCAGTAACCACGTGCATTCGGCGGATGACCCGTGACTAGCAGCCGTTGCGCCTCGGGAGTAGTGTGCGCCTCACCCAAAGGGAACACCGGTGTGAATCCGGGGCTGTCCCGCAACTGTGACCGGGGAGCGATCCTCCACGCGTGCCACGGCCCACCCGGGCTGGAAGGCGGAGGGGAGCGGCGAGCCGGGAGCCAGGACACCAGCGGGCCGAGTTGATCCACGAGGATGGAGGACACATGACCGCAACCGCGATTCCCGCACCGCAGACCCGGCGGATCGAGGTTCCAGGCTGGGCCTGGTTCGTCGTCGCACTCGCCCTGTCCCTGGCGTATCTGATGCTTCAGGAGAACGGCGCCGTGCTGGCCCATTCGTGGGAGACGGTCCACGAGTTCTTCCACGACGGTCGTCATCTCCTCGGCACCCCCTGTCACTGAGGAGGCCGGGATGGAACTGACATACGGCACCGTCATCAAACGCGCCCTGATCGCCGGACTCATCGCCGGCGCCCTGGCCGCGATCTATCTCCTGGTCGTCGCCGAGCCCACCATCGACGAGGCCATCCGCCTGGAGGAGGCCGCCTCCGCGCCCGACAACAACGCTGACGACCCGCTCGTCACCCGCTACGAGCAGATCGGCGGCGGCATGCTCGCCAGCGTGATCTACGGCGGACTCGTCGGGGTGATCTTCGGAACCGTCTATTCGTCGGTGCGGCATCGGCTCACCGTCGCCTCGGAGTTCAGCCGTGTGGTGCTGCTCGCCGCGGTCGCCTTCGCGACCACCACGCTGCTCCCGGCCCTGAAGTATCCGGCCAACCCTCCCGCCGTCGGCGATCCCGACACGATCGACCAGCGAACGCTCCAGTACGCCGCGTTGATCGTGTTCAGCATTGTCGCGGCGGCCTTGCTCGCCCGGCTTTCGGGTCAGCTTCGGGAGCGGTTCGACGACTCCACCCGCCTGGTGATGGTCACCGGTGCTGTCATCGTCGTGTACGGCGCGGCGCTCGTGTTGTTCCCCGCGTCGCCGGACTCGATCCAATCGTCCATTCCGGCCCGGCTCATCTGGGAGTTCCGACTGCAATCGCTCGGAGTCCTGGCGTTGCTCTGGACCGTCATCGGGCTCGGGCTGGGCTGGTCGCTGAATCGGATGACCGCGGACGCTCGTCCGCCGAGCCGGGGCACCGCGACCGTTCCCGCGTGACCGACGCCGCGGAGCTGCTGGCTCGGATCACGGCCACGGTCGACTACCTCCGCGTCTCCGTCGGCCCGCACGACCATGGGTGGATCGGCTGCGAGACGCTCCTCGCGGAGCCGGACCGCCTCGGCGAGCTCGTCCAGTCGACGAAGGCCGGGCGCGGCACCGACCGCGACGACGTCGCCATGTCCCTGTTCGTGCAGGGGTACTCGTTCCGGATCGCGTCGCTCGCCATCGGAGGTTGGGTCCTGGGGGACGCGGTGATCGATCTCGCGCCGACGCGTACCTCGATCGCGCTCGGGCGGGACCGACCCAATGCGGTCGCGGTCGACGATGCCCGCGTGCTCACCGTCGGTGAGCCGCTGACCGCGCTCCACGAGGCGCTCATCGAGAGCCATCTCGCTCGGCTGGTGCGCGCCGCGCACGCGGCGTGCCTGGTGGGTGAGCCCCTGCTCTGGGGAAACGTGGCCGCGTCGTGCGCGTCGTCGTTCGGGGCGTTCGCGGGGGAGCTCTCCGACCGGCGGGTCGAGATCCGCGACCGGGCCGAGGCGTTCTTCGCATCGGCCCCGCCCCCGCTCACCGAGGCAGGGTGCCTGGTTCGGCTCGGAGAACGGTGGGCGTGGGAGCGCAAGAGCTGCTGCCTGTGGCACCTCACCGACGCGGGCTTCAGGTGCGAGGACTGCTCGCTCTGGACCGACGAGGAGCGCCGCCGCCGCTACGCCGCCAACGAGGCCGGCCGGTGATCCTGTTCCTCGCCAACGTCGACACCGATCTCCTCGCGCTGCGGTCGGTGACAGACGACCTGCCCGGCGAGCTCGGACCGGTGCGCGCGCTCCACGCCGACCGGGTCGAGGCCCTGCCCTCGCTGGAAGGTGTCGCGCTCGTCGTGGTCCGGCTCCTCGGCGGCCGGTGGGGGTGGGAGGAGCAGTTCGCCGAGCTCGAAGCTTCCTGCGCATCGGCGGGCGTGCCGCTGGTCGCGCTCGGCGGCGAGGCCGCTCCCGACGCCGACCTCGCCGCCGCGTCGACCGTTCCGGCCGGTGTCGTGAGCGAAGCGCACCGGTACCTGGCTTCGGGCGGGCCCGAGAACGTCGCCAACGCGCTGCGGTTCCTGTCCGACACCGTGCTGTTGACCGGGTTCGGCTTCGAGGCGCCGGAGCAGATCCCGGCGTTCGGCTTGTGGGACGGCACCGGGCTGGGCCGTCGCGGCGCTAATCGCGACCCAGATCGACCGCTAGTCGCGGTGATCTTCTATCGCGCCCATCTCGTGGCCGGGAACACGACCTACGTGCGTGCGCTGTGCGACGCCATCGAGGCCGCCGGCGCAGACGCGCTCGCGGTCTTCGCGTACTCGCTGCGCACGGACGCCGGCGGCACGGTCGCCGCTGTCGAGCTGTGCCGCGACCGCGGCGTCGACGCCATCGTCACGTCCGCGCTCGCCGCCGGTTCCTCCTCCGACGCGGGCGACGGCTGGCAGGCTCCCGCCTTCACCGAGCTCGACGTCCCGGTGATCCAGAGCCCGGCGTCGAGTCGCTCCCGGGCGGAGTGGGCGTCGCACGACGCCGGCCTGTCACCGGTCGACGTCGCGACGGGAGTCGCGATCCCCGAGTTCGACGGGCGCATCGTCGGCCCGACGTACGCGTTCAAGGAGATCGTCGACGAGGCCGGCGAGCGCGGCTCCGAGATCGTCGCCACCCGCGCCGATCGTGAGCGGGCCGAGCGGCTGGCCCGGCTTGCGGTGCGCCACGCCCGCTTGCGCCACCATCCGCCTGACCGCAAACGGATCGTGCTGATGCTCTCGGCGTACCCCACGAAGCGAGGCCGGCTCGGGAACGCCGTCGGGCTCGACACCCCGGCGTCAGTCGTTGTCCTGCTCCACGCGCTCCGAGCCGCGGGCTACCGCGTCGATCGCATCCCGGAGCAGGGCGACGCCTTGATGGCCGAGCTGGCCGACGGGTTCACCTACGACCGGGCCACGCTCACTGGTGCGCAGTGCGACGCGGCGGCCGGGCGACTCGACGCCGTCGCGTACCAGCGCTGGTTCGAGTCGTTGCCGGCCGAGGCGCAACAAGGCGTGGAGACCGCATGGGGCCCGCCGCCGGGGGAGATCTACGCCCACGACGGCGCGCTGATCTTCCCGGGCCTCGACCTCGGAGGAGTGCTGGTCACCATCCAACCTCCCCGCGGCTTCGGGCCCGACCCGATCGGGACCTACCACGCCCCCGACCTCCCCCCTCCCCATCACTATCTGGCCTTCTACCGCTGGCTGGCGGCAGCGGTCGAAGACGGCGGCGTGGGCGCCGACGCGATCGTGCACGTCGGCAAGCACGGCACGCTCGAATGGCTCCCGGGCAAGGCGTTGGCACTGTCGGCGGCCTGCTACCCCGACCTCGCGCTCGACGACATCCCCCTCCTGTACCCGTTCGTGGTCAACGACCCGGGGGAGGGGGCCCAGGCCAAGCGGCGAACCCACGCAGTGGTGGTCGATCACCTGCCGCCGCCGCTCACCCGGGCCGACGTCTACGACGACCTGGCCCGGCTCGAGGCTCTCCTCGACGCCCATGCTCGGTTCGCGGCGATGGACCCGGCCAAGCTGCCCCCGATCCGCGCCCAGATCTGGGCCCTGCTGGTCGAGGCCCACATCCACCGCGACCTCGACCTGGGCGAGCGGCCACCGGACGAGGACCAGTTCGATCGAGTCATCCTCCACGTCGACGGGTACCTGTGCGCGCTCAAGGACGCCCAGATCCGCGGCGGCCTGCACGTGCTGGGGCAGGCCCCGTCGGGTGCCGCACTCGTCGACACCATCCTCTCCGTCACCCGCCTGCCCCAGGGCCCGATCCCGTCGTTGCGCGAGACCGTCGCCGCCGAGCTCGGTGTCGACCTGACCCAGGCCGGACGGGCCGAGCTCGACCGCGTCGAAGCCGAGTGCCGCGACCTCGTCGAGCGGCTGGCCTCGAGCGGCTGGGACCCGGCGGCGACCGACGACCCGACGCTGCGATGGGTCGCGACCAGCCTGGTCCCGCGGCTGGCGCACACCACCGACGAGATCGAGCATCTCCTCGACGGCCTTGCGGGACGCTACGTACCCGCCGGCCCGAGTGGCGCGCCCAGCCGGGGCGCGGCGCACGTGTTGCCGACGGGCCGGAACTTCTACTCGGTCGACCCGAAGGCCATCCCGTCCCCGCTGGCATGGGACGTGGGCTGCCGGCTCGCCGATCGGCTCGTGGAGCGTCACATCGCCGAGGCGGGCCGGGCACCGCGCACCGTCGGTCTCGTGCTCTGGGGGACGGCGGCGATGCGCACGACCGGCGACGATGCGGCCGAGGCTCTGGGTCTGCTGGGCGTGCGACCGACCTGGGACCCCGAGAGCGGGCGGGTCACCGGGCTCGAGGTCATCGGGCTCGAGGAGCTCGGCCGCCCCCGAGTCGATGTGACCCTGCGCATCAGCGGCTTCTTCCGCGACGCCTTCACCCACGTCGTCGAGCTGCTCGACGACGCGGTGCGCCTGGTCGCCTCGCTCGACGAGCCACCCGACCGGAACCCGGTCCGGGCCGCCGGTGCCGACGACCCCCGCCTGTACGGACCGGCGCCGGGCGGGTACGGATCGGGAATCCTCCCCGTGATCGAGCAGCGGTCGTGGCGCACCGACGCCGACCTCGCCGACGTCTACCTGACGTGGTCGGGGTTCGCGTACGGGCGGGACCGGCCCGGCGTCGCCGCCCCGGACGCCATGCGCCGCCGGTTCGCCTCGATCGACGTCGCGATCAAGAACCAGGACAACCGTGAACACGACATCTTCGACTCCGACGACTATCTCCAAGACCACGGTGGGATGATCGCGACCGTCCGGGCTCTCACCGGCACGTCACCGCGCGCCTGGTTCGGCGACACCGCTGATCCCGCGCAACCGAAGATCCGTTCCCTCGCCGAGGAGGCCGCGCGCGTCGTGCGCAGCCGCGTCCTCAACCCCCGCTGGATCGACGCCATGCGCCGGCACGGCTACAAGGGAGCGTTCGAGCTGGCGGCCACGGTCGACTACCTCTTCGGGTACGACGCCACCGCGCAGGTCGTGGAGGACTGGATGTACGAGCGGGTCACCGACGCCTACGTGACCGACCCGACCATGAAGAAGTTCTTCGCCGAGTCGAACCCGTGGGCGCTCCGCGCCATCGCCGAGCGGCTGCTCGAGGCGGCCGGTCGTGGCATGTGGGAGGCCTCGGATGCCGCCCGCCACGCCCTGACCGAGGCGATCCTCGAGGCCGAGGGCTGGGAGGAGGCCCGGTGACGGGCCCACGGCCGTTCCCCTTCAGCGCGGTCGTCGGCCAAGACGATGCGAAGCTTGCCCTGCACCTCGCCGCCATCGACCCCCAGATCGGCGGCGTGCTCCTCCGGGGCCAGAAGGGATCGGCCAAGACGACGCTCGCCCGCGGCCTGGCCGGCCTGCTCCCCGGCGAGTCTCCGTTCGTCGAGCTTCCCCTCGGTGCCACCGAAGACCGTCTCATCGGCACGCTGAACCTGGCGGCCGCGCTGACGGGCGCTGACATCGAGTTCCAGCCCGGGCTGCTCGCGGCCGCCCACGGAGGCGTGCTCTACGTCGACGAGGTCAACCTGCTCGCCGATCACCTCGTCGACGTCCTCCTCGACGTCGCCGCGTCGGGCGTGAACGTCGTCGAGCGCGAAGGCGTGTCCCACCGTCACGAAGCCCGCTTCGTGCTGATCGGGTCGATGAACCCGGAGGAGGGGGAGCTGCGGCCCCAGCTCCTCGACCGTTTCGGGCTCTGTGTCGAGATCGTCGCCCCGACCGACGTCGACGGCCGGGTCGCCGCCGTCCGGCGCCGACTCGCCTTCGACAGTGGAACGGACGCCGACGGCGGGACCGCCACCGACGACGACGAGCTCGCGCGCCGGCTCGCGGCCGCACAGCCGGCCGGCCAGCCCGACGAGCTGCTCGTGGCGGCGGCGCGCCTCGCCCTGGTGGCCGGCGCCGAGGGACTCCGCGCCGATCTCACGTTGTGCCGAGCGGCTGCGGCCCACGCCGGCTTCGAGGGACGGCTCACGGCCACTGTCGACGACCTACGGAGGGTCGCGCCGCTCGTCCTCGCCCACCGCGCTCGACGCGCGCCGTTCGACCCGCCGACGTTGCCGCCGGGTGCACTCGACCGCGTCCTCGACGACGCCCTCGCAGGACCGAACGAACCCCAGGCGCCTCGCGAGGCCGACGGTGCCGGCGAGGATGTGCGCGCGCCCGACGACCGCGCGCTCGATCTCGGCCCCGAACGTCGCCCGCCACCCGTCACGCGCGCTCGCGTCGAGTCGTCGCGCGGGCGATACGTCCACGACTTCCCTGCGCGCGAGGCCCCCGACGCGCCGGTCGCGGCGGTGGCGAGCATTCGGGCGCTGGCCCGCCGGCGGTCAGTCGACCCCACCTCGGCCGCGACGCCCGCCGACCTGCGGGCGGCGGTGCGGGAGGATCGCGCCTCCCGCCTGCTCGTCATGACCGTCGACCTCAGCGGTTCCATGGGTGCCCCGGCGCGGGCCGACGCCGCCACCGGCAGCGTGCTCGGCCTGCTCACGCAGGCGTACCAGCAGCGCGATCAGGTCGCGGTGGTCGGGTTCCGCGGCCAAGGGGCGGAGGTGCTGCTCACCCCCACCGCCAGCGTCGAGGTCGCGCGCCACCGGCTCGGCTCGCTCGCCACCGGAGGCGAGACGCCACTCGCAGAAGGGATCCGCGCCGCCCTGACCCTCGCCACCACCGGCCGGAGATCCAGCGTGGTGCCGCTGCTCGTGCTCCTGACCGACGGCCGCGC
>JBOGFI010000140.1:0-17799 GCA_050743365.1 Acidimicrobiia bacterium | reverse complement strand
AGGTGGTACTCGAGCGCGCCGACGCCGAGGCGCTCGACGTCGGCGACGACCTCGGCCCCCGCCACCTCTCCCAGCGCGCCGCGCAGGTCGCCGCCGAGGACGCGCCGCAGCAGCGCCAGCGTCGCCGGCCGGACCCGCCGGCCGCCGAAGCGTGCGCACGCCTCGCACAGCACGCCTCCCTCCCCGAACTCGAAGCCCGGGAACGGTCCGGTGTCGTCCCCGCACCGGGAGCACCCGTCGAGCAGGGGATGGAAGCCTTCGAGGCTCAGCAGCTTCCAGAAGAAGGCCGGCGCCACCAGCGCCGACGGCGTGACCGCGAGGGTGCGCAGCGCACCCACCAGCATCCGGTACAGCGGCGGGTTGCGCTCGTGCTCCTGGGCCACCTGGTCGGCGGCCTCGAGCATCGAGACGGCGTGGGTGAGCGAGCCGTAGTGCTCGCGAAGCGCCCGGTTGGCGTCGATCGTCTCGACCTGGGTGACCACGTCGAGCTCGCGGCCCCGGTAGCACTGGAGGGCCACGTGGCTCGTGGGCTCGAGGCGGCCGCCGAAGCGGCTGCCGGGCTTGCGGATGCCCTTGGCGACGGCCCGCACCTTCCCGTGACCCTGAGTGAGAAGACTGACGATGCGGTCGGCCTCACCCAGCTTGATCGTGCGCAGCACGACCCCCCGGTCCCGGTAGAGGCCCACGACCGCAGTCTAACTACAGCCGTGTGGTTCACCCTGGCCGAGCATCGGCGTGCTACTCGTCGACGGCGCCGAAGCGGCGCTCTCGGCGCTGGTACTCGCGGATGGCGTCGAACAGGTGCTCGCGCCGGAAGTCGGGCCAGAGCACGTCGGTGAAGACGAGCTCGGCATAGGCCAGCTCCCACAGGAGGAAGTTCGAGATCCGGTACTCACCCGACGTGCGCACCAGCAGATCGGGGGCGGGCATGTCGGGCGCGTAGAGATGCCGGGCGATCGTGCGGTCACTGATCTTGTCGGGGTGGAGGCGGCCGGAGCTCACCTCGCGGCCCACCGCCCGGGCCGCGTCGACGAGCTCGGCGCGCCCCCCGTAGTTGAACGCGAACGTGAGCGTCATGCGCCGGTTGCGTGCCGTCATCGCCTCGGTCTCCTCGATCCGGCGGCGCATACGAGCCGTCACCCGCCCGCCCCGCCGCCCGATGAACCGCACCCGCACCCCCAGCTCGTGCAGCTCCTCGCGCCGGCGCCGCAGCAGGGCCTCGTTGAAGTTCATGATGAAGCGCACCTCGTCGACCGGCCGGCGCCAGTTCTCGGTGGAGAAGGCGAACACCGTTATCCACTCGAGACCGATGTCGAGCGCGCCGTGCACGGTGTCGAACAGCGCCTCCTCGCCCGCGGCGTGCCCCTCGGTGCGCTTGAGCCCGCGCCGCGTGGCCCAGCGGCCGTTGCCGTCCATGACGATCGCGACGTGACCGGGGACGCGGGTGTCGTCGAGGCCAGCGACCACACTCGAACGCTACCGGTCGCCACTACCATCCGCGACCGTGCGCTGGACCGCGGTCGTGAACCCCGCCGCCGGCCGCGGCCGCACCCGCAAGCTCCTGCCGCAGCTGATCGAGGCGTTCGCCGGCTCCGAGCTCGACATCGACGTGAACGTCACCACCGACTTCGAGGACGCCCGCCGCTCCGCGCGCCGCGCGCTGGACGGCAGCCGCGGTGTCGTGGCGTGCGGCGGTGACGGCCTGGTCAGCGAACTCGCCGGCCTGGCCGCCGAGGCGGGGGGCATGCTCGGGATCGTGCCCACGGGGGCGGGGAACGACTTCGCCCGCCACCTCGGCATCGACCACCGCCGGCCGCTCGACGCCGTCCGCGTGCTCGAGTCCGGCCGGCCCGGCCTCGTCGACCTGGGCCGGGCCGAGGCCGGCCCCCCGGCAGGCGACGGGACCGGCGAGGGTCGCGCGGGCCGGTGGTTCACCTCGGTCGCCAACACCGGCTTCGACTCGGAGGCCAACCGCTGGGCCAACGGAGTGCGCTGGGCGAGCGGCACCACCCTGTACGTGCTGGCCGTGCTCCGCACGCTGGCGACCTACCGGCCCCACCGGTTCCGCATCGACGTCGACGGGACGAGCCGCGACATCGACGCGTGGCTGGTGGCGGTCGGGAACGGTCGCTGCTACGCGGGCGGGATGATGGTCACGCCCGGCGCCGAGCTCGACGACGGCGAGCTCGACGTGTGCGTCGTCGGGCCGGTGTCGCGTCCCGCCTTCCTCTGGTCGTTCCCCAGGGTCTTCCGCGGGACCCACGTGGCGCACCCGGCCGTCGACATGCTCAGGGGCCGGGAGGTCGTGATCGAGTCGCGCGACCCCTCCCTGCCGATCGAGCTTTACGCGAGCGGGGAGCGCGTCGGCCCGCTGCCGGCACGACTCGAGGCGGTGCGGGGCGCGGTGCGGGTGATGGTCCCGGAGACCGCGCCGGTGCCCCGGTCGGCGCCGGCGCCCTGAGATCCCGACGACCGCCGTCACACCGCTACTCGACCGTGAGCGTTCCCTCCATGCCCTGGCTGCGATGGCCGGGGATGTCGCAGTAGACCACGTACTCCCCCGGCTCGAGGTCGACCTTCTTGGCTTCGGTGTCGCCGCTGCCCTCGACCCTCAGCTCGTAGCCGTCGACGCCCTCGATCAGGAGCGTGTGGACGCCCTGCTCGCCGACGAGCTCGATCTGGTTGACGCCCGCCGGCAGCTCGAAGCGATCGGGGTCGAAGAAGAAGTTGCCGCCCTGGATCGAGACCTGCTCCTGGGCCTGGCCCTTCGGCTCCCGATAGCCGCCGCCATCGTCGCCGCCGCACGCGGCCAGCGCCGCCGCGGCCACCGTGGCGGCGAGCGCCCCTCGCAGGAGCGGTCTCACGGGGCGGCGGTGGTCGTCGTCGCGACCTCACCCTCGGCGGGCGCGGCAGCGGGCGTGACCGTGAGCGTGGCCTCCATTCCCGCGGCCCGGTGACCGGGGATGTCGCAGAAAAACGGGTACTCGCCTTCCTCGATCTCGACCTTCCCGCTGTCGGTCTCCTCGCCGCTCACCGCGAGCTTGAAGCCGGCGAACTCCTGCTCCTCGAACACCAAGGTGTGGGAGCCGCCCCTGCCCACGTAGTCGATCTCGAGGATCCCACCCGGCGCCGTGTACTCGGTCTGGTCGAACCTGAGGCTCGAAAGCGCCTCGACGGTCAGCGTTGCGGTCGGCTCGCCCTTCGGCTCCACGAACCCGCCGCCGCCCCCCTCCTTCTCCTCGCTCGGTCCCAGCGTGATGAGGCCGGCCGACACGATCACGACCATCAGCCCCGACAGCGTCAGCGTGAGCGTCGACGACCGCAGGCGCGGGCTCGCCGAGATGAAGGCGGCGCCGGCCAGGATGCCGACGGTGAGGATGCTGGCGGTGACCACGGAGGAGGCGCCGTTGCCCCCGGCGAGGAACACGCGTGACACATTGAGCACGTAGAGGGCGGTGGCGAGCATGGCCACCAGCGGCAGCAGCAGCGGGAGCAGCAGCCGGTCGCGCACCGGGCTGGGCGGCCCCTCGCCTGCTTCCAGCGCGGGCGGCTCGGGCGTCGCCTCCTCGTCCGTGTCCGATCCGTCGGCGGCCGAGGGCTCGCCGGCCTTCAGCTCGTCGTCCTTGACACTCATCGGCTCGGGAGTCCCGTCTCGGTCATCCGGGTCACTTCGCGATCGAGATCCTGCCACTGCCGGCGGTTCGCGGTGCGTCGCTCCTCCTCGGCGGCCCAGCGGAAGAAGGTCACGGCGATCAGCATCCACAGCAGCAGGCCGGCGCCGATCTTCATGATCAGCCCGGCGAGACGTTGGTCGTCGACGGTCGACAGGCCCCAGAGCTGCGGCACGTCCTCGTAGAAGCGGTAGAGGGGGGCGCTGCCGAAGGTAAGGAAGGAGGCGGGGATGGTCGGCACGACCGACTGGAGGAAGAGGAAGATCATGCGCCCCGGTGGCGACAGCCGCGGGATCTCCGGCAGTGGGCTGACCACCGGGAGCCAGATGATCAGCGCCGACACGAAGATCAGGGCGTGCACGAGGAAGTGCACCGGCTCCGACCGCAGGCCGGCGTCGACGATGGCCGGCCAGTGGGTCAGCACCAGCACCACGTTGAACACCACCAGCGCAGGGAGGAACCGGGCCAGCGCCCGAACCGTCCGGAAGAGCCACGGCGGACGCAGGACCGCCCGCAGCATCCAGGCGGGGGTGCCGAGCAGGAGCAGCGGCGCGGCGACCATCGACAGCAGCAGGTGCTGCACCATGTGCACGCTGTAGTTGAACCCCTCGGCCACGTCGTGGATGGGCCAGTCGGCCGCGACCCAAGTAGCGAGCACGCCGAGCGACCAGCACACCACCTGCAAGCGGGTGACGGGAGACTGGCCCGGCGGCACGTAGCGAGGGCCCAGGCGCACCACCGTCACCGTGTACCCGGCGATCATGACCGCGATCAGCAGCCACACGTCGGGGTGCGGGTGCCAGCCGGGCGCGTGCGCCGTGTGCGCGATCACGGAGCTACTCGCTGAAGACGTCGAGCGTGAGGAGCACGATCAGGTACAGGCTGATGGCAGCGGCGACGCCGAGGGCGAAGAAGCGCCGGAAGATCGGCTTGTCGGTGCGCAGGTGCATGTACCACGCGGCCACCATCGTGAACTTGAGGAAGCCGAACAGCAGCAGCAGGACGATGATCAGCCCGCTCGCGAGTACCTCGTCGAGGTACGACACCCACACCTCGGCGGCCGTGACGACCACCAGCACCACTGCGATTGTTACGTACTTGAGCGGCGAGGGATGGGGCCTCACCTCGCCCGGCAACAGGCCCGGCGCCGGCTCGGTCGCCGCCGGCAGGTGCTCGTCGGCGACCTGCTCGAGCTCGCGGCCGGGCTGCTCGAGGGCGGGGGTCGTCTCGGTCTCGGTCTCGGTCTCGGTCTCGGCCACGCCCTACCTCGGGATCAGGTACACGACGGTGAAGATCACGATCCACACGACGTCGACGAAGTGCCAGTACAGGCCGGCGTACTCCACCTTCTCGGAGTCGGCGCTGGTGAGCCGGCCCTGGGCGGCGAGGCCCCACAGCGACAGGAGCCAGATGATGCCGCCGGTGACATGGGCGCCGTGCAGGCCGGTGAGCACGAAGAACGTCGACCCGAAGAGGTTGGTGCTCAGCGACAGCCCCTCGCGGTAGAACTCGGTGAACTCGAACACCTGCCCGCCGATGAACGTGGAGCCGAAGAGCGCGGTGGCGAGCAGCCAGATCCGCAGGCGGCGGTAGTCGCCCCGCTGGATCGCCGCCAGCGCCAGGACCATGGTGAGGCTGCTCATCAGGAGGATGAACGACGTCACCGACGTGAACGGGATGTTGTAGACGTCTTCGGGGAACGGGGGGTCCTGGCTGCGGCCGCGATAGAGCAGGTACGCGGAGATGAACGCGCCGAAGAACAGGGCGTCGGACGAGAGGAACAGCCACAGCGCCAGCTTGGTGTTGCCGACGCCGGTGGCGGTCGCGTGGGGGTCGTGGCCGTGGGCGTCGTGCACGGGGTCGCCGGGCACGGGGTCGGTGGCCGTGATCTGCGCCATGCTCGCTACTCCGTCGGGGGCTCGATCGCCCACGCGTACATCCCGAACAGCACCACCAGGGCGCCGATCGGAACGAACCAGAAGTTCTTGAAGACCGCGCCGTAGCCGAGGATCGGCAGGCCGAGCGCCATCACGAACGGGAAGTAGGACGGCGACGGCATGTGGATGCCCCCTCCCTCGGAATGGTGACCGTCGCCGGAGCCGTCACCGTGCTCGTCGGGCCCGCCGCCGTCGCCGCCCTCGGTGGTGGCGACGGCGCCGCCCTTGGGCAGCCGCACCAGGCGGCCGTCGTCGTCCTCGGTGTACTTGCGGTGCCAGAAGTCGTCGCGCGTCTCGACCTCGGGGATCTCGGCGAAGTTGAACTCGGGCGGCGGCGACGGGATCGACCACTCGAGCGTCCGCGCGTCCCAGGGGTCGTCGCCCGCCGCCTCGCCGTTGCGCCGGCTCACCACGACGTTCACGATGAAGACGAGCACCGACAACGCGATGACGAACGAGCCGATGGTCTCGAGCAGGTTGAGGAAGTCCCAGCCCAGGCCGTCGTCGTAGCGGTACGTGCGGCGGGGCATGCCGACGAGACCGACGATGTGCATCGGGAAGAACGTCAGGTTGAACCCGACCAGCATCGTCCAGAAGTTGACCTTGCCCAGGCGCTCGTCGAGGAAGCGGCCGGTGAGCTTGGGGAACCAGTAGTAGAAGCCGCCGAAGATCGCCAGGACCAGGCCGCCGAACAGCACGTAGTGGAAGTGGGCCACCACGAAGTAGGTGTCGGTCTGCTGGGTGTCGGCGGGCACGACCGAGTGCAGCACGCCCGAGAGCCCGCCGAGCGTGAACATGGCGATGAACCCCAGCGCGAACAGCATCGCGGTGGTGAGGCGCACCGAGCCGTGCCATACGGTGCCCAGCCAGTTGAAGATCTTCACGCCCGTGGGCACCCCGATCAGCATCGTCGACAGCGCGAACGCCGAGACGGCGACCGGGCCCAGGCCGGTGGCGAACATGTGGTGGGCCCACACCCCCCAGCCGAGGAAGCCGATGGCGATCCCCGAGAACACGACCACCGGGTAGCCGAACAGGGGCTTGCGCGAGAAGACGGGCAGGATCTCCGACACGATGCCCATCCCCGGCAGGATCAGGATGTAGACCTCGGGGTGGCCGAAGAGCCAGAACAGGTGCTGGTAGAGCAGGGGGTCGGCACCGGCGGAGGCCGAGAAGAACGTCGTGCCCCACTGCCGGTCGAAGTAGACCATGATCAGCGCGGCGGTGATGATCGGCATCGCGAACAGGGTGAGGAACGCGACGACCGTCATCATCCAGGTGAACACGGGCATGCGCATGAACGTCATGCCCGGGGCCCGGAGGTTGACGACGGTGACGATGAAGTTGATCGCCGTGGTCGTCGACGCGATGCCGAGCATCACCAGGCCGACGGCCCAGAAGTCGGGGCCCCGGCCGGGGAGGAACCCCTGCGTGAGCGGCGTGCTCGTGAGCGGCGTGTAGCCGAACCAGCCGCCGTCGGGCGCGCCGCCGAGGAAGAAGCTCGAGTACAGGAAGATCCCGCCCACGAGGAAGCCCCAGTAGCCGAAGGCGTTCAGGCGCGGGAACGCGACGTCGCGGGCGCCGATCTGGAGCGGGATCAGGTAGTTGCCGAACGCCACCGCCAGCGGCATCCCCATGAGGAACACCATCGTCGTGCCGTGCATCGTGAACAGCTGGTTGTACTGCGACGCCGTCAGCACGGTGCCGTTGGGCCCGGCGAGCTGGAGCCGGAGGAGGAGCGCCTCGACCCCCCCGACCACGAAGAACACCAGCGCGGTGGTGCCGTACATGATGCCGATCTTCTTGTGGTCGATGGTGGTGAACCAGCTCCAGAAGCCGGTGGTGGCTTTGGGCCGGCGCAGTTCGGCGACCCGCCTCAGGGGGGTCAGGGCATCCGAAACGGTCGTCATCGGCTCTTCCCCATCACGGTCACTCGAGCGAGAGGAGGTAGTCGGCGATCTCCCGGGCATCTTCGCGCGACATCACCGGCTGGCCCGCAGGGGTGTCCCGGGTGAACGAGGGCATTCCGACGCACGTCCCGTCCTCCACCGCGGGCGCGCCCGGCCGGCGGCAGTCCTGCGACTCCATCGGGATGAGTGACGGCGCGTCGAGGAGCCACTCGACCAGTCGCTCCCGGGTCAGCTCGTAGTAGCCGCTCGCGAAGGTGGCGCGGCTGGCGAGGTGGGTGAGGTTGGGGCCGTAGCTGCTCGTGGCCGAGTCGTCGAAGCTGTGGCAGTTCGTGCACTGGTACTTGTCGGCGACGAGCTCCTGGGCGGGGCCGGCCGGCTGCGGGTCGTCCTCGGGGCCCTCCTGGAACGGCACCGCGGGGTCCTGCTGCTGGTCGGCGATCCAGTCGTCGTACTCGTCGGGTTCGACCGCGATCACCCGGAACCGCATGTTCGCGTGCGAGAGCCCGCAGTACTCGGCGCACTGCCCGAGGTAGGTGCCGGGCTCGTGGGCCTCGATGGTGGTCGCCTGGTCACGGCCGGGGATGACGTCCTGCTTCCCCGCCAGCTCCGGTACCCAGAAGCTGTGGATCACGTTGCACTCGTTCGGGATCGAGTCGTCGCACGCCGTGAGCCCGACCCGCACCGGCGTATCCGTGGGGATCACCAGCTCGTTGGCCGTCACCACCTCCTCGTCGGGGTAGTTGAACTGCCACCACCACTGCTTGGCCACCGAGGTCACCTGGAGCACGTCGCCCCTCGGCTCGCGGGCGAGGTCGAAGATCGTCCGGATGGTGAAGACGGCCACCACGAGCAGGATGAGCGCGGGGGCGATGGTCCAGCCGATCTCGAGCGGGGTGCTGCCGTGTATCTGCCTGGGGTTCTCGTTCTTCCCGGGCTGCTGCCGGTAGCGCAGCGCAACCCACAGCACCGCGCCGAGGACGAAGACGCCGACCACCACCGACACCCAGAAGACGGGGACGAAGAGACCGTCGATCTTGTCCGCCGCGGGGCCTTCGGGCTTCAGGGAGTTCTGCTCGTTCTCGGGGCCCCGGCAGCCGGCGAGGACCAGCCCGACCACCAGAGCGACGGAGGCCGCCGCGACCCACTTCCTTGCGCGCGAGGCCCGCTCCGTCATGTCCCCGTCCCGTCGACCCCTGACTTCGCGCCGCACATTACCGCCGCGAACTTCGCGCCCGGGAACCCGACGGGACCGTGCATTCTCAATACCCCAGGCGGTCCAGCGAGGCCGGGCGGCGCTGCCAGTCGCGCTCGACCTTCACGTGGGTCTCGACGTAGACGCGCGTGCCCAGCAGCGCCTCGAGCTCCTGGCGGGCGCGGGTCCCCGCCTCCTTGATCACCTGACCACCTCGCCCGATCACGATCCCCTTCTGCGATTCGCGCTCGACCCCGACCAGCGCCCGCAGCCGCAGGACCAGGTCGTCACCGGAGGCGCCCTCCGGGGTCTCGAGCTCCTCGACCGACACGGTGATCGAGTGCGGGAGCTCGTCACGGGCGGTGGCGAGCAGCTTCTCGCGGAGCAGCTCGGCGGCGAGGACGGTTTCGGGCTGGTCGGTGACCATCCCGTCGGGGTAGTACGCCGGTCCTTCGGGTAGGCGCGCCTCGATCTCGCCGACGAGGGCGTCGGTGCCTTCGCCGGTGCGCGCCGAGAGAGGCACGAACGCGGCGAAGTCGCCCAGCTCGGCCGCGGCGGTGACGAGGTGCTCGGCCACCGCCGCCTTCCCGGCGCGGTCGACCTTGTTGACCACGAGGATCGCCGGCATGTCGAGATGCTGCACCAGGCCGGCGACGAACCGGTCGCCGGGGCCGATGGTCGAGCACGCGTCGACGAGCACGCACACGACGTCGACCTGGGCCAGGGTGGCGAGCGCCCGCTGGTTCGTGCGCTCGCCGAGCAGGGTGCGGGGCTTGTGCAGCCCGGGCGTGTCGAGGAGCACGATCTGGCTGGTGGCGGTGGTGCGGACGCCGCGAACCTCGGTGCGGGTCGTCTGGGGCCGATCCGAGACGATCGCGACCTTCGTGCCGACGAGCCGGTTCAGGAGCGTCGACTTGCCGACGTTGGGTCGGCCGACGAGCGTGACGAAGCCTGAGCGCAAGGAGGTCAACGCTCGGGCGACTCGGCGACCCGCTCGCGCTCCGCCACCCGCCGGATTTGAACCGTGACGATCCGCCGGCGCTGCACCCGCTCGGCGCGGAACTCGAGGCCCTGGAACCGCACGGTCTCGCCCTCGTCGGGGACCTTGCCCAGTAGGTTGAACACCAGCCCGCCGACCGTGTCCCACTCGTCGTCGGGGAGCTCGGTACCGAGCTCCTCGTTGACGTCGTCGATCGGCATCCGCCCCGGCACCCGCAGGGCGCCGTCGTCGAGACGCTCGACCCCGGGCTCGTCGACGTCGTACTCGTCGGCGATCTCGCCGACGATCTCCTCCAGCAGGTCCTCCAGGGTCACGAGGCCGGCGGTGCCGCCATACTCGTCGACCACGACCGCCATGTGGAAGTGCTGCTGCTGCATCTCTCGCAGCAGCTCGGCCACCCGCTTCTGCTCCGGCACGAACACCGCGTCCCGGAGGGCGATGTGGACCTTCTGGCCGCCCTCGCCCTTGCGGACATGGTGCACGAGGTCCTTGAGGTACACGAGGCCGATGATGTGGTCGGTGTCGCCTTCGTAGGCCGGGATGCGCGAGTAGCCGCCTTCGATGGCCCGTTGCATGGCTTCCTCGACGGTGGCGTCGGCCTCGATGGCGACCATGTCGGTTCGAGGCAACATCACCTCGCGTACGACGGTGTCGCCGAACTCGAAGATCGAGTGGATGAGCTTGCGCTCCTCTCGCTCGATCTCCTGCTCCTCCGCGGCGACGTCGGCCGCGGCAAGGACGTCGTCCTCGGTCACGAATGGGCCCCGCTTCAGCCCCTTGCCCGGCAGGATCGCGTTGGCCATGCCGATCAGGGCCCGAGACAGCACCCGGAGCGGCGGGAAGTTGGTGAGCAGGTAGAGGATGCCCGCGACCCGTAGCGCCGCCCGGTCCGTGTGCTGGAGCGCGAACGTCTTCGGCGCGACCTCGGCGATGACGAAGAACGCGACGAACTGGACGACGATGCCGCCGATGAAGCCGATCGGCCCTGCGAAGGCGCCGAGCAGCAGACCCACGAGCGCGGCGCTGGTCAGCTGCGCGAACAGGGCGAGCGCGAGCACGATGTTGACGGTCTGCTCCGGATGCTCGAGCATCCGCGCCAGCCGGGCCGCGCCCTTCCGCCCCTCCTCCTCCAGCGCCAACGCCCGGATCCGGCTCATGGCGACGAAGGCGGTCTCGGCCAGCGCGAGCCAGATGGACGCGAGGAAGAGCACGAGGACGGTGACCCACAGCAACAAGGTCGCGCTCATCGCGCTCCTACCGCGTCAGCGGGATCTGGGGGTCGGCCGCGTTCCAACCTTCATCCCCCCTCGAAGGCGCGGAACTGCTCCAGCAGCTCGCGCTCGCGGCGCTTCATCGCCGCGGACTCGCCCTCCTCCGCATGGTCGTAGTTCAGCAGATGCAGGACGCCGTGGACGACAAGGAGGGCGAGCTCGTCACCGAGGGACTGTCCGTGGGCCGGGGCCTGGCGCTCCGCCACCCGCGGACAGACCACCACGTCGCCGATGACCACAGGCGGGTCGCTCGGCTCCGTCGGCGACCCGGGGCCGCGACCGCCCTGGTCCGGCTGACGGCCGCCGAGGACGAGGTCGTCGTCCATCGGGAACGCCAGGACGTCGGTCGGGCCGGAGCCGCCGAGGAAGCGCTCGTTCAGGTCGGTGATCGCCTGCTCGTCGACGAAGATCAGTGACAGCTCGGCGTCCTCCGGTACCCGCTCCTCCCCGAGAGCGAACCGGGCGAGCCGCACCCAGCGGAGCAGGTCGACGTCGACCTCGGACTGCTCGTCGGCGCCGAAGACACGCTCCACCCTCATGGCTCGCTCGCGGTGTAGGCGTCGACGATGTCCTGCACGATGCGGTGGCGCACGACGTCGCGGGAGCCCAGCTCGACGAAGGCGAGCCCCGGAATGCCCACCAGCACGTCGCGCACCGCCAGGAGGCCGGAGCGGCCGCGGCCCTCCGGCAAGTCGATCTGGGTCACGTCGCCGGTGACGACGATCCTCGAGCCGAAGCCGAGCCGGGTCAGGAACATCTTCATCTGCTCCGGCGTCGTGTTCTGCGCCTCGTCGAGGATGATGAACGAGTCATTGAGCGTGCGGCCGCGCATGAACGCGAGCGGCGCCACCTCGATCGTGCCCCGCTCCATCAGCCGGCTCACCGCCTCGGGCTCGAGCATGTCGTAGAGCGCGTCGTAGAGCGGCCGGAGGTAGGGGTCGACCTTGGCCAGGATGTCGCCGGGGAGGAACCCGAGCCGCTCTCCCGCCTCCACCGCCGGTCGGGTGAGGATGATCCGGTGGATCTCCTTGGCCTGGAGCGCCTGCACCGCCAGCGCGACCGCGAGATAGCTCTTGCCGGTGCCGGCGGGCCCGATCGCGAAGGTCACGGTGTGCTCGCGCACGGCATCGACGTAGCGCTTCTGCCCCGCCGTCTTGGGCCGCACGGGGTTGCGCCCCCGGAGCACCTCGGTGCCGAGCACGTCGGTGGGCCGCTCGTCGGCCTTCAACATCTCGATGCTGCGGCCGACGCCCTCACGGTCGAGGCCGTGCCCCTCCTCCACGAGCAGGACCATCTCCTCGAAGAGGCGGCCCACCCGCTCCGGCTCGTCGCCCTCGCCGCTGACGGTGATCTCGTTGCCGCGCACGTGGATCGACACCGGGAAGGCGTCCTCGACCAGGCGAAGGAACTCGTCGCGTTGACCGAGCAGGCCCACCATGAGGTGGTTGCCCGGCACGAGGATCTTGACCTGGGTCGTCGAAGGCGAGGACAAGCCGGCTCGATGATAGCGCCGGACGGACCGCGCGCGGCTCGGCGCTATGCGCGCGCGATCAGGCCCGGGAGTCGGCGGCGCGGAGGCCGAGCTGCTCGAGGCGAGCGATGAGGTCCTCCGGGCTGCGACCGAGAACGGCCGCCAGCACGCGCAGGTCGTCGCGCCGGATGGTCAGGATCCTGCCGTTGAAGTCCTGGCGCTGGAGCTGGATCGTGGCCGCGTAGCGCGACAGCACGGCGGCGTCGGGGTCCTCGAGCGCGCTGAGGCGTTCGAGGTCGATGGTGAAGCCTTCCTCGAACGGGCCGCTGTCGCGGTCGGTGAGGTCGATCTCGATCTCGGCATTGCGGGGGAGCAGCTGATCGGCCGGGACCGAGTAGATCTCCGCGAGCCGCATCAGGCGGGGCACCGAGATCGCGCGCTCACCGCGCTCGTACGCTCCCAGCACGGACGCCTTGAACTCGTTGCCAGACCGGGCCTCGACGTCGTGGAGCGACAGGCCCTTCTGACGCCGGATCGAGCGGAGACGCTCACCGACGTGCCGTCCGTTCTCGCTGAGCATTGGGTGTGCCCCCCGTAGCCGATAAGACGGTCAGGATATCAAGTCAGCGCGCGAATGTCACTCTCGGCGTCAGCAATTGGGCCTCTTCCGGCCTGATTGCCACGCTCGGCGGCGGCACAAGCCCGGCATTCGGTCGATTCCGACCACTCATTGCGCGCCTGACGCTCAGCGCGGCCGGCGCCGCCCGGCGAGGGCGGCGGCGCCGGCGATCGCCGCCGTCTCCGCCCGGAGCACGTACGGGCCGACGCCGAGGGCGGGGGGGCTGCCGAGGGCGGCCTGCTCGGAGGACGTGAGGCCGCCCTCGGGCCCGATCACCAGCACCCACCCGTCGTCGGGCGGCTCGACGAGGTCGCTCGCGGCCCACCCGCCGCGATCCGCCACCAGCAGGCCGGGCCGGCCCGCCAGCGACTCGAGCGGGGCGGGCTCGCCGATCTCGGGGAGGAGCGCCCGGCGGCACTGGGCGGCAGCCTCACGGGCGACACGGCGGAGGCGCTCCACGGCCGCGGCGCTGCGATCGCGTTCCCAGCGCGCCGTCGACCGGCGCGACCGGACCGGGAGGATGCGATCGCTGCCGAGCTCGGTGAGCTTCTGCACCACGAGGTCGGGCTTCGTGCCCTTGGTGAGGGCGAAGGCCACGGCGAGCCCGGGCGCGAGCCCCGGCTCGACGACCGCCGCTCCACATGCGTGCAACCCCACGCGGCCCGACCCGGTGTCGCTCACGACGTAGGGCCGCCAGACTCCCTTGCCGTCGGCGGCGGTCACGGTCTCGCCCAGCCGGAGGCGGCGCACCCGGGCCAGGTGGTGGCCGTCGTCACCCGCCACCACGAGGTCGTCGTCCAGAGCGTCGACGAACGTGTGCGCGACCGCGGGCGCGTCGGCCGCGAACCCCTGCACTACTGGAAGGCCGACTTGAGGCGGGAGAAGAACCCCTCGTCAGGCGGGGCGACTTCCTCGCCCCGGAGCTCGGCCAGCCGGCGCAGCAGCTCCGCCTCCTCGGGGCGCAGCCGCTCCGGCACCTCCACGTCGATCCGCACCAGCAGGTCGCCGCGGCCCCGGCCTCGGAGCGACGGCACTCCGCTGCCCTTCAGCCGGAAGACGTGACCGGGCTGGGTGCCCGGCGGCACCACGAGGTCCTCGGTGTCGTCGAGGGTCTCCACGGCGAGCGAGGCGCCCAGCGCGGCCTGGGTCAGAGAGATCCGCCGCACGTGGAGCAGGTCGTCGCCGTGGCGCTCGAAGTCGGGATGAGGCGAGACCACGATCGTCACGTACAGGTCTCCCGGGACACCGCCGCGCGGTGCCGCCGCCCCCCGCCCCGACAGCCGAAGCCGCTGGCCGCTGTCGACACCCGCCGGCACGTCAATGTCGATCGGGCGCACCCCGTGCACCCGTCCCTCGCCACCGCAGTCACGACACGGCGAGGCGATGCGCCTCCCGGTGGCGCGGCAGGCCTCGCACGGAGCCGCCGTGACCATCTGGCCCAGGATCGACCGGCGCACCTGGCGCACCTCGCCGGTGCCGCCGCACACGTCGCAGCGCGACGGGTGGGTGCCGGGCTCGCAGCCCGAGCCGTCGCATCGCTCGCAGGCGACCGGAAGCCGCGCGTCGATGGTCTGGGTCACGCCGAAGGCGGCCTCCACCAGCGTGAGCTCGATGCGCACCTCGGCGTCGGTACCGCGCATCGGGCCGGCGGGCCCGCGCCGCCCGAAGGGATCTCCGCCGAAGAAGGCGTCGAACAGGTCGCCCAGCCCGAAGTCGGCCATGGAGTCGCCGGCCGCGGTCGCGCCGTCTGTGCCGAACACGTCGTATCGCCGGCGGCGCTCGGGGTCGCGCAACGTCTCGTAGGCCCGGCTGATCTCCTTGAAGCGCTCCGTCGCGTCGGGATCGTCGGGGTGGCTGTCGGGGTGGTACCGCCGTGCGAGCGCGCGGTAGGCACGCTTGATCTCGTCGTCGGTGGCCTGGGCGGTCACGCCCAGGACCTCGTAGTAGCTGCGACTCATGAGAGGAGCCGGCCGAGCTGCTGCGACACGGCGGCGACCGCCGCCAGTGCCTGGCGGTAGTCCATGCGGGTGGGGCCGAGCACACCCACCGTCCCCGCGATCTCGCCCTCGACCTCGTACGGCGCGAGCACGATCGCGCAGTCGCGCAGCTCCTCGAGCTCGTTCTCGGAGCCGATGCGCACCGTGACTCCCTGGTCGAGGAGATCGCGCACGAGCGATACCACGACCACCTGGTGCTCGAGCATCTCGAGCAGCCGCGCCGCGCTCTCGACCGTCGCGAACGACTCCTGCTCGGCCGCGAGCCGGCCCGTCCCACCCACGTACAGCTGGTCGCTCGCGGTCGACGCGCGGGCGGCGAAGGCCTCACGTGCTGCGTCGACGAGGTGGTCGACGTCGGCGTCGCCGGCGGGACGCACGGCGGGGAGGTCGGCCAGGGCGTGGCCGGTGAGCTGTCCGTCGAGCGCGCCGGTTGCGGCGGCGATGCGGGCGTCGTCGAGCTCGCGGTCGAGGTGCAGCACCTCTTTCTCCACCGCGCCGTTCGACAGAACCGCGATCGCGAGCACGACACCGTGTTCGAGCACCACGAGCTGCACGCTGCGCACGACCGCGGCGTCGGCCTGCGGGCCGACCACGACGGCCGCATGCTCAGTGACGTGCGACAGCAGCTTGCTCGTCTCGTGCAGAAGGTCCTCCAGCGCCTGGTGGGCGGACTCGAAGAACTCGGAGACCGCCCGGTGCTGGGGGGCGGCCAGCGCGCCCTGCTGGGTGAAATGGTCGACGAAGTACCGGTACCCGAGGTCGGTGGGGATGCGCCCGGCCGAGGTGTGCGGCTGGACGAGGTAGCCCTCGCGTTCGAGAACGGTCATGTCGTTGCGGACGGTGGCGCTGGATACCCCGAGCCGCCGGGAGCGCGCCACCGTCTGCGATCCCACGGGCTGGGCGGTCTCGACGTACTTCTCGACGATCGCCCGGAGGATGGCGGCCTTTCGCGGTTCCATCTTCTCTTTCTCGCTCGCTCGATTGCCCCGGGTACCCGGCCCGCGGGCGCGCGTCCCGACGGGCCGCGTCCGCGGCGCTCGCCTGTTGGCACTCGATTCTACCGACCGTTGGTGGCCAGGAGGTCCCCGGTCGCGGCGGCGCTCGCCAGGACGAGCCGCGCCGTCACCTCGTTGGCGAGCAGTCGTCCCCGGCACGTGAGCACGACCCGGGAGCCGAGCCGTGTCAGCAGGCCCTGCGCCGCCAGCTCGTCCACCTCACGGGCGGCGCGCCCGAACGCCGCCACCGCGGCGCCCTGACGCGTGCGCAGCGCGAGCACGAGACGCTCCTCGTCCCGTTGACCGGCATCGAGCTCCTCGGCACCGGCTTCGGTCGACCGTCCGGCCGATACGCGTTCGACGTAGCGCTCGGGGGTGCGCACGTTCCACCAGCGTCGTCCGGCGGTGTGCCCGTGAGCGGCGCAGCCGACTCCCAGGTAGTCGCCCTGCCCCCAGTAGAGGAGGTTGTGGCGGCACTCGTAGCCGGCTCGCGCCCAGTTCGACACCTCGTACCACTCCAGTCCCGCGGCACGAAGGGCGCTCTCGGCGACCTCGTACTTGTCGGCCTGGGCGTCGTCGTCCGGGGCCGGCTGGGCGCCACTCACCACCCGCCGGCCCAACCGCGTGCCCGGCTCGACGGTCAGCGCGTACGCGCTCACGTGGGGCGGCTCCAGTGCGAGAGCGGCGTCGAGGGTCGCGCGCCAGTCGCCGAGGCTCTCGCCCGGCGTCCCGTAGATCAGGTCGAGGTTGAAGGACTCGAAGCCGGCGGCGCGCGCCCCTTCCACGGCGCGGGTCACGTTGGCGAGCTCGTGGGTCCGGCCCAGTGACGCCAGGACGTGGGGGCGGACCGACTGCATCCCGAACGAGAGGCGGCTCACGCCGGCGCGCCGGTAGGCCGTGAGCTTGGCCGGATCGACGGAGTCGGGGTTGCATTCCACCGTGACCTCGGCGTCCGCGACCCGTGGGACGGCGTCGAGGATCCGCGCCAGGCGGTCGGCGGGCAGCAGCGAGGGGGTGCCGCCGCCGAAGAACACGCTCGTCGCCGGCCGCAGCTCGCCCCGGCGCGCACGGCGCGAGACGTCGGTCACGCAGGCGTCGACGTAGGCGTCGACCAGGTGACCGCGATCGGTCCACGTAGCGAAGTCGCAGTAGTCGCACCGCACCGCACAGAACGGGACGTGGATGTACACGCCGAGTTTCACCCGCCCATGCTCCCACGCACGGGGAGTGGATCAGTCGCCGAGCGTGCCGCGCGCGATCGCCGGGCCCTTCGGCTGATCCTCGCCCGGCTCGTGCTCGTCGGTGACGGAGAAGCCGACGACCGACCCGGAGAACCGGAACGCCACGACCTTCGGGTCGGCACCGAGGACCCCCGCCGAGATGGCGCGCGGCCCGTCCCCCACGAGCGCCCAGAGCTGATATACGCGATCGGACCCCAGCTTCGGGAGGTTGTCGTCGGTGAGGTAGCCGGTGCCATCGGGGAGGTACACCAGGTCGGCCTCGAGCGCGCCGTCGTTCGACGTGAGGCTCACCTCCCGGGCGTCCGGGTCGCGGCTCGCCGCCTTGGCGGCGCCGAGCACGCCGTCGCTGCCGGCGTCGGCCGTGAGCTCGTCGAGGCGGTCGTCCTGACGCACGACCTGCACGCTCAGCGCCACGATGGTCACGGCCGCGGCAACGGCGGCAACGCCGGCGGCGGCGCTCACGCGCCCACGCCGGCCGGCGCGGCCGAGCGGCGT
>JBOGFI010000139.1:0-12586 GCA_050743365.1 Acidimicrobiia bacterium | reverse complement strand
GACCGGAACCGGCGGCGCACGGCCGCGTCGGCGCCCGAGGCGCCGGCCACGCCTTTCGGGTAGGCGAAGTCGTGCGCCGCGGTCTGGAGCCGATCCTCGATCAGACGGGTCGAACGATCGAGCTCCTGTTCGAGCGCCGTGCTCGAGAGGCCGTCCACCACCGCGTGCGTGTCGGTGTGTGACCCGACGGACACCAGGCCCGTCGTCACGGCGTCGCTCAGGGCAGCCCACGACAGCGGAGTGCCGCCGTTCGGGAACGGACGCTGCCGCTCCACGAAATCGGTCGCCACGTAGAGCGTGACCGGCACCCGATGGCGCTCGAGCAGCGGCAGCGCCCGCTCGGCGAAGTCGGCGGTCCCGTCGTCGAAGGTCACGACGACCGGGTCGCGGCCAGCCGGCTCGTCCCGGGCGAGCGCGACGAGCGCGTCGGAGAGCGTGCACGCCCGGCGTCTCTCGGCCAGGAAGTGCATCTGCTCGTCGAAGAGGCCGGCGGGCAGGTCGACCTGGAGCCCCGATCCGGCCTCGACCCGGTGGTAGATGAGCACGACCACGCCGCGACGGGGAGGGTGGACCCGGTCGGCGACGGCCGCCGTGGTCTTCACCGCCTGGAGGGCGAGCGCTCGCGCGTTTCGTGGCATCGGATGCATGACGTCGGGTCTCGATCGCCCCGCGGACGATTCGGGTCGCGCATCGTAGTTCGGTGCCAAGATCTGGCTCTCGCGCGACGTAGAAGGGCATGCGGTGGCGGCTTCTCCAGTCGAGTTGAGCATCCGGCGTTATGCAGACGCCGACGAGCCGGCCGTGCTCGGCCTGCTGCAGGCGTCGCTCGGTTGGGTCCCCGACGACCTGCACGCGCGCCTGTTCGAGTGGAAGCATCGCGAGAACCCCTTCGGGCCGTCGCCGGGCTGGGTGGCCGTCGACGGCGCTCATCGCGATCGCATCGTCGGGTTCCGGACGTTCCTGCGGTGGGAGTTCGAGCGGGAAGGGCAGATCGTCGAGGGCGTGCGCGCGGTCGACACCGCGACCGATCCCAGCTACCAGGGACGCGGAGTGTTCTCGCGCTTGACCCTCGGTGCGCTCGACGAGCTGCGGGGTGCGGGACTCGCGTTCGTCTTCAATACCCCCAACGAGCGCAGCCTGCCCGGCTACCTCAAGATGGGGTGGCAGGCCGTCGGCCGTCTGCCGGTGGGAGCGCGGCCGCGGTCGGTGCGATCACTGGCTCGCCTGATCCGTGCCCGCACCGCGGCCGAGAAGTGGTCGTTGGCCTCCCCGGTGGGGCGACCGGCGACAGAGGTCCTGGCCGACGGGCGGGCGACGGCGGGGTTGCTCGCCGCCCTCTCCGCGCCGCCGGGCCTTCGGACGCGGCGCACACCGGCCTTCCTGGCCTGGCGATACGGCTTCGAGCCCCTCGCGTACCGGGTGCTGCTCGCCGGCCCGCGGCTCGAGGACGGCGCGCTCGTCTTCCGGCTCCGCCGGCGCGGCGGCGCCACCGAGGCTGCGATCTGCGATGTGCTCGTGCCCGGGGCGGAGCGGCGCACCGCGCGGCGGCTGGCCCGGCGAGTGCTGGCCGAGTCGGGTGCCGACTACGCGGTGCGGGTGGGGGCGGGGCGTGGTTTCGCCCCCCTCCCGGGGCAGGGACCGCTCCTGGTGTGGCGCTCGCTGGCGGCCTCCGAGATGCCGCCGCGCCGAAGCTGGTTGCTGAACCTCGGCGACGTCGAGTTGTTCTGACACGCTCCGTGATCGACAGCGACCGATTTCTCGGGTTTCGGGGGGCTTCGAGGATCCCGCATCACACACTCCGTGACCGTGCCGGTACCATGGGGTTTGGAGTTGTCCGCACCGTGGTACCTGAATGTCAGGAAGCAGATGGCGCACCGCGCGTCGAAGGCAGGAACGTGACCGGCCCACCGCAGTTCAGCGTTGTCATCTGCACGTACAACCGGGCGTCTCTCCTCGAGCGCTCCGTTCGGAGCGTGCTCGACCAGACCTTCCGGAACTTCGAGGTGGTGGTCGTCGACGACGGGTCGACCGACCACACCAGAGCGGTCGTCGCCGGGATCACAGATCCGCGCGTGCGGTACGTCGGTCGCGACAACGGGGGGCTCTCGGCGGCGCGCAACACCGGCGTCGCCAACTCTCACGGCCGGTTCGTCACGTTCCTCGATGACGACGACGAGGTGTTCCCCACCTGGCTCCAGCATCTCTGCTCGATCGCGGACACGGACCAGTACGCGGTGATCACCTGTGGCGCGACGATCGTCGACGAGCAGGAACGTCCGGTGCTAACGCTCCTCCCGCAACCCCTCGGGCCCGCCTTCGAGGACTACCGCGCCCTGTTCCGGGCCGGGACCTTCGCCGTTCGTCGGGAGGCCTACGACCTCATTGGCGGCTACGCCGAGGGACTGCAATGCAGCCACCAGACGGAGCTCGCCCTGCGCCTCCTTCCGCTCTGCCGGTCCCGCCACTGGGGCGTCGGCACGATCGAGGAGCCCCTCGTGCGAATCAGAGCACGAGCGCCCGAGCGGCGCCGCCAGGCCACGCCCGGGAAGCTGCTGAGCGGGACTCGCTACCTGCTCGACCAGCACCGCGAGCGGCTGTCGAGGGCGCCGGAGCTCCTCGCCGACTACTGCGCCGTCACCGGGGTCGCCGCTGCCCGCCTCGGCCGCTACCAGGAGGCGCGGCGCTTCCTTCGCATGGCCGCCCGCACGCAGCCGCGGCACTGGAGGCACCATCTCCGCCTCATCGTCTCGCTCGTCCCGCCCCTCGGCGATCTCGTGTGGAAGGCGCGCTCGTACAACGGAACGCCGCAGGCCGAGGCGGGCGCCACCAGTTAGCGCGACTTCGCATGACGCCTGGTGGACGCGCTCAGCAACGTGTTCGGGGGGAACGCCTTCTGGCTCGGGCCGTCGATCCCCCGCGGGAGCAGGGTCAGTGTCGACGACGCGGTGAACGGCCGGCTCTCGCTCCGGTGCGTCGACCAGCCGGGCACGCCGCGGCCCGAGTGGAACGCGGCGGTCACGGCGGCATTCTGAAGCGGGTGGCGCTCGGCTGACCCGCGGCGCTTCTGACCGATCGTCCTTAACGCGCCGTTCATCTCTCGGCCACGCTCAGTGGTCAGTTGCCGCGTAGCGCGCAAGCGATCGCAGCCGTCGCGGCGTTTCCTTGAACCTTTTGTCACGTTGCCGTGGCGCGACTTTACACGCTCCGTGGTACGCGATTGAATGGCGTCCTCCCGAGGCGTCGGGTTCAGCCAGAGAGCCGGCCACGACAGGGCGGGCAGCCGTGACCAGTGACTTGCACGCCCCGTCTAGCGGGCGCGGAAAACAACGAGGAGCACGCGTGGTGAACCGCGTGCGCGTCGACGTATCGCAGTGCGCGCTCGACGCGCTCCTCGTCGCCGGCGCGTACTTCGCGATGCTCCTGCTGCGTTTCGACGCGGCCGTGCCCGACCGGTACTTGCCCCGGTTCGGCCGCTACCTGCCGCTCGCCGTCGTCGTCCACATCGCGTGCGGCTGGGCCTGGGGGCTCAACCGTCAGGTGTGGCGGCACGCCAGCGTGCGTGAGGCCCAGCGCGTGCTGCTGGCCGGAGCGACCGCGCTCGCCATCCTCGTCCCCGCCAACCTCGTCCTCGACCGCCTCGTGCCGTTCTCGGTGGCCTTGCTCGGTCCGTTGCTGGCGACGCTGCTCGTCGGCACCGTGCGGTTCCAGTCTCGCCTGTTCGCCTTCCGTCGTCGCGGCGACGATCCCGCGGGCCTGCGCATCCTCGTCGTCGGCGCGGGCGAGGCCGGAGCGGCGATCGTCCGCGAGATGCAGCGCGACCCCGCGGCCGGGTTCCGGCCGGTCGCTCTCCTCGACGACGACCCTCGGAAGCTCGGGCATTCCATGCTCGGCGTGCCGATCGTCGGCAGCGTCGATGAGCTGCCCGATGTCGTCGAGCGCCTGAACGTGCATCGGGTGCTCCTCGCCGTCCCCACCGCCGGTCAGAGCCTCGTTCGCCGCGTTGCGGCCGGCGCGGAAGCCGCCGACGTTCCCGTCCTCGTGGTCCCGGAGCTGGGCGAGCTCATTCGAGGACGGGTGACGCTGCACGACGTACGCCACATCCGCATCGAGGACCTGATCGGCCGGCAGGAGGTCAAGACCGACTTCGAGAGCGTGGTCCGGCTCCTCGCCGGCCGCCGCGTCCTCATCACCGGCGGCGGCGGCTCCATCGGGGCGGAGATCGCCCGCCAGGTCGCGGAGTGCAGCCCTGAGCGCTTGCTGCTTCTCGATAACGACGAGACCCATCTCCACGAGGCGGCGGGCCGCCTGGACACCGGTGCGACGATGTTGCTCGCCGACGTGCGCGATGGCGAGCGGATCGCCCTCATGTTCGAGCGCTTTCGTCCCGAGATCGTCTTCCACGCCGCCGCGCACAAGCACGTCCCCGTCCTCGAGGAGCACCCGTGCGAGGCGATTGCGACCAACCTCCTCGGCACCGCCAACGTCGTTGCCGCAGCCGCAGCCACGGGGGTCGCGCGGGTCGTGTTCATCTCGACCGACAAGGCCGTGCAGCCGTCGAGCGTCATGGGCGCCTCGAAGTGGCTCGGGGAGCAGCTCGTGCTGGCTCGCGCTCCCCGGGGCTCCCGCTACTGCGCGGTGCGGTTCGGCAACGTGCTGGGCAGCCGCGGCAGCGTCGTCCCGACCTTTTACCGGCAGATCGCGAGCGGTGGCCCCGTCACAGTGACGGACGCCGAGATGACCCGCTTCTTCATGAGCATCGAGGAGGCCGTGCAGCTCGTGCTCCAGGCGGCCGTGTTTGCGGACGGCGGCGAGGTGTTCATGCTGGAGATGGGCGAGGCGGTGAACATTCTCTCGCTCGCCAAGCGGATGATCCGCCTTTCCGGCTACGCGGTGGGGAAGGAGATCCCGATCGAGATCGTCGGCCCCCGACCGGGTGAGAAGTACGCGGAGTCGCTGCACGGCCCGGACGAGAAGCTGAGTACCACCGAGCACGAGGCGATCGTGCGGGTCGACCCCGTCAGGTTGCCGGCTGGACTCCTCCAACGCAGTTTGGTGTACTTCAGCGAGGCCGCCGCCCGGTACGACGACGAGGCGGCGCGGGCGCTCGTACGTGTGGCCAACGGCTCGGCGGAGGCTGTTCTCGGCGACGACGCCGTGCTCGATCTCGCTGCTGCAGAACGGAGTGAGGCGTGGAACCGAACGACTATCTGAGAGTCTTTCGCAGCTGGTGGGGCGTGGTCGTGGCGACGGTCGTCGTCGCGCTGCTCGCGGCGTGGTTCCTGACGCCGAGCGGGAAGCAGTACGAGGCCACGCACACGATGTTCTTGAACCTTCCTCCCGACAGTGGTGACGCGGTTGCGGCCTCGAGGATGGCGTTCCTGGCGACGAGGGGCTCCGTCCCGCAGGAGGCGGCCAAGGCGCTCGGTCGACCCACTGCTGTTGGTGAGTTCGTGAGCAAGATCAAGGTGAACGCTGACGACGAGCTGAACACGGTCGAGATCACCGCGACCGACAGCGAACCCGACCGCGCCGCTGCGATCGCGAACGAGTTCGCGTTCGCGCTCGGCGGCTCCCTCGACGCCGGGGACCGGGCGCGCAAGCGGCGCTTGGAGCTCGAGGCCGAGGGTCTCCGGCAGCAGATCGCGGAGCTCGATGCGCAGATAATCCCTGGCCAGCAGAATGCAAACAGCGCCGCCCGGGACTCCCTGGTGGAGCAGTTCCAGGCCGTCCTTGCGGAGGCGCGTCGCCGGACCGCACCGACCCTCGACACGGTGCAGCAGGCCACGCCCCACGAGAGCGCGGCGCTCGGGCGAGTGCCGCGCCTGGCGATCGGCGGTGTGCTCGGCCTGCTCCTCGGGGCCGGGCTGGTCCTCGTGGTGGCGCGCTTCGACACGCGCATTCGCACGAAGGAGGACGCCGAGCGGGCGTTCGGTGTCCCGGTCCTCGCCGAGATCCCCCCGTTGGCGCGGCGCCAGCGGAAGCTGCACGAGGTCGTGACCGTCTCCGACCCGTACTCGCTCGGGGGCGAGGCCTACCGCAGCCTGCGAACGTCACTGCTTCTCGGGCCCGCCGCGCAGCGCTCGGTCAGGGGGGCCGGCCGGGGTCGGCCCCGCCGCGATCGTCGTGCTGACGGGCAGCCGGTCGAGTCGGCCCAGAACACGGTGGTGCTGGTCGTGTCGGCCGGCGTGGGGGAAGGCAAGACGACCAGCGTCGCCAACCTCGCCGCCGCCTACGCCGAGGCCGGCAAGTTCGTGGTCGCCGTGAACTGCGACCTCCGGCGTCCCGAGTTGCATCACTACCTCGGGGCTCCGGAGGAGCCCGGGCTCGGCGACGTCTTCCTCGGTAACGGCGAGAGGCGCAAGCTCGGTGACGTCGTTCAGGCCACGTCGGTACCCGCCGTCCGGGTCGTCACCAGTGGCCGATCCGTCGACAACCCCGGCGAGCTCCTCGCCAAGGGAGCGGGCGTCATCACGGAGGCGCGCAGCCTCGGCGACGTGGTGGTCGTCGACACCTCGCCCATGCTCGCGACCGACGACGCCAGCGCGCTCATCCCCATGGTCGACAACGTCGTCGTCGTGTGCCGGGCCGGCAAGACCACCTCCGACGCCGCGACGCGGACTGTCGAGCTCCTGGCCCGGCTGTCGGCACCCGTGCGGGGAGTGGTGCTCGTCGGGTCGACCGTGCCGACCGGCGCCAGCTACTACCGCGAGTACTCGCGGAAGGACCGGAAGGACAAGAAGGGCCGGAAGGACAAGAAGGGCCGGAAGGGCTGGAGGGGCCGGAAGGACCGGAAGCGCCGCCAGCGGCACCACGCCGACGCGACCGCGTCAGCTGACTCGCAGCCCGCTCCGGCGAGCGCCCCCGCCGGCGCCGGCGACGGGGACGAAGATCCTGGCGAAGAGGAACATCGGGCGCCGAGGGCCGGCTAGCGGTGAGGGTCCGGGTTCTCTGGCTGACCAAGGGGCTCGGCCGGGGAGGCGTCGAGCACCTCCTGCTGGGCGCCCTCCCGCACCTGGACCGATCTCGCTACGAGGTCGAGGTCGCATACCTGCTCCCCTGGAAGGACGCCCTCGTCCCCGCGTTCGAGGCGCAGGGCGTGCTCGTGCACTGCCTCGGTCACCGTCGTGCGTTCGACCCGAGGTGGATGCTCCGGCTCCGGGAGATCGTGCGCGAGGGCGACTTCGCGATCGTCCACACCCACACGCCGTACCCGGCGCTCGGTGCTCGGCTTCTGGCGGGGCGGAGCGCGCCGGACCTCGTGCACACCGAGCACAACACGTGGGAGCGATACCACCCGACGACGCGCTGGGCCAACCGGCTCACCTTCGGCCGGAACGCGGCGGTCATCGCCGTGTCGGCGGCCGTGGCCGATTCGATCCGCCCACTGCGCGCATCGCGACGGAACTGGCGAGGCGCCGAGGTGATCCACCATGGCGCCGACCTCGCCGCGGTCCGACGCGGGCCGGCGGCCCGGGCAGCGAGTCGGGCCGCGCTCGGGCTCGATCCCGACATCGGCGTCGTCGGCACCGTGGGGAACTTCACCGCGAAGAAGGACCACCGAACGCTGCTCGATGCGGTCGCGCTGGCAGCCGTCGAGCACCCGCGTCTCCACCTCGTCATGGTGGGGATGGGCCCGCTGGAGGCGCAGCTCAAAGAGGCGGCCGGAACCGCGCTCGACGGACGGGTGACTTTCACAGGCTCGCGTGATGACGTCTTCGACCTCTTGCCCGGGTTCGACGTGTTCGCTCTGAGCTCTCGCCACGAGGGACTGCCGATCGCGCTGCTCGAGGCGATGGCGACGGCGCTGCCGTGCGTGGCGACCCGGGTGGGCGGGATCCCCGAGGTCGTGACCGACGGGGTGGAGGGGTTTCTCGTGCCACCGGGTGACCGCGGCGCCCTGGCGGCGGCGCTGGGGAAGCTGGTCGAGGACCCGGCGCTCCGCCGCGAGATGGGCAGTCGGGGGGCGGCTCGGGCGGCCGACTTCGATCTCGGCAAAGCCGTCCGACGGACGCAGGAGGTCTACGAGGAGGTGCTGGCGGCGCGATGACCGCACTCCGCGGGGCGGTCGCCGCCCTGCGCGTCTCCCCGTTGATCGTCATCGGCCTCGTCGCCGTCGCCCTGTACCTCGTCGTCGTGGGATGGGCGATGGGGAACGCGAGCTTCGACGTATGGGGCGCCCTGGTCGTCGGGCCGGTGCTGATCGCGATCAGCCTTCCCATCCTCTGGCGGCTGTTGCGCGACGAGGACGATCCGAGACTGGTGCGACTGATCTTCGCCGCCCTCGTGTTCAAGCTCGTTGGCTCGATCATCCGGTACGCCGTCGCCTTCGAGGTCTACGGCGGCCTGAGGGACGCGGGCGGCTACCACGACTGGGGGCGGACACTCGCCCCCATGTTCCGCGGCGGCGACTTCACGGCCGACCTCGGCCGAGGCGTCATCGGCACCGGCTTCATCGAGATCGTCACCGGCGTCGTCTACGTCTTCACGGGCGCGACCCAGCTCGGCGGCTTCCTGGTCTTCTCCTGGCTCGGCTTCTGGGGCCTGTACCTCTTCTACCGCGCCTTCCGCATCGGGTTCCCGAACGGTGACCACTTCCGCTACGCACTGCTGCTCTTCTTGCTCCCCTCGATGCTGTTCTGGCCCTCGAGCACGGGCAAGGAAGCCTGGATGACCCTTGCGCTCGGGCTCACCGCCTACGGCTGCGCCCGGCTCCTGACCCAGCGCCGCGGCGGGTTCTCCTGCTTCGCCCTGGGGATCCTCGCGACCACGATGGCTCGACCGCACATGTCGCTCATCGTGTTTCTCGCGATCGCCGGCGCCTACCTGCTACGCCGGTCCTCGAAAGCCTCGGTCATGAGCCCGGCGGCCAAGGGTTTCGGCATCGTGGCGCTGCTCGTCGTGGGACTGCTCGTGGTCTCCCAGACCGAGACATTCCTCGGGGTGGACCGGCTCGACACGGGCACGGTGAGCAACGAGCTCGACGAGAATGTCGAGAGGACCGACGAGGCCGAGTCAACGTTCGAGGCGAAGAAGGTGGACTCACCGATCGGGATGATCGGCGCCACGCTCGCAGTGCTCTATCGCCCGTGGCCGACCGAGGCGCACTCCGCACAGGCCCTCTTTGCATCGCTCGAGGGGATGGTCCTACTGGTCCTGACCTGTCTCTCGGTGCGCCGTCTCGCCGCCGTCCCGCGCGAGATGTTCCGCACGGCGTACGTCGCGCTGGCGCTCATGTACACGCTGCTGTTCGTGTATGGGTTCGCGAGCGTCGGCAACTTCGGGAACATCGCTCGGCAGCGGGTGCAGTTGTTCCCGATGGCGCTCGTGCTCCTTTGCGTGCCCGCGCGCACGTGGGGCAAGGGCGCCGAAGACCCCGACGAGTCGAGCGACCGCCAACCGGTCATGGCCACGCCGTCTCGTCGCTGAAGCGGGGGAGACGGCTCACCGCCCCTCACCGGTCGCGGGCGCCGCGTTCACGAGCGCACTGCCGGCCGGCATCACCCGCCGTCGAGTAGACGAGCCTCAGGCCGGGTCGATCCGGAGCAGGCCCTGGCCGGCGGACAGCACGTAGAGCTCGCCGTCGCCGTCCTGGCCGAACGCCTGCACGTTCTCCGACGACACGTTCAGGCTCCGCTCCGCGACCACCGTGCCGTCCGTCTGCACGAGCGCCCGCAACTCCGCGGTGCAGTAGTCGGCGAACACGTACGCGCCCCGCAGGTTGAGGATGCGGGTCCCGCGGTACACGAACCCGCCGGTGACCGAGCAGCCCTCGTCGGGGTTCGGGTACTCGAAGAGGGCGGGGACCGTGCCCGGGATCTCCTCGCCGCTGAACGGATGGTTCCCCTCGTAGCGGGCCCAGCCGTAGTTGGCGCCCGCGCCCTGACCCGCGGGCATGAAGTCGATCTCCTCCCACGCGTTCTGGCCCACGTCGCCGATCCAGAGGTCGCCCGTCTCGCGGTCGAACGAGAACCGCCACGGATTGCGCAGGCCGTAGGCCCAGATCTCGGGGCGACCGCCGTCCCGGGCGAACGGGTTGTCGGGCGGGATCGTGTAGGGAGCGTCACCAGAGGGGCGCGGGTCGATGCGGAGGATCTTGCCGAGGAGGGTGTCGAGCGACTGGCCGTTGCCGCCGGGAGCGTGCCCCTCGCCCCGATCGCCGGCGGCGCCGCCGTCGCCGAGGCCGTTGTAGAGGAAGCCGTCGGGCCCGAACGCAAGCTGCCCGCCGTTGTGGTTGGCCTGGAGCGTCTCGACGGTCAGCAGTGGGCGCCGCGAGGACGGGTCGGCGGCGTTCCCGCTCATCGTGAACTCGTCGACCTGGTTGTCGCCGTTGTTCGTCCGGTCGCTGTAGTGCACGTAGAGCTTCGAGCCGTCGGGCGAGAACGCCAGCCCGAGCAGCCCCTGCTCGCCCCCGTTCAGTGTGCGGTTGCCGATGTCGAGCGCGGGCTGGGGGTCGAGCGCGCCGTCGCGCACCGCCCGCACCACCCCTGCCTGCTCGGCCACGTAGAAGGAGGAGTCACCGGCGCGCACGGCCATCGCCGTCGGGGCCGAGACGTCCGCGACCGGCGTGAGCGTCACCGCAGCGGCGGCGAGGTCGGGCGCGGCGGTGGTCGACGGCGCGGCCGTCGTCGACGTTGTCGTGGGGTTGGTCGACCTCGTGCCGGGCGAGTTGTCGTCGCCGCCGTCGCAGGCGGCACCGAGTGCGGCGAGCACGGTCACGACGGCGAGGCTGCGGCGCATCCCGGGAGGCTATCGGCGGAGTCGCCCGAACACTGCGCGCCTACGATCGCCGTCGTGAAGTACGTCGTGCTCGTCCCTGACGGCTGTGCCGACGAGCCCATCGACGCGCTGGGCGGCCGCACGCCGCTCGAGGCCGCGGCCATGCCCGCGCTCGAACGCCTGGCGGCGCGCGGCGAGGTGGGGCCGGCCGCGGTCATCCCCGAGGGGCTGCCGCCCGGTAGCGACGTCGGCAACATGGCGATCCTGGGCTACGACCCCGCGGTGTTCCACACCGGACGGGCCCCGATCGAGGCGGCGGCGATGGGCGTCGAGCTCGGTCCCGACGAGGTGGCGTTCCGCTGCAACCTGGTCACTGTCGACGACCGCACCGACCCGCCCACCATGGTCGACTTCGCCGCCGGCCACCCCTCCAGCAGGCAGAGCCACCCCATCGTCGCCGCCCTCGACGAGACGCTCGGCCGCGGCCGCGGCGGGGTGCGCTTCCACCCCGGCGTCGAGTACCGCCACCTGTGCGTCGTGCCCCGCCAGCTCGCCGACGCCGAGTGCGTGCCACCCCACGACTTCACCGGCAGGCCGGCCGTCCTGCCCACCGGCCCGGCCGCCGCCGAGCTCGTCGCGCTCATGGACGCCTCGAAGGAGGTGGTGCGGGCGGCCGCGCGCGAAGTGGGCTCGTCCGCCACCCAGATCTGGCTCTGGGGTCAGGGCGTGCGCCCGACGATGCCTTCGTTCGCGGCGCGCCACGGCGTGGAGGGCCGGCTCAGCTCGGCCGTCGACCTCGTGCGCGGGCTCGGCGTCCTGACCGGGCTCGAGGTCGTCGACGTGCCCGGCGCCACCGCCGGCTTCGACAACGACTACGGCGCGCAGGCGCGGGCGTGCCTCGACTCGCTCGCCGACCGCGACTTCTTCCTGCTCCACGTCGAGGCCACCGACGAGGCCGGCCACCAGGGCGACGTGCCCGAGAAGGTGGCCGCGCTCGAGCGCTGGGACGCCGAGATCATCGACCCCGTGGCCGACGCGCTCTCGGGCGAGCCCTGGCGCCTGCTGCTCATGCCCGATCACGCGACGCCGTGCGCCACCAAGACCCACACGCGCGACCCGGTGCCGTACCTGCTCTTCGACTCCACCGCCAACGGCCCCGGCGGCGAGTACACCGAGCGGGGCGTCGCCGGTCGAGACCCGGCCGTCGCCCACGGCCTGATGGAGCGCCTGCTCGCGCGGCAGTGACGCATGCCTTCCGAATCGAGGCGAACGCTCGTGCTGGTCGACGGCGAGCACCACCCGCCCGTCGTGCGCGGAGCGATCGACGAGCTGCGCGCGGGCGGCCGTGACGTCGTCGGCGCGGCTCTGCTCGGGGGGAGCGAGAAGCTCCGCCTCGACGAGGTACCCGACTACGGAGTGACGGGAGTCGTGAGCGCGGGCACGCCGCTCGCCGCGCTCCTCGAGGCGCTCGACCGCTTCGGGCCCGACGACGTGGTCGACCTCTCCGGCGAGCCCGTGCTCGACGCCCGCAGCCGCCTCCTGCTGGCCGCGCACGCGCTGGCGCGAGGGGTGTCGTACCGCGGCGCCGACTTCGCCTTCGACCCACCGCTGCGACCCCGCATCGCGCGGAAGCCGAGCGTGGCGGTCATCGGCACCGGCAAGCGCACCGGCAAGACCGCGGTGGCCGCGGCGGCGGCGCGCGCCCTCGCAGAGCGCGGGCGACCGCCGGTGATCGTGGTGATGGGCCGCGGCGGCCCGGCCGAGCCCGAATTGATCGACCCGGCCGCGACCGACCTCTCCCCGGCCGCCCTGCTGGCGTGGGCCGATGCCGGCCGCCATGCCGCCAGCGACCACCTGGAGGACGCGCTGA
>JBOGFI010000138.1:0-5830 GCA_050743365.1 Acidimicrobiia bacterium | reverse complement strand
CCGCTCCCGCGCAACCCTGGCGACGAGTCGCGGGCTGGCAGGCCTTCCTACGCGTCGTCGGCGGCGGCGAGCGCCTCGGCCACCGGCGCGGGCACGCCGGTGCCCGCCCACTCGTCCCGGTAGTGGTGAGCAGCGGCCCAGCGCGCCGCCTCCTCCCTCCCGCCGGCGGCGCGGATCCGATGCTGGCCCAGCTCGCCGTGCCGGAGATAGCGCCCGATGCGGCCCTCGGAATGCCTTGCCGGCGGCACCAGCGCGCCCAGCGCCGTCGCGACGACCCGCCCCGCGACCCCGAGGCCGGCGTCCAGCTTGCCCACGTCGTGCAGCAGCGCGGCCGCGGGCCAGCGAGGGTCGCCGGCGAACTCGGTGCCCGCGAGCAGTGTCCGAACCCGCTGCGCCACCCGGATCGAGTACCGGCGGTCGTGATTCGGCAGCCGCTGCCACAGGTCGAGCTCCGCCGGGGTGAGGATCGACTCGACCCACGCGGTGTCGGCCGAGCGCGGTGCTCCGGGCCACAGCGCCCGCAGGAAGCGCCGCGCGAGGTGCCCCAGCTTCACGTCACGACGAAGTCGCGCAGCGCATCGAAGAACGGCTCGACGACCCGGCTCACCACGTTGGTGGAGATCACGAGCACCACCAGCACCAGGAACCCGTACGGCCGGAAGCGGTACCAGGCGGGCATCCACGCCCGGGGCAGCACCCGTTCGACGAGCGCCGACCCGTCGAGGGGCGGGATCGGCAGGAGGTTGAACAGCCCGAGGAACAGGTTGACCACGGCGAACGCGAACAGGATCTGGACGGCGAGGTCGGGACCGTCGCTCCCGATGCCCGACCCGAGGAAGCTGTCACCCCGGAGGAGCGACCGGGTGAGGAGGGCGGCCGCCGCCATCAACCCGAAGTTCGTCAGCGGCCCGGCCAGGCTCACGAACAGCAGGTCGCGGCGGGGATTGCGCAGCCGCGCCGGGTTCACCGGCACCGGCTTGGCGAACCCGATGATGGGCAGGCCCGTGAGCGCGCCCATGGCGGGCAGGACGATCGACCCGAACGGGTCGATGTGCGGCACCGGGTTCAGGGTGAGACGCCCGGCCCGCTTGGCGGTGTCGTCGCCGAACCACAGAGCGACGACGCCGTGGCTGATCTCGTGCAGGATGACCGCCGCAACGAGGCAACCGAAGAAGATGAGCGCCTCGCGCAGCGGCACGGCAGTCTTTAGCGACGCTTCGACGCGCAGGTGATGCAGAGCCGTGCCGCCGGCATGGCCTCGAGGCGGGCCTCGGCGATCGGCTCTCCGCACGACTCGCACAGGCCGTACGTGCCGGCCGCGAACTTGCCCAAGGCGTCCTCGATCACCTGGAGCGTCTCGAGCAGCGTGCGCGCCAGCGCGTCCACCTCGCCCCGCTCGGCCGTCACCTGGCCCGAGTCGGCGAAGCCCTCGTCGAACGAGAGCGAGCCCTCGGGACCGCGCCCCATCTGCCGCAGCTGGTCGAGCAGGCGGTCGCGTTCGTCCTGGAGTTGGTCGCGCAGGGACGCGTGGGTCGTCTCGGCCATGCCCCGATCCTACCGCCCGCAGCCGGGGTCGGCCCCCGACGATTGCCGGGTCACGGGACGGCACGCCCTCGAGGCTCTTCCCCGATACGCGCCCGGGGATGGGCGGCGTCGTAGACGGCCCGGAGCCGTTCGGGCGAAACCTTGGTATACACCTGGGTGGTCGAGAGACTGGCGTGGCCGAGCAGCTCCTGGACCACGCGGATGTCGGCCCCGTGGTCGAGCATGTGCGTGGCGCAGGAGTGCCGGAGGACGTGGGGCGAGAGGCGCCCGCCGAGCCCGACCCGCTCGCCCGCCGAGCGCACGACCAACCAGGCACCCTGGCGGGTGAGGCGCCCACCGCGGGCGTTCAGGAACACTGCGTCACCGGCGGTCCGTGACCGCCGCGACACGAGCGCCGGACGGCCCCGTTCGAGGTAGGCACCCAGCGCGGCCCGGGAGGACCGTCCCACCGGCACCACCCGCTCCTTGCTGCCCTTCCCGAGCACGCGCAGGAGCCCGTCGGCGAGGTCGAGATCGGAGCGGTCGAGGCCGACGAGCTCGCTGATCCGCACGCCGGCGGCGTAGAGCGTCTCGAGGATGGCGCGGTCCCGCAGGGCGCGCGGGCCGTCGCCGGCGACGGCCGCGAGCAGCGACGCCACCTCTTCCTCGGTGAGTGCTTTCGGGATCCCCTGGGGCACGCGGGGCGCGCCCACCTCCTCGCTCGGATCGACGCTGAGGAAGCCCTCCTCGACGCAGAACCGGTGGAAGGACCGCACGGAAACCAGCGCGCGTGCGATCGACGACGGCGCGAACCGCGGCCGTCCGTCCTCGTCGCGGGCCGACTTGAGATGCTCGACGTACGCGACCACGGCATCCTCTCCCACCGACCGGGAGTCGGTCACGCCCCGCCGCCGGAGGAAGGCGGCGTACCGGTCCAGGTCGCGCCGGTACGCGAGCAGTGTGTTCGCGGCTACCCCCCGCTCGACCGCGAGCCAGGTGTCGTGCTCGACCAGCAGGTGGTCGAGGGCGTCGGGTGGGCGCTCGCTCACGGCGACCGCGCTCAGCGCAACACGCCCCCGTACTCGCCTGCGAGGTACCGGCGAGCGAGGAGCAGCCCGATGATGCTCTTGGCGTCGACCAGCTCGCGCGACGCGATGAGCCGATCGACGTCGGCGAGGGGCACGGGCACGACGCTCAGGGCCCGCTCCTCGGCCGAGACCGGCCGGGGGGCCTCGACCGTCTCGAGATCGAGGGCGACGAACAGGTGCGTGTACTCGTCGCAGAAGCCGGGAGAGTTGTGGAACTCGCACAGCTCGACGAGCCGGCCGGGCCGCCGTCCGATCTCCTCCTCCAGCTCCCGCCGAGCGGTGTCCTCGGGCGCCTCTCCGCGCACGTCGCGCTTGCCCGCCGGCACCTCGAGGAGGTCACGCCCGATGGCGGCGCGGAACTGGCGTACGAGCACCGCCGACACGCCATCGACATCGATCGGGACCACGACGATCGCGCCCGGGTGGTGCACGGCGTAGCGCGTGAACAACTCCCGTTCGGGCCCTTCGACCTGCTCCTCGGTGAGAGAGAGGAAACCGACGTCGCTGAGAGTGCGGGAGCCGACGATCCGGAACCCGCTCACCGGGGCGACGGAGAACCCGTGCGATCGGCGGCCTGGATCGGCAGCCGCGGGGCACGTCCCTCCGCCCGGTGACGGGCCGCGGCCACGAACGCCGCGAACAGCGGGTGGGGCCGGTCCGGACGGCTCTTGAACTCGGGGTGGGCCTGGGTGGCGACGAAGAAGGGGTGCGTCGCCCGGGACAGCTCGACGAACTCCACCAAGCGGTCGTCGGGGGACGTGCCCGAGGACACGAGCCCGGCTTCCTCGAGTCGGCGACGGTACTTGTTGTTCACCTCGTAGCGGTGGCGGTGCCGCTCGTAGACCACCTCTTCGCCGTAGGCGCGTTGGACGATCGAGCCGGGGCGAAGCTTCGCCGGGTAGGCGCCGAGGCGCATGGTGCCACCGAGGTCGACGATCTCGCGCTGCTCGTCCAGCAGGTCGATGACCGGGTGCGGCGTGTGGGGGTCGAACTCGCTCGAGTTGGCGCCGGCGAGGCCGCAGGCATCCCGCGCGAACTCGATCACGGCGCACTGCATGCCGAGGCACAGGCCGAGGAAGGGCACTCCGTGCTCGCGTGCGTACCCGGCGGCGGCGATCTTGCCCTCGATACCCCGGAAGCCGAAGCCGCCCGGGATGACCGCGCCGTCGAGCTCGCGCAGCCGGCCTTCGGCGAGGAGACCCTCGGCGTCGTCGGACGCGATCCAGTCGATGACGACCCGGGCGTCGCAGGCGTAGCCGCCGTGGCGCAGGGCCTCCACCACCGACAGGTACGCGTCGGGGAGATTCACGTACTTGCCGACCAGGCCGATCCGCACTTCCTGATCGGCGGCCTCGACCCTGTGCACGAGGCTGCGCCACGAGCCGAGGTCCGGGGGCGTGTCGTCGAGATGCAGGACGCGGCACACGTAGTCGTCGAGGCCCTCGTCGTGGAGCACGAGGGGGATCTCGTACAGACTGCCGGCGTCGACGGCCGACACGATCCCCTCCTCGGGTACGTCGCACAGCTGGGAGATCTTCTCCTTCAGCCTCGTGGGGATCGGTCGGTCGGAGCGGCACACGATCGCGTCGGGCTGGATGCCGCGGCTGCGCAGCTCCGTGACCGAGTGCTGGGTGGGCTTCGTCTTCTGCTCGCCCGATGGTCCGATGAACGGCACCAAGGTCACGTGGACGTAGAAGACGCTCTCTCGCCCGACGTCCTTGCGGAACTGCCGGATCGCCTCGAGGAACGGGAGGATCTCGATGTCGCCGACGGTGCCGCCGACCTCGGTGATCACCACCTCGACGTCCTCGTCGGCGAGCCGCAGGATCCGGTCCTTGATCTCGTCGGTGATGTGCGGGATCACCTGCACGGTCTGCCCGAGGTAGGCGCCCCGCCGCTCCTTGGCCAGCACCTCCTGGTAGATGGAGCCGGTAGTGGCGTTCGACTTCTTGCTGAGGGGGACGTCGACGAAGCGCTCGTAGTGGCCGAGGTCGAGATCCGCCTCGCCGCCGTCGTCGGTGACGAAGACCTCGCCGTGCTGGAACGGGTTCATCGTGCCCGGGTCGACGTTGATGTACGGGTCGAGCTTCTGCATCGTGACCCGCAGTCCCCGGCTCTTGAGGAGCCGACCCAGCGACGACGCGGTCAGGCCCTTCCCCAGGCTCGACGCCACCCCGCCGGTCACGAAGATGTGCTTGGCCATCTCAGCCGGCTCCACGAAGGCATCGACCACGGAGGCGTTGACCACGGAGGCATTGGCCACGGAGGTGTCGGGGGGACACGGTCGAACCTAGCATGCGCCGCGCGGCTCTCCGGCGGACCCTTGCCCGGTAGCGTTCATCCGATGCCCGAGCCGGTAGCGACCCGCACCTCGCCGGCGTCGCGGCGACGGGCATGGCGCGCCGACGCCGCGATCCTCGCGACGGCCGCCGTGATCGTCCGCCTCCCCGCCTATGTCGCCGACCCCCACCTGACCTACGACGACGGCGTGTTCGGCTCGTCGGCGCTGCTGCTGCGTGACGGCAGGCTTCCGTACCGCGAGATCTTCTCGCCCCAGGGGCCGCTGTTCCTGCCCCTCGTCTTCGTCGCCGACCTGCTCGGGCTGCGCTCTGCCAACGGGACGCGGCTCCTCGCGCTCGCATCGGGAGCAGCGGTGACGGTCGCCACCTACGCCGTGGGCCGGCGCATCACCACGCGACCCGGCGCACTGCTGGCGGCTGCCCTCGTGGCGACCAGCGGGTCGGTCCTGTGGACCACCGCGGGGATCGCGTCGGACGGTCCGGCGCTCGCGCTCGCGACCACCGCGGTGGCGCTCGCCTTCGCCTACCGAGCCGCCCCGTCACCAGCGCGCGCCGCTGCCGTCGGCGCCGTGTTCGGCGCCGCGTTGTGCGTGAAGGCCCTCGTCCTGCCGGCTGCGATCCCGGTGGGCCTGCTGCTCCTCGGCCGGCGACGGGCACGCGACCTGGGGCTGGCAGCGGCGGTGGCGGTCGCGGTTGGGGTCGCCGCCACGCTCCCGTGGGGGTTCTCCCGCGTGTGGGAGCAGTACATCGAGTACCACCGTGAATCGGCGCGGATCGCGTCGCATTACGGCGCGGCCCGCAAGCTGGTCGTCACGCTGGTGCAGCGCGACCCCTTCGTGGTCGCCGTCTGCCTACTCGCGCTGGCGACGTCGGGCATCCGTCGCCTGCGGGGAGCGCGGGCGCCCGTCGAGGGCGCCT
>JBOGFI010000137.1:0-25764 GCA_050743365.1 Acidimicrobiia bacterium | reverse complement strand
AACCGGGTCGGCGCCGATCCGGGACCGGCGACGCTGCGCCGCGCCCGGGGACTCCCCCGGCGGGGCCCTGCCGTGGTCTTCCCCGTGCTCACCGACACGCGCAGTCCGGCCTACCTCCAGGCCCGCTATCTGGACCCGGGCCGCGCCGGCCGCAAGTACGACAACCCCAGCGACACCCTGGCCCGCAATCCCCGCGCCGTGCTGGTGTGCACCCCTCGCCGCGGCGCCAGCGCAGGAGCGTTGCTGGTCTGCGAGGGTCTCCCCGACGCGCTGACGGGCGCCGCCGCCGGCTACCGGGCCGCCGCCGTGCTCGGCGCCGCGCTCCCCGACGTGGCGGTGGCGCGCCGGATCACCGAGTTGGCCGGTGACGATCCGATCGTGGTCGCCTTCGACACCGACGAGGGCGGACGCCGCGGCGCGGCCCGCCTACGTGACCTGCTGCGGTCCGTGACCTCGGACCCGGTGACCGTGCTGGCCGTACCGGCCGGGGACCTCAACGACTGGGCCCGCCACAGCGGCCCCGCGTTCCCGGTCGAGCTCGCCCGCCAGACCCGACCCCCGGCGCCGCCGACGCCCGCGCATCCCGCACCGCACCCGGCGCCGGCCCCGACGCTATGACCACCACTCCCGGCCCTGTGCAGCTCTGCGACCCGAGCCTCCGGTCGCTCCCGCCGGTAACGGGAGCCATCTTGGGGCCCGGCGGGAGTGATTCGGGGCGATCCGCGATGACTCCCGAGAAAAAACCCGCCGCGGGAGTGATCCCGGGAGCGATCCCGGGAGTGGTCGCGGGAGTGACGAGTCGCACGCTCCGCACCCCAACCACGAGCAAAGGGGTGCCGAGATGGGATTCGAACTCTTCGCTGCCCTCGACTTCGACTGGCGCCTGGCGGTCAGCAGCCGGGCCGCGCAGGCGGCGCTGCGCCGCTGGCGGGGCGACCCCGTGCTGGGAAGGCTACGGGACCTCGACGAGATCCTCGAGCGCACCGCCCGCGGCGCCGACCGCCGCGACGCCAACGCCGTCCTCACCGCGCTGTTGCGGCAGGCCAAGACCGACGAGATGGCGGCGCGGGCAGCGCTCCAGGCCCTCGCGCCGGGGCTGACCAACGTGGCCAAGCGGATGGGCGCCGCCCGCGACCCCGACATCGCTGCCGAAGTGGTGGCCGTCGCCCTGACCAAGATCAAGTCCTACCCCTACGAACGACGGGCCCGTGCCGTGGCCGCCAACCTGGTCCTCGACGTCCTCAACGCGCTCTGGCACAGCCACGGCCCCCAGGACGGCAGACCCCGCGAACGATGCGTGGCACCCGACCACCTCGCCCGCGTCCCGGACCCCCAACCAGACGCAGCGACGGCGCGGCCAACCGGACGTGACGTCCTCGAAGCGGTAGCCGACTCGGGTCGCCTTCCCGCGGAGCAGCTGACGCTCATCGCCGACGCGGTGCTCGACCGGGTCCCAGTCCCGATGGCGGCGGCCCGGGCCGGCATCTCCGAGAAGGCGATGTGGCGCCGACGCGACCGGGCCCGAGCCAGCGTGGTGCGCGCCTACCGGCTGGCCCGGTCGGCATGAACGAGCGGCACCAGGCCACCAACGTCGCGCTCGGCGTCCTCGCCGCCGTCTTCGCCATCAGCGCCGCGGTGTGGGCAGGCGCCCAGCTCGCGGCCCGCCTCTTCGGCGCCGGTGCGTGGCTCGACGCCGACCTGAACAGCGCGGCGCACGCGCTCACCCGCCTCGGCCAACACCTGGGCGATCCCCGCCGGGCGTGGCCCACACGCGTACGCGACGACCTGCCCGGCGAGGCGCCCTACTGGGCCTGCACCTTGGTGGTCTTCGCGGGCGTTGCCGGCACCGTCATCCCGGCCGCCAGCCTCCTGTTGCGGCCGGCGGTGGGCTCGCCGCGTCGGCGGCGCCTCGGCGTCGACGCCCAGGCCCGCTTCGCCACCACCCGCGACCTCGCTCCGCTCATCATCCCGGGACCGTGCCCGGCGCGCCTCGTGCTCGGGCGCGTTGGTCGCCACCTGGTCGCTACCGAGGCGCGCGAACGCCCGCCGTCACGATCGGCGAACAAGGCGCGCCGCGGCGATCGGTCCTCGGTACTGGTCATTGGGCCGACCCGCTGCGGCAAGACCGCCAACGCCATCGCCGGCGCACTGGACTGGTCCGGGCCCGCCATCCTCAGCTCGGTCAAGGCCGACCTGATGGGCGCCACGCTCGCCCGGCGCCGCGACCTGGGCGAGGTGCGCGTCTTCGATCCGACCCGCAGCACCGACGAGGCCACGGCGGGCTGGTCGCCGCTGCGCGCCGCGGCCACCCTCACCGGTGCCCAGAAAGCGGCGCGGGCCCTCGCCGACGCCGGCCCCCAGCGCGGCGCCGACAACCTCGACTTCTTCCTGCGCCTCGCCGAGCAGCTCTTGTGGCCGCTGCTATGGATCGCCGCTGTGTCGGAATGCACGATGCGCGACGTCGTGCGCTGGACCATGGTCCAGGACCGGCCCACCGCCACCAGCCCCGGCGAGGTCGCTCCCCTCGTCGACGCCCACCTCTACTCCCCCGACGAGCAGCGCCAAGAAGACGCCGCGTTCGTCCTCGACGCGATCCGCGCCGCGTGGGTCCTCGACGACCGCACCCGCTCCAACGTCTACGCCACCGTCCAGACGCTCATCGGCCCGTGGAGCGACCCCGTGGTCGCGAAATCGGCCGAGAGCCACGACATCGACCTCGACTGGCTCTTGGCTGGCACCAACACGCTCTACCTGTGCGCGCCCCAACACGAACAAGCACGCCTCGCGCCCGTCTTCGGCGGCTTGGTCGGCGACCTCATCCAACAGGCCTTCGAGCGCGCTGGGCGCGACAACCGGCCGCTTCCCCCGACGCTGGTCATCCTCGACGAAGCCGGCAACACCCCGACCCGCTGGCTCCCCGGCGTCGCCTCCACCTGCGCCGGCATCGGGCTGCTGCTGGTCACGATCTGGCAGTCCAAAGCCCAGATCGACGCCGCCTACGGACGCCTGGCCGACTCCGTACTGACCAACCACGGCACCAAGATCGTCTTCTCGGGCGTCTCGGACCCCGCCACCCTCGAGTACGCCGCCAAGCTGCTCGGCGACGAGGAGATCCTGCGCCGCTCCACCTCCCTCGACCTCACCGGCGGCCGCCGCACCCTCTCCGAGGGCCTCTACACCACCCGCCTCGTCCCCGCCCACGTGCTGCGCCAGGTCCGCCCCGGTGAAGCGCTCCTCCTCCACGGGACGCTGCCGCCCGCGCACCTGCACGCCCGCCCCTACTACCGCGACCGCCGCCTGCGCGCCCTCGCCGCCGGCAAACCCGCACCGGCGCGCACCACCGCAAGGAGCCAGCGATGACGACACCCGAGACGCTCGAGCGCGACCAGCGCGTCGCCCGCGCCCACGAGATCCTCATGGACCGCCTGCGCGCCCTGACCACCAGCGACCAGTGGCTCGCCATGCTCGACACGGCCCGGCGCTTCCACACCTACAGCGCCCACAACGCCATGCTGCTCTACGCCCAAGGCGCCCAGGGGCGCGTCGCCGGCTACCGCACCTGGCAGACGATCCCCGCCGACGGCGGCGGGACCTGCCAGGTCCGCAAAGGCGCCAACGCCATGACCATCCTCGCCCCCGTCACCCGCGACCGAGTCGAGAGCGACGAGACCACCGGCGAGGAACACACCCGCCGCGCGCTCGTCGGGTTCAAGGCCGTGCCCGTCTTCGACGAAACCGCGCTCCTCCGACCCCCCGCCCGAACCGACGTCGCGCCCGAGCTTCTCACCGGTGCGAGCCCCGAGCGGCTCTTCGACACGCTCGCCGGTCTCGTTCGCGGCCATGGTTTTCGCGTCGAAGACAGCGACTGCGCCCCCGCCAACGGCCGCACCGACTGGATCACCCGCACCGTCACCGTCCGACCCGACCTCGACGCTGCCCAGCGAGCCAAGACCCTCGCCCACGAACTCGCCCACGTCCGCCTGCACGACCCCCGCCAGGGACCGGACGGCCGCGTCAGCCGCGACCGTATGGAAGTCGAGGCGGAAAGCGTCGCGTACCTCCTCTGCGCCCACGCCGGGCTCGACTCGGCCGTCTACACCATCCCCTACGTCGCCCACTGGTCCGCCGGCAACCTCGACCTGGCCCAAGAAACCGCCGAACGCGTCATCGAAACCGCCCGCCGCCTCACCGACGACATCGACACCGACCTGCGCCCCGTCGCTGACCGCGACGTCGCCGTGTCGACCATCGGCCCGGGCCCCCCAACCACCGAAACCGAGCTCACCCGCGGCCGTGCCGCCCACCCCTCAGCAGCGGGCGCACCCCGGCCGGCTCAGCTGCCTCACGACCTGACCGCGCTCAGCCGCGCCGTCGAGACCGACGCCGACGCGCTCCTCGCCCGACTCGCCGCCAACCCCGACGCCTGGGGCGCCGACGCCCAAACCCGACACGCGCTCCAACGCCTCACCCACGACCACGTCCCGCCCGCCAGCCCCAAGGTCGCCGAGGCACGCCAGCAACTCGGCGAGCTCATCCACCACCCGGCCGCGCCAACCCCACCCGACCTCGAGCCCCCCACCCCCGGATAGGCGCCGTCAACAGTCCCACCGCCCACAAGAAAAGAAGGGCACCTCGTTGATCGCCACCTACGAGATCACCCCCCGCCTGGCCGAGGAATTCACCACCGGCGTCCGCTGGCTCCAAGCCAACGGCCGCCCCGACCTCACCCCCGCCGCCGCCCTCGCCGAAGCACTCGAAGACTGGATCGCGGCGCTGCGCGCCGAGCACCTCCGCGGGGAAGAGATCCCCCGCGACACCACGGCTTCGCGGGTTGCCCCGGCCACGAGTTCACCGAGCGACCGTTGCCCCCGATAGCGCAGGGAGGCCGCCGGCACACCCGGGATCCACCGCCACCAACGTCTCGCGCCCTACGCTGAATGGAACAGCGTCCGCCTTCTTCCCCTCGGCTGTGGTCACGCCCTGCGCCGCGCCATGCGCGCAGAAGACGAGGAAGAAGCCATGACCAGTAGCCCGCTCCGGGTCCCCCGCGCCGACGCCGCAACCGTCAAGCGCCTCGGCGCTCGCTGGGACCCGACCCAACGCCAGTGGTACCTGCCCGCCGACCGCGACCCGACCCCGTTCGGCCCTTGGCTCGCCCCGCCTATCCCCGAGGACGGGCCCTGCATCCCCGCCGACATCGTGCTCCTCCCGACGCGCTGCTACCGCTGCGGAAGCCCGACCGCGGCAGTGGCCGGCCTGCTTCTCGACGCAGCGCACGTCCACGGCGACGAATGCACGATGCTGCCCGACGGGGACGGGTGGTTCCTCGCCTACGACGCGTGGAGCGCCGACGCGATCGCCACGGCATGCCCCGACGCGCTGCTCGCCCGGTCCAGCGCCGGACCGTTGCGCTGGCGCACCACCCGGGTCTGCCCCGACGGATACCTCGCCAACACCTGTCATCACTGCGGCACCGTGCTCGGCAACTGGCCACTCCACGAAACGCTCACCGAGTACCAGGCTGAAGGCGGCCAACTCCGAGACCTCCCACACGTGCACACCGACATGCCCGGAGCGGCCCTGCAGTGGCTCGCCGATCGCGAACTGGCCGAGAGCACGCCATGAACCCCGCCCACGACCTTCCAGCATCGCCGCCAGCGCAGGCCCACACCGCTCGGTAACGCATGCGCCGCCTTCGATCGAGCGCCGTAGCGATCGCCACACTGCTCGGTGCGCTCACGTCCTGCGGCGGAGACGGCAACGAACCGCCGAACGCGTCCGCCGCTTCAACGTCGACCGCGACGACATCGGTCGTCGCGTCGTCCATGCCGCCGGGTGATGACACGAGCATCACCGAAATCGTCGACGGCGACACAGTCTGGGTCGAGGCCGACCTGAAGGTACGCCTCATCGGCATCGATACCCCTGAGACGCGAGACCCCCGCCAGCCGGTCGAGTGCTACGGCCCGGAGGCCACGCGGCAGATCGCCGAACTGATACCACCGGCGACGCCCGTCCGCCTGGTCTACGACGCCGACCGTTTCGATCAGTACGGTCGCACCCTCGCCTACGTATACCGACGCTCGGACGGACTGTTCATCAACGCAGAACTTCTCCGGGGCGGGTTCGCGACCACACTAGCCGTACCGCCGAACGTGATGCACAGCGACGAGTTCGTCGCGATCGAACACGACGCGCGCAACGCCGGGCGAGGCATGTGGAGTACCTGCGAGAACGTCTAAGTCGGCGAATCAAGGGTCACCGACGGCCCTCGATGGAGGAGGTCCCGCGTCCCGCGCTCGCCACCATGGCGGCACGCGCCTAATGACGAACCACGCGCTCGTTGTGGATCAACCCGTCGCGACGAAGAGGCGCCGCACTGGACACGCAGATCGCCGGATCTGGCGCGATCCAGATTCACTGCACAGCTTGTCGTTCGGTGCGGCGAAGCTGCTCGGCGTCGAGCCGAGTCAGGCACCGCTGGCCCGACACGTTCGCCTGGGCGGGCGTCCGCGTCACTCGCTCTGGCGCGGTCAGGAATCGGGTTCGAATCTCGTCACTTCCACCAGAACGAGTCGCAGGCCCGGGATCTTCATTTCCCGCTCGACCCGGGCCAGCGTGAGAACGGCCGACTTGATCTTGGTTGCGTCCTCACGTACGGAGGTTGGGAGGTCGACTACTCGACCGAAGACCGTGCGGTCGGTTGCAGCGTGTCTGACCATGCGCTCGTCACCTTCCACCTGCGGCTCCTGGATCGCCTTCAGCAGATGGGCACCGTCCCAGCGATGGACTTCAGTAAGTGGAGCAGCTTCCTGCGGGAACGTTGAGAACCGCTCGGCGCACGCGCTGTATCAACTCCCTTGTGGGATCTGGATGGTGTCTCCCCCGGACCAGCGCGCTCGTCACCCGCGCTCGATGGGTTTAGTACGCGGGTAGTGGTGCGCAGCACTCGGATTCAGACCGGGCTGTCGGGCTCGCATCTCAGTCTCCAGCTGTTCGCGAGATCGCCGTAGCCACGAGAAGTGGCACGTCAAGCAACTGGCGGCCACATCGATGAGAAGCATGGCTCGGAGGCGGTCGGCCAGACGCCACTCAGCACGGCAGAATGGTTACCTGTGGTCGTTCGCGTGCCGGTCAAAGCTGAGCTGCTTGCGTGGGCGCGTGAACGATCCGGCAGCGATCCTGGCCATCTCTCCCGCAAGTTCCCGCAGCTCGCACAGTGGGAGAGCGGTGATCGCCTTCCGACTCTGAAGCAACTGGAGAGGTACGCCCTTGCAACCCATACGCCCGTCGGCTTGCTTCTCCTCCCGGAGCCGCCGGAGGAGCGGGTCCCGATCCCGGACTTCCGGACCGTGGGAGATCTCGCGCTCGCGCGACCGAGCGCCGACCTGCTCGACACGATCTTCGTGTGTCAGCAGCGTCAGGAGTGGTACCAGAACTTCGCACGCACGAGTCGCGAGGAACGCGTGCCATTCGTCGGTTCCCTGAATGTCAACACCGAAATCCAGGAAGCGGCTACAGCCATTCGGCAGTTGCTTGACTTCGAGGTCGAGGATCGAGGATCGACCTGGAGCGAAGGTCTCCGCCGGCTTATCGAGAATGCGGAGAGCCTCGGTGTTCTCGTGATGGTTAGTGGCGTCGTCGGTAGCAATACCCATCGGAAACTCGATCCGAACGAGTTCCGCGGGTTTGCCCTGGTAAGTGCACTCGCCCCACTCATTTTCATCAACGGAGCCGACACAAAGGCCGCTCAGATATTCACACTCGCGCACGAGATAGCTCACATTTGGCTTGGCGAGTCCGCTTTGGACGATGCCGACTTGCGCGCGCGGCCGAGCGATGCAATGGAGCGGTGGTGCAATCAGGTCGCGGCCGAGATGCTGGTGCCGCTCGACGCCTTGCCCGAGGCGTTCGGTCAGGCCGAACCACTGACCGAGGAACTCGAACGCCTTGCCTATCGATTCAAGGTCAGCACACTTGTCGTACTTCGTCGTATCTACGACGGCGGAGCTCTCAGTTGGGACGCCTACCGGAACGCATATCGAGCCGAGTTGGACCGTGTGCTATCGCTCCGCGAGAGCACTGGAACGGGTGGCAACTTCTACAACACTCAGCCGGTTCGCGTGAGTAAGCGCTTTGCGCGTGCGGTCATCGGCAGCACCCTTGAAGGACAGACGCTCTACCGAGACGCATTCCAACTGCTCGGCTTCCGCAAAACGTCAACCTTCAACGAGCTTGCGCATCGTCTAGGCATCACCTAATGGCGTACCTGCTTGATGCGAATGTCTTCATCGAAGCCAAGAACACGTACTACGGCTTTGACTTCTGTCCGGGCTTCTGGGAATGGATCTCTGCAGCGCATGACGACGGACGCGTCTTCAGCATCGAAAAGGTCGGAGATGAGCTGCTGGCTCTGGAGGATGAACTTGCTGTTTGGGCTCGGCGCCGACCTGACGGGTTCTTCCTCAAACCGGATGGCCCCCTGGTGGCGAGTCTTCAAGTAGCAAGCAGCTGGGCGAATAGCGGGGAATACGAACCTGCCGCGGTGACGAGCTTTCTTCAAGCAGCGGACTACTACCTGGTCGCGCACGCACACGCGCACGGGCACGTCGTGGTAACACGCGAGGTCATCACCGATTCGGTGAAGAAGATCAAGATTCCAAACGCGTGCATAGGTCTTGGAGTTAAGTGCATGAACCCATACGAGATGTTGCGCAGCGAGAAGGCGAGATTCGTTCTGCCCTGATGGTCAGCATAGTCATTCCGTTCGAGCCTTCCCCACCATGGTGCAATGGACTCGCTCCGCTTACTTGGGAACGACGCTGCTCACGGCGAGTCGCAGGTGTTCGACGGTGTAGGCAAGGACGAGGTCGAGACGGCCATCGAGTTCGCCAAGGAGGTACTCAAGGCCGTCTACCAGCTACAGGGCCTCGTGAAAAAGCTCGAAGCCCTCAAGAACCGGCAGCAGCCAGTCGAAGGGCCCTAGCTCCCGCGCAGCCACAGCGGATGTGAGCAAGCCGGAATCGGGGGCCGCGGAACCGTGCTCGTTTGACAGAACCGCCGTCGTTCGTCGTGCGTGCGCGATGACGTTAAGTCTGCTCACGGCCTTGGTACGCGTGCCGCGTACCTCATTGACGAACAGACCAAGATCGCCTCCGACGTGGACGCCGGAGCGGTGATGGAGGTGCTGGCACTTGCGCAGCTTGCAGTGGACAAACTGACGAGCGGTGGAGGAGCCCAACGCCCCCCCAAACAGGGTCCTGGACGGCTGTTGCGCCAAGCCCTACCGTGCGCGCCGATTCGGCTTCTTCCCAGGCCAGCTCAAGGGAGGCATGATGATGGGACGGCGCTGTCCATGCATGGAACGCGGGACCGGACACCCACGGCGAGTCGGCTGGCGGCTCGCTACGGGGGTGATAGCGGCGGTTTCGCTCGGGTCGGCGCCGGCGTGGGCTGAGGACAGCGAGCTCGGCGGCGAATCGTCCACGACGACGCCATCTACGACCACGCCGCCGCCGCCGACCACCGTACCGCCTACAACGAACACAGCACCGCCGACAACCACGAGTACGCCCACGACCACATCGACGACCACCGCAACAAATCCCCATCCCTCAGGGACGGAGCCTGCTCAAGTCGTTTGCCCACCGCAGTTGAGCGGCAAATGGGAGGGCTCTGCCACGAGCGTTTTTGACCTCGTTTTTCCCTTCGAGGCCGATCTGACGATCGTCAACAATGCCATCTCAGGTTCGATACGCATCACCGGGTCGGACGTCGGCGGTCGACTGTCTGGAGTCGTTGAGTGCGACCAGGTCCGTTTCGGTGCTCTTGGGGGTATCGTCACATTCGAAGGCACTGTCGCACCCGATGGCGCATCGGCACAGGGAACGTATGAAGCCCCGTCGCTGGGCGACCGGGGGACGTGGGTAGCGTTTTTCGTAGAGCCGTTCGCAGATGCGGATGGAGACGCGCTCCTCGACGTCTGGGAAGAGCAGGGCTACGACTTCGACAACGACGGAGACGTCGACGTCGACCTGCCTGCGCTCGGGGCAGGCTCGGACCAGGAGGACATCTTCGTCGAGGTCGACTGGCTCCAAAATGCCTCGCATTCCCACCGACCGACGCTGCAAGCGATCAACAAGGTCGTTAACGCGTTCGCCTCGGCACGCTTCCCCAACGACCAGGGGCAGACCGGCATCTCGCTCCACGTAGTGCTCGACGAGGCGATCCTAGAAACACCCGATAACGCCACCATCGGTACAGGCACTGGCGACTTCTACAGCTGGCAGGAGTTCCAGAACCTCAAGGACTCACACTTCAACAGTGCGCGCCTACCGATTTTCCACTACGCCCTCTTCGCGCACTCGCTGCCCGGAGGATTGACTGGAGGGTCACGAAACCAAGGCGGCGGCGCCTCCGCGGCGGGCGCCAGCGACTTCCTCGTCACGCTCTCAACTTGGGACATCTTTTTCGGTGACGAAGGCGAGTTTTCGCTCGCCCGTGTCAACACACAGGCCGGTACCTTCATGCACGAGCTTGGGCACAACCTAGGTCTCGGCCACGGGGGCGTAGTGCTCGATGGCAATGGAAGCGTTATCGGCGCCGACGACACCAACTACAAGCCGAATCACCTGAGTGTCATGAACTACTCCTTCCAGACGCGAGGCATCCCACGGGAGAACGGTGGAACAGTATTCGACTACTCGAGATTCGGGTCGGACGTTTTTCCGCCGCTCAATGAAGTGGCACTCAACGAGGCGACTGGCGTCGGCGCTGGATTCGCGGCCGCCGGTTACCGAACCCTGTATTACTGCGGGGGAGCCTCTGGTCTTTCGGTTCCGGTGACGACAACGCGGGTGGACTGGAACTGCAACGGCTTGCCCGAAGGGCAGGTGCAGGCGGACATCAACTTCGGTCCCGAAGGCGAACAGCGAATTGAGACACTTCGTACGCAAGACGAATGGGCACACATCGTCTTCAACGGCGGTGCGGTCGGTGCCTTCGGTGCTATCCCCGAGTTACCTCTTGAAACAGAGGCGTCGGAGCTAACACTCGAACAAGACCGGCAGATCGGGCCGTACGAGGGCGAACCAGAGGTCCCAACCTGCGCGGGAGGGGCGGCAACCATTGTCGGAACTCCCGGCGACGATGACGGTCATGACCACCCGGCCCTGTCAGGGACGCCGGGTCGTGATGTCATCGTCGGCCTCGGCGGACGTGACTTGATAAAAGGCTTCGGCGGCAACGATGTCATCTGTGGCGGCGACGAGCGCGACGTCATCTACGGAATGGATGGCAACGATCATCTGAACGGCGAACGCCGCAAGGACCGGGTGTATGGCGGTAATGGCGATGACACCGCGCGCGGCGGCACGTCAGACGACAACGTCTACGGCGAAAATGGGAAGGATTCCCTGTTCGGTGACGAGGGCAACGACCTCGTCGATGGCGGCGGTGATACCGACAGCTGTGACGGCGGACCGGGCAACGATGTCGTGCGCCGCTGCAACCCCTAGAAGACGCAGTGCGTTGCTCGGACATCGCGTGCTGGCCGGAGGAGCCCGGTCCGGCGCGCAAGGCGCGACGTTGACGCGGAGCAGCTGTCTCAGGAGCCATCGCAGACGTGAGTACCTCATCCGGGAAGCGAGACGCCGAGGACGTGCGTGCGCTGATGCGCGGTTCCCGTATTGCGTTTGGGCTCGAACATGAGACAATCGAAGTAGGAGTTACTCGATCGGCACGTTGCAGCAAGACAGGCATCGCGTACGAATACAGAGATCTACGAACCCTCCCGGGCCCGTCACCGCGCGAGCGTCGAGGACGAGCTGGCGGTAGATGGCGTCGCTGATGCGCCGCTTGAGCGCGCGGACGGCTTCCTTCTTGGTCTTGCCCTCGGCGACCTTGTGTTCGAAGAACGCGCGCCCTGGGGAGTGCGCGAAGCGGATCTGGGTGATTGCGGCGATGTGGATGGCGTGGTTCAGCTGCCGGTTGCCGCGCCGGGAGAGCCGATGGGTGATCCGCCCGCCCGAAGACACCTCGATGGGGGCGGTGCCGGTGTAGGCCGCGAACCGGTCCCGGCTGCGGAAACGGGCGACGTCGCCGGTGTAGCCGATGACCATCGCGGCGACGACCGGCCCGACCCCGAAGAGCTCGGTGAGCGACGTGGCCGACGCGGCGATCGCTTCCCCGATGCGCTTCTTGGAGACTCGCATCTGGTCATCGAGTCGACGCAGGTCATCGAGGTGCTCGAGCGCCAGGGCGTGGCGGGCGACCTCGACCGGGCTCGCCGGGTTCACACTCCCGAGTAGCCGCTCGGCGCTGGCGGCGTTGATTTCATTGGGGATCCCGCCGGGCGCGAGCTCGGCCAGTAGGGCATGGAGTCGACACGCGGTCCGGTTCCGAGCCCGGCCCAGGTCGGTGTTGCGCTTCGCCAGCAGCCGCAACACCCCGGCATGCTCGGCCCGGGCAACCGACGCCAGCCGCGGCGCTCGCAGCGCTGCGACCGCGACCGACAGGGCGTCGTTGGGGTCGTTCTTGTCCGACCGGCCGGTCCCGAGAACTCGGACCCGCGCCGCCAGCGTCGCCGGCACATCCCACACCGTCTCGCCCGCCGCGAGGAGCTGCTGCGCGAGGAGGTAGCCGAGCCCACCCGCGGACTCGACTGCCCACGCCCGATCCTCGAACCCGCCGCCCACGCCAGCAGCTGCGCGCTCTGACGCTTGCTCGCCCGGACCTTCACTCTGGCGAGCTCGACCTCACGGCCGTCGATCGCTACCGCAGTGTGCGTCGCCTTGTGCGGGTCGACGCCGATCATCACCGTCACCGTCATCCTCCCTTGTCGTTGGACGAGAGACCGCGGTGGGCACTCCCGATTGAAGATGTTCGACGTGCGTTCCTCTTTCGAGCCACACCACGGCGAGATCTCGACGGGCCACAGCTCGTTCGTCAGCCAACCCGAACCGGGCGGCAGGCACTTCGAGAGCAAGCCCGCCGAGACCTCGACGACGCTACGGACAACCGCAACGACGTGCGATCACTCAATCAGATGACGTGTAGCGGGGACCCCCTCCGCTCGGGTACGTCAAGGGTGACGTACCGGAGTTCGTTGGAGCTGAAGGAGGTCCCCATGGGGATCGTAGGAGGGTTGGATGTCCACCGCCGGCAGATCACGTTCGACTGCATGGACGTCGTGAGCGGCGAAGAGACCCGAGGGGTGATCCGCCCGGCGACTCGGGAGTCGTTGCGAGACTGGCTGTCTGGTCTCGACGGCAAGGGGGCGGCCTTCGCGCTCGAGGCGACGACAGGGTGGCGCTTCGTCGTCGAAGAGGTCCGCCAGGTCGGCGCCGAGGTGCATGTCGCCGAGCCTGCCGAGACCCGTGCCTTGCGGGGCAAGAAGCGCAGGGCGAAGACGGACCGCGCCGACGCTCGCCATCTCCGAGACCTGCTGCTGGGCGGATCGCTGCCCGAGTCGTGGATCCCCACCGACTTCATCGCCGATCTGCGCACGACGGTGCGCCTGCGCAAGAGCCTTGTCGACCAGCGCTCGGGATGGATCCGCCGTATCCGCGCCCAGTGCTTCCACCACGGCTTGGCTGATCCGCCCAACGTGCAGACCTTCGAGGGCCGAAACTGGCTCGCGCACGCCGAGCTTCCTGCCGCCGCCCGCCAGGTCGTGTCGGTCGCGCTCACGATGATCGACACCCTCGACGAGCAGATCGAGGCCATCGACGCCGAGCTGCGCTCCACCGCCCGCCGTCAGAAGGGGTGCGTGACGCTCCAGTCCCAATGGGGGATCGGCCCGCTGACCTCGGTGGCCCTGGTCGCCGAGCTCGGCGACGTCACCCGCATGTCCTCCTCACGCAAGGCGGTCCGCTTCGCCGGACTCGACGTCACGGTCTCCGACTCAGACGGCAAGCGTTCCCGCGGTCACCTCTCCCGCCAAGGATCCGCGTTGCTGCGCTGGGCGCTCTATGAGGCCGCCACCTCCGCGTGGCGCAAAGCCTCCCCCGACCACGACTACTACCTCCAGGCCAAGGCTCGCCTCGGAACCAAACGGGCCCGCCTCTCGGTCGCCCGGCGCATCCTGCGCCGCTCCTACCACCTGCTCGCCCACCTGGGTGACGCCGCCATCGAGCCCGCCGCCTGACCTAGCCACGATGCCGGCCCGCCCCACCAAGAGATGTCTGTGGCCAGCTCCCCGACGTGCCCGCATGCGGCGACTCGCCGCCAGCCCCAATCAGACCGAGCGGCCACAACTTTCGCGGGTCATCCCGACCACTCATCATGTCGCCGGGCCACCACACCCGAGCACCGAGATAAGGCTGGGGTATCCGCCGCATCACGAACTCTGAACACAGCCTGCAGCAGCTCGCCGCGGCGTCAAGGTCGTTCGTCCGTCGGGCGCTCCACCTCGACACCGCGGCTGCGCTGCCGCTCCGTCGCGCCCAGAGCTCCCTCGCTCAAGATCTCGTCCCACCGAGAGAAAGCCGGACTTCACCGTTGACGAGGCTCCCCGCTACAGATAAGGCACGTCGGGAGCCGCCCTCGACCCGGCGATCGGGGACGGTCGCCGTTCAGGGCTTGTGGGCTATCTGGAAGACGTTCCCGAAGGGGTCGCGGACCATCGCCCGTCGATCGCCGTACGGCGTATCGAGTGGGGCCTCGATGCTGACGGCTCCGGCGTTCAGCGCCCGCTCATAGGTCTGATCGGCGTCGTCGACGTAGATGTAGAGGAAGCCGGGGAAGATGTTGCGCTCAGAGCTGGACGAAACCATGATGAGCGAGTCGCCGACGTGGACCTCTGCGGGACGACCGGGTTCGACGCCACCGGTGGCGCCGAAGACGCTCCGAAGGAAGTCGACCTGGGCGGCGACATCGTCGACGACGATGCGCGGCGTGACTGAGTGATATCCGTCCCGAGGTTGGCCCAGCGACATCCTCACATTCTCTCGCACAAGGCGCCGGGATCCAGCCGTGGATGGCCATTCAGCCGGCGTTCTGGGGGCGGTGGCCGTTGCGCCGGATGCCTACCGTCCGCCCCGCGCAGGCCGGTGCTCGCGACGTTCGAGGCCGATGAGTTCGGTGTGCGTATAGCGTCGTAGAGGACATGGGCAAAGTGATCGCAGGATTCTCGATGTCGCTCGACGGGTTCGTGGCCGCGCCCGACGACAGCGTCCCGCACATCTTCGACATGTGCTCATCCGCTCGGTTCTCGCGGCGGTAGCAGCACGCTCAGGAACGGGTTGGCTGGCGCGTAAGTGATGTTGATATCAAGGAAGCGGGCCGGTCGCCGCTTTGCGTTCGTGATCTCAACGCCGCGTCGGCACGCGCAGCCCAAGTTGATTTTGGCGCTCAACGAACCATCGTCGTGCAGTCTCGCCGTGACGCAATCGACCCCAGGGTGGTCGCTCTCGTCGACGCGACACACTTTGAGCCTCGGTGAAGGGCCGCTCGGTACCCGGATCGTCACCTGCGCCGGTTTACTGCCGTCTTGACCGAACACCACGCGTAGCCCGCGGAGTTCTCTACTGTCGATCGTGACGCCGGTCATTCGCACGCTTCCGGGCTGTGGGAATGAAAGCGTTGGACTCGGTTCCTTGGCGCTGGCCGATGACGCGAACCCGACCACACATACCGCCGCCACTGCCACTGCGTCGGCAATCCGAAGACGTCCCATGGTAACCCCCGTGCTGGCTCAGCCCACCATACCGACGCTCGACACCGCCGTCCGGTTTGACTGCTCTCCCGAGGAACGGGCGGGGCTACGCGCACCGTGGGTCGCGAAACAAGGGTCTGTCCTGCGCGTCGGCATCCTCGAGTTGCCTCGCGATCAACATCTCAGGGCCTCCTCTTCAGATGCGGTTGCGTCGAAGAATCATCCACGACAAGAGCCACCCAGCACATAACGCGCGCCCGAAAATCGGGCTGCTCTGCCTGCGGACGAGCGCGGATCGGCACCTCGGGAGCTCGGAGCGATCGTCGGTTCGAGCCCGGTAACCGGGCGGATTCCGTCGCGCGGGAGCAGGGTGCTCAGGCGAGCTTCGAGCTGAGATAGCTCAGTAGCGTTCGGGCGACGTTGATAACGAGCGCTGCCTCCTGCGCAGGAAGCAGCAGCTCGTTCGGATGAGCGACACTCGCGCGGTTTCGTACGGGGTTCAACGCGTCCAGGATCGTGGCACACGAGTTGAGTACACGCTCGATGTCGCGGGACCTCGGTCCGACATCCTGAAGCCGCGGATGGTCCCGCCGAAGTGCCTTGAGCAGGGCCGGCATGGCCGCGTCAGCTGCATGTGGGATGCCTTGAGCGCCACAGAGCGCAATGAGGTAGCCGTGCAGAGCGGTGTGCACCCGATCGACTCCGCTGGTCGCCCCGGTCGTCCGGAGCAGTGCTTCGGCGTCGGCGATCGCACGCGAAACGACTTCTGTCGCGCTCGCGGGCAATTGGCTCGGAACCATGTAACCGTCGCAGCGTTCCGCGAGACGCAGCAGCTCATCGCGGAGTTCGGCCGTGCGCGTCTCGGGGCCCGCGTCCACCGGACAGCGGTCGATGACACCCCGGATGATCCGTGCCTGGTGTGCCGGCCGCCGCGAGAAGAGGATCTCGACGAACCGCGCTCGCGTTGTTCCCTCGTACTCGTACGGATCGATGTCCAGATCGCAGTACTCGGAGTAGAAGGCAGCATGGCTGGCGTAGCTGAAGTCGCCCAGGTAACCGCCTTCCACGCCGATGTATCGGTTGACGATGCGCTGGACCTCTCCCCGGGTCAGAGCGTGAGGTTCGCGGTCAACCTGTGATGACATCGTCCTGTCGTTCCTGCTGCGGCGAGGACGCGAGCGGTGAGGTCACGCTGCTCGTACGAGCCCGGTGATCTCCTCGGCGATCTCCTCGACGGTCAGATCAGAGGTGTTCCGCGCGAGCTTGTCGGCGAGCGAGGGGCTATACCCGATCACCTCGGCCTTCGTGATCTTGTGCCAAAGCGGAAGGATGATCTGCTCGCCCGTCATTTCACGGGTTACGAGCCCGTCGAGCTCGTACTGCGACCAGTTCTTTGCGAAGAAGGCGTGCGACAGGACGACCACGCCGAAGCGGCTCCGCGCGAGACCCTCGTCGATCTTGCGCCGGAGGCTGGAGCCGATGCGCAGCTCGAACTCGTCATACCAAACCCGGAGACCGAGCTCTTGGAGGGCATGCGCTAGGGGGCGGACGACCTCGTCCTTGTCTTCGGTGGCGTGTGAGATGAAGAGATCCCACTCGCGGTCCACCACAGCGCCCTCCTCTCCGTGGCGCATGGCGGCTACGTTCTCGCCTATCGGTGCAAGCGACGGCAGTGAGCGCTGGCGGAGTTCGGGAAGGGCACCGGGCAGGACCTGCACCGACGCTCGCCCTCTGCCGGCGTAGCCGCCGTAGTCGATCGTGACGTACCAGTGGCCGCCGTGTGGGATCTGCAGGTGAACCGGTGATCGCTTCACTTGGCCGCCGATCGCCCGGTGGCGCCGGCCGGCCTTGAACGAGTTGTAGTTCGAACCGTCGAGCAGCCGCACGTTGGCGGCGTTGCCAGAGAGCGTGATCTCGACGATCTCGCCTCGGGATCGACGCCCCAGATCCCAGTACTGGAACTGCATGGCACGAACTCCTGTTCGTGCCAATCTTACACCGGTGTCATTCCTTGAAATCTGGGGTGTTCGAGAGGGCTGGAGCGTTCCGTGGGCGTAATCACGTCACGCGATGGAAACCTCGATGGGAGCGCTGCCGGTGTAGGCGGCGAACCGGTCCCGGCTCCGCTTCGGATTTGAGCGGGGTGCGGGGGTTCGCTGACGCGGTAAAGGTGCTCTGCGAATCTGGTGGTCCCCTACGCCAACCAGAACGGGAGCCCCCGTGGAAGCGGCCCCGAACCCGGCGGCGGCGTCAGCGGGTGGCGACGACGATCAACTCGCGGGTCGTCGGGCCGGCGGCGCGGCGGTCCCAGTCGCCGTACACGCGCTCGACCGCGAAGCCCGGCGTCGGCGAGCGACTGGGTCAGCTCCTCGTCGGTGCGGACCGCAGCCGGTTCGGCGACACCAGCTCCTCGCCAGTGGCCGCAAAGGCGTAGTGGTTCGTGTACGAGACGATCCCGTCCCGCACCTCGTGGACCTCGGACCAGGTGTCGACCCGCCCGGCCGTGGGATCGTCCGCGGACCAGCGGGCGTCGCGGGTCCAGCCCTCCCACTCCCGCGCCCCGGGGTTGCGGCTCTCGAAGGCCAGCCGGCCGCCCGGCCGGAGTGCGGCACGCAGGCCGGTGAGCGCCGCGTGCCAGCTCTCGTCGGTGAGGAAGAACTGGGCCACGTGGCCGGTCATGATCGCCAGGTCGGCGTCCGGCGTGCCCAGCCGGCTGGCATCGCCGTCGATCCAGTGCACCCGATCGCCGTGTGGGCGGTGCCGGGCGATGTCGAGCATCGCCGGCGCCGGGTCGACCCCGGTCAGCCGGTAACCCTGCCGGGCCAGCTCGCAGGTGATCAGTCCGGTACCGCAGCCGAGGTCGACGATCGAGGCCGCGCCCAGCTCGGCGGCGAGCTGCAGATAGAAGCGAGGCTGCGTGTCGGCGGCGTACGAGTTGACCGTGTCGTAGAGCGCGACCAGCCGCGGGTCGGTGAACTCGGCGATGATCGGCGTGGCGGCAACCTAACCGGTACCGCCCAAGGGGCATGGGGTTTTGCGTGTGTGGGAGCGCCCCGAGCCCGGCGATCAAGTCGGGGCGAAGAGCAAGGTCGACGGTTCGCCCGAAAGCCCCGCGGCGTCACCGTTCCACGGCGATCGCGGGACGCGGTTCGAGCGGGGCGCGCAGGGTTGCGAGGGTGGTGTCCCAGGCGAACGCGGCGGCCGCGTCGGCGGGCCGGGGTCCAAGTGCTCGATATTCGGCTGGTGCGTCGACTGGGGCCGCGGCTTCGTCGAGGCGGTAGCCGTGGTGGTGGCGGTAGCGCTCGAGTTCGGTGACGCGCTTATCCCATGCGGTAGCTGCGGCGCCGTGGCTGGGGCGCGGCCCGAGGAGTTGGAGCGTGTAGTTGGGGGACGCTGTCTTGGTGCGCTCGACGGCGCGGGCTGCCTGTTGGTCGAGCGCGGCGCGCAGCCGCTCGAGCCGCGCGGCCGCGTGGTCGGCGGCGTCGGGGGTTTCGATGACGAGGTCGAGGCGCGCCGCAAGCTGGTCGCGGTGGAACGCCGCGGCGGCGCGCTTGTGGCGGGCGCCGTCGAGTTGTCGGCGCGCGGCTTCGGTCGCCTGTGCCGCAACAGCGCCGCGCTCGTGATGGGCTCGGTCGAGGCGCTGCTCGGCCGTTGCCTCCGCATGTTCGGCGATGGCAAGTGCGTGTTCGGCCCGGGCGAGAGCGGCGGAGTGATGGCGGAGTTGGCTGGTGCAGCCAGGACCGGCGGCGAGGAGGTCTCGGGTGAGCCCGTGCGCTTCGCGCGCGAGGTTGGCGGTGGGCTGGCGGGCGAGGGCGACGATCTCGGCGTTGCGGAGCCGTACCGCGACCTTCCCTGCCCTGGGCAGGTCGAGCTGCGGGTCGAGCACAGCGCCGGCAAGGGCGTGGTGGATGGCGTGGGCAGCAACGGCGGTGTCCCAGGTGCGGCGGTCGGGCCCGCTGGGGGGACGTTCGCCGAGGCGCGCGACGAGTTCGGGGTCGGGATGGGTCTGAGCTCGGAGCGCGACGGCGTCGGCTTCGGCGCGAACGGCGCGGGCGAGGGTCCTGTGCCGGGCTGGGTCAGCATCCGACGTCGCCTTGTGGAGGTTGACGAGCTCGGCGAGGGCACGACCGGCACGGAGTTCGGCGACGGCGGCGGCGTGAGGGTCGAGGATGCTGGCGAGTTGTTCGTGGCCGCTGGCGATGAGTCGGTCGGTGACGGCTTCGAGCGCGGCTTTCTCGTCTTCGAGGCGGGGCATGTGGTCCTCGGCCTCGGGGTTGGCGAGGAGGTCGCGGCGGCGGACGGCATAGACGCGGGTGTCGCTGCGGCCGCGGGTGAGGCCGACATAGACGGCGGGACGCGACGAGCCGTCGGTGGCCAGGGTGCGGCCGGTCTCATGGGTCTGGCCTTGGGCGGCGTAGGAGGTGAGGGCGTAAGAGTGGGTGAGCCCGCCGTTGACGCCGGGTCGTAGCTCGCGTGTGAGGAACTCGTAGGGCACGTGGACCGGTCCGCGTCCTTCGAAGTCGACGACGAGCTCGGCACCGTCGCCGTTGGTGTCGGTGCGGACGGCGATGACGGTGCCGCGGGTGCCGTTGCGGACGTAGCGGTCGGTGCGCCCGGCGGGATGGAGGTCCTTGGCGGGGGTGCGGCAGATCACCTCGTCGCCGGCGCGGAACTCCTGACCGGCGGCTTCGACGCCAGGCCCGCTGAGTTCGCCGGCGGCGTCGAGCATGATACGGGCGCGGTCGTTGAGGGCGCGCCGTTCGCGGTGGTGTTCGGCGACCATGCTCGAGGAGGCCCTGGTGGGGTCGGCGCGGCGGGCTTGGCGGTCGAGCCACCAGTCGGTGGTGAGCTTGTCGAGAAGCTCGTCGGCGGTGTCGGCGAGGACGAAGCGGTCGTCGCGCAGGAGCCGGTCGACGGACTCGGCGACCTGGCCACCGCGGTATTCGGTGAGCGCGAGGCGCAGTTCGGCGAGTTCGGGTCCGGCTTGGCGGCGCAGCTCGGTAAGCGTCGGCGTCCGCTCCGGGTAGGCACGGGTGAGGTCGCGGAAACCGCCGCCGGCGGTGACGGCAGAGTGTTGGGCGGGGTCGCCGACGAGCCTGATGGTGGCGCCGGTGCGGCGGGCGTGGGCGAAGAGGCGAGCAAGGCTGCGGGTCCCGGCGGTGGAGGCCTCGTCGACGAGCATGACGGTGCGGGGACCGAGCACGGACGCGGGATCGGACTGGCTGTCGAGCACGGTGAGCCAGTACTCGAGGGTCTCGGCGCGCACGCCGGCGCCGCGTCCGAGGACCTCGGCGGCGGTGCCTTGGTCGGCGGCGCCGAGCACGGCGTAGCCAGCGCGCTGCCAAGCGTCGCGGGCAGCATCGAGGGCGAAGGTCTTGCCTGAGCCGGCGGGGCCGATCACGCACTGGAATTGGTCCCCGGAGGTGCAGATGGCCCGCACCATGGCGGCCTGGTCCTTCCCGATGCTGGGCCGGACGGCGAGCGCCGCCTCGACCAGCGGGGCGGGGACGGTACCGCTGCCGCGATCGAGGCCGGCATGGAAGGCGTCGAGGACCTGGGCTTCGAGTCCGAGCATGGTCGGCGTCGAGTACAGCGTGAGGGCGGCGACGCTGGTGACGACGCGCCCGCCGCGCAGGCGGATGACGTCGGCGCTGCGCTGCTGGCGAGACGCGGTCAGCGGCACGGCGTGCTCGGAGGCGAGGAAGTCGTCGGCGAGGTCCTGGATCTCGTGGGCGACGAGCCGGTCGCCGGCCCAGCTGGCGACGGCCTGGATAACGTCGCGGCGGTCGAAGACCGCGGCCTGTTCGGTAACGCCGCGCGCTGACGCGAGGTTGGTCATGAGCGCCTGGCGGTCGGGGTCGGTGACGAGGGGAACTTGGAGTTGGCGGCCGAAGCACGCCGCGGCGGTGTCGGCGTCGAAGCCGACGGCTGTCAGGCGTTGCTGCCAGTCGGCGCGGAGCGTGTCGGGGTCGGTGGCGGCCTTGGCGGCGCGGCTCTGGTAGGCGGCGATCTGCCGGCCGGCTGCAGAGTGGATGCCGATCTCGGCGGCGAGGGAGTCGATCTCGCGCCGGCGGCTGCTCATGACAGCGAGCGCCTCGGTCGGCACGCCGACGACGTCGGCGAGCCCGTGGACCACTGGTCCCCACTGCCAGCCGAGGCGGCGGGCGGTCTGGTGGCGGAGCTCGGCTGCGGCGAGGTAGCCGGCGGTCTTGGCGTGGGCGAAGAGGTCGCGGCCGTCGACGGCGCGCACGCGCCCGTCGAGGGTCTCGACGAGGTTGGCGATCACGGTGTGGACGTGCAGCTGGGGGTCGAGGTTGCGGGAGGTGGCATGCGTGAACGCGGCCGCGGCGAGGCCACGGATGGGGGGCCGGTCCGATCCTTGGATGCTGGTGACGCTTTCGAGGTAGGTGATGCCGGCGTCGACGGCGGCGTGGGTGGCGGCGACGATCTCGTAGCGCTCTTGGGGTGAGGCGGTGGCCCAGAGCACCGAGACCGATTTCGGCGCGCTGAAGGTGACGTCGTAGCCGATGACCGCCCGGCGCGGCTGGCGGGACGCGAGGTACCGCTCGAGTTCGCGGCGTTCGATGCGCCACGGGGCTCGGGGGCCATCGCGGTGCGCGAGCAAGTAGGTGGCGGGGACGCTCGGGAGTGGCGCTCCGGTGAAGAGGGCACGGACCCGTTCGGAGATGTCTTGCTGTGTGCGCACGATGATCCGGTGCAGGTAGCTCTTGGACACCCCTGCGACCCGGGTGGCCTCGGCGAGCCCGACGATCTCCCGGTCGGGGTCCAGCGGGTGGGGGTCGTCGCCGTTGCAGCGGGCGCGTGCGGCGGAGCCGGTGGCGTCGAGTAGCTGCTCGCCGGTGCCAGGGCGGCGCCCGACGAGGAGGTCCTGGAGGTGCTGGGCGTCGACGGTGCCTTCGAGGCCGAGCGCGGCGGCGCCGCGTCCGCTCCAGCGTCCGGGGCCTTCGACGGAGTCGGCGTAGTAGGCGCCGACACCGACGCCCGGCGATCGGTGGGCCTGGATGCGGCGGCCGGCGTCCACCTTCCCTTCGAGATAGCCGACGACCTGGGTGGCGGCGTGGTCGGCGTCTCCCTGCACCGAGCCCAGGGGGGTGATCGAGACGAGCATGCGCCGGTGCGGGTTAGCTCGCCGCCATCATGCGGGCGTTGGTGTCGCAGAACTCGAACTCGGCGGCGCCCACGATGTGTTGGACCACGGCGCTGCGCCCGGCGACTTTCCAGATGGAGCGGCCCTTGGCGAGGCGGGTGAGCAATGCGGCTTCGACCGCGCTGAGCCCGAGGAGCTCGCGGGCCTCGGGTACTTGGTCGGGTGGCTGGCGGAACAGGATGCGGGTCTGGGTGTCGGCGAGCAGGCCCATCGAGACCTTGGCGGTGCTGGTGCCGTCGTCGGCTTGGGCGCGCAGGTCCGAGAGGCGATGCACCACGGCGATGTTGGCGACGCCGTAGGCGCGGGAGAGCTTCCAGGACGCCTGTAGGTATTTGGCGGTGCGCTCGTTGCCGAACAGCGCCCAGGCCTCGTCGAGGACTTGCAGGCGGCGCGGCCCTTCGGGGCGGGCGAGGACCGCCCGGAGCCAGGCGGTCGCGGCCAACAGCACCAGGGCGAGCGCCTCCCGGTCGGCGAACACCGCCGAGAGATCGAGGACCAAGCCGGGTCCGTTCCAGTCGATGCGGACGTTGGTGCGTCCGTCGAACATGCCGCGAAGCGACCGGTCGATGAGCTTGCCCAGCCCGTACACCGCGTGGGCGGCGGTCTGGGCCAGCTCGCCCGGCTGCATCCTGGCGCGCGTGGCCATCTCGGGGGTGGGGTCACTCATCACGCGCACGACGTCGACCAGCGTCGGCTCGTCGATCCCGGGCGCGCGCGCGAGGTGCGCGACGGACCAGCCCAGCAGCGCGTCCTCGACCGGGTGGAGGTCGCGGTGTAGCACCTGCCCGAGCAGCGCCGCCACCAGCTCGCTCTGGCGGCGGGCGAGTTCGTCGCGCCCGCCCGTGAGACCGGCAGGCCCCGGGTCGAGCGGGTTGACGCGTGTCTGACCACCCGGGTGCAGCTTCAGGATCGTGAGCCCGAGCGCCTCGGCCAACGGTAGGTACTCGCCTTTGGGGTCGGCGATGGCGACCCAACGGCCGAACATGCCCGCGGAGCGGTACACGAAGGTCTTGACCGCGGTGCTCTTGCCCATGCCGACCTCACCGGCGACGATCGCGTTCGGGTTGGTGAGGAGCCCGTCGGCGTAGGCGGTGAAGGGGTCGTAGGCGAAGCTGCCGCCGCCGGTGAGCACGTTGGTGCCGATGTAGACGCCGCGAGGCCCGAGGCCGGCCTCGGCGAGGAACGGGTAGGCCGAGCAGATGTGCGCCGTCGTGCCCCGATGGCGTGGGAGGCGGAGCCGGCGCAGCGGGCTCGAGGCCATTCAGTTGAACCTGCGGGCCGTGGGGTAGCGGCCGATCGGCAGGCACGCGCCCGTGCCGGCGTCGTGCTGACCGTCCAGCGCCCGCAGCTCGAGGCCGGCGTGGGCGGCGGCCTGCTCGTACTCGGCGCACGACTGGTCCAGGCGGGCGGGATCGGGGGCGGTCACCGTCACGAAGCCCACGTACTCGAGTTCGGCGTACCCGGCGACCAACTCGGCCTCGCGTTCGAGGACGGCCGTCTGCGCGCGCCGGTGCTGGGCCCCCACGCGAAAGCCGCGCTTGACCCGCTGCTCCTCGTCGGAGGCGAGCTTGGTGGCGTCGCGGTCGATCTGACGTTGGGAGCGTGACGGCGCGACCGGCTCGTACGCCACCGCGACGGTGCGCACCCCGCCGGCGTGCAGGAGCAGCGGCTCCATCCAGGCCGGATGCATCTCGAGTCGGGGCCACTCCCCGATCCAGTAGCTGCGATGCCACGACCCGTCGATGCGCACGCGTGGCAATTCCAGGTCAACGCAGAGCGGCCCCACGTTGTGCGGCCCGACCGGCGGGCCTTCGGGTCCGGCCCGGGCGCGGGCGGCAAAGCGGGGAAGCACCATGGGGTCGAGACGAACCCGCAGAACCTCACGCAGTTCCTGCGGGGACAGCGGCACGTCCACAGACAGACCGGCGTCCTCCAAGCGCGTCGTGAGCAGCCGCAACTCCTCCAATAGCAGGTCAGCCAGCGAGTCATCGAGCGCCGTCCCGGGCTTGCGCTGCACCCGGACTCGACGGGTGTCGAAGGTGACGGTGACCAGCACCTCATGGCGCGTGGTCATGGGCCCCGCCTGGTCGACGAGCGCGAGGTAGGCGGCGCGGTGCGGCGAGTCCTCCGGCGCGGTCGCCTCGGCTTCCACGTACCGCAGGTGTTCCTCCAGCCCGGCGGGCGCGGCCCACTCCGACCACGCCACCCGCGCCACGCTGCCGCGCTCGCGACAGAACCCTGCCAGGACGTCGCCCCAACCGGTGAGCAGCCGGTCCTGCTCGGCGCGATCGACCAGGGTGAACTCGCGCCCCTGGACGCGCAGCGCCGCCGACAGCAGCCGTTCCCGGCGATCGGCAACGAGGCCCACGCTGCCCAAGCGGCGGCGGCGCGTCCACGGCGCCGACGCCTCGAGGATCTCTAGCCCCGCCAGGAACGGGGGCAAGGGGGCGGCCTTGGGGGCTCCGGTCTCGGCGAGCAGCGGCACTCGGGCGGTCCAGCGTGTCGCGCCGCCTAGGCGCAGCACACCCCAGGCGGCCAGGACCGGTGCCCACGCGTGCAGGGGTCGGCCCTGCCAGCGAGCGAACGAGAACACGACCCCGGCGATGAGCGGTACTGCCGCCACGATGGTGGGCGCACCGGCGCTGACGAGCAGCGCGCCGACGAGCAGGCAGGCGCTGAGGGTGAGGCACTGGGTCGCGCCGAGGCCGAGGATCCACCCGGCGCGGTCGCGGGGGGCGAAGCGATAGAGCCGCTCGGCGGTGCTCACGCGCCTTCCCCCGTCCGGTCGGCGGGGCCGGAGGCTGGGTCGGGCGGCTCGCCTTTGCGGGTGGCGACGTCGCCTGCGGCGGCGGCGGTCCTCGGCACGTACTCGCGGGCCTGGTGCCCGACCTCGGCGGCGGCCACCGCTGCGGCCGCCGGCCCCGCTGCCGCCGCTGCACCC
>JBOGFI010000136.1:0-21504 GCA_050743365.1 Acidimicrobiia bacterium | reverse complement strand
GGGCCGCAGGCGGGGGGCCTCGGCTCCGAGCGACTGCTCGATCCGGTCCCACAGGCCCTCGGGCGCGTCGCCGCCCGCGTGCGCGAGCAGCGCGGCCGTCTCACGCAGCTCGGCCACCTCGGCGCGGGCGCGGGGGCTGCGCTCGAGGTAGCGCTCGATCTGCCCGCGCTCGTCCCCGCTCACGGCGTCGAGCGCATACGCGCCCAGCAGCTCTTCCAGCTCCTCGTGGCTCAGCTCTCTCGCCATGCCCTTCCCACCCCGCTGTCGGCCAGGGCGTGACGCAGACGCCCGAGGCCCGAACGGATCCGGCTCTTGACGGTGCCCTCGGGCTCGCCCAGGAGGACCGCCGCCTCGCGGTAGGTGTGCCCGCCGAAGTACGCGAGCTCGATCGCGCTGCGCTCGCCGTCGCTGAGGCCCGCCAGGGCATCGCGTACCTGCTCGGCCAGAGTGAGGTCCAGCACCTCGCGCTCGAGGTCGTAGCCCGATTCGGCCGTGCGGCGGGCCTCGCGCCCCTCGCGCGCCCGCCGGGATGCTTCCGACCGCACGACGTCCACGCTCCGGCCGTGCGTGTGCGCCAGGACGTACGACCGCAGCGTGCCGCGCGCCGGGTCGAACTTCTCGGGCTCGTTCCAGATGCGGAGGAACACCTCCTGCACGACCTCCTCGGCCATGGCCCGATCGCCGACGATCCGCTGGGCGAGCCCGAAGGCAGCCCCGGCGTGGCGGCGGTACACCTCGGCCAGCGCCTCCTGCCGGAAGCGGCCGATCGCCACCACGAGCTTGGCGTCGCTCGCGGCCCGCAGGTCCTCGCTCGTCACGTCACCGGTCCTGTGCGGGTCGACGGCACCACCCGCTCTGCCTGCTGTTCGTGGCCGCCGCCCCCTCCGGATGCTCCCGCTCCGGACGCCCGGGCCGCCCCGTGCCGAGACACGGGCGATAGCTTCGCGGCCGATGGACCTCGACCTGCCGCCCGAGTCGGAGCAGCACCGCTCCGAGGTGCGCGCCTTCCTGCGTGAGCATGCTCCGCGGGGCAGGTTCCCGGGCGACTGGCTCCGGCGCCTCGCCGGCGCGGGCTACGCGGCCCCGCACTGGCCGAAGCCCTGGGGCCTCGACGCCTCGCCCGTCCAGCAGCTCGTGATCGACGAGGAGCTGCGGGCGGCACGCGCACCGCGACCGGTGAACCCGATCGGCATCGGGTGGGCGGGGCCGACGCTGCTGGTGGCGGGCACCCCCGACCAGCACGAGCGGTTCCTGCCCGGGATCCTCGACGGCTCCGAGCTGTGGTGCCAGCTGTTCAGCGAGCCCGACGCCGGCAGCGACCTCGCGTCGCTCACCACCCGAGCCGAGCGCGACGGCGACGAGTGGGTCGTCGACGGGCAGAAGATCTGGACGACCTTCGCCCACTTGGCCCGGTACGGCATCCTCCTCGCGCGTACTGACCCCGACGCGGAGCGGCACCGCGGCATCTCCTACTTCGTGGTCGACATGCGGTCGCCCGGGATCAGCACGCGTCCCATCAAGCAGATGAACGGCGCCGCCGACTTCAACGAGGTCTTCCTCGACCGCGTGCGAGTCCCCCATGCGAACCTCGTGGGCACCGCGCACGACGGATGGCGGCTGGCCAAGGTGACGCTCGGCAACGAGCGGGTCTCGCTGTCGGGTGAGGGAGCGCTGTGGGGCGAGGGCCCGACCGCCGGCGACCTGCTCGACCTGGTGCGGACCGAGGGCGGGGTGACCGACCCTCGGCTGCGGCAGCGGCTCGCCGCGCTCTACGTCGAGTCCGAGGTGCTTCGGCTGATCCGGCTGCGGACCATCTCCGCCACGGTCCGGGGTATGGAGCCGGGGCCGGAGGCGTCGGTCCGCAAGGCCCTCGCCGACGACCACGGCCGCCACGTGATGGGCCTGGCCTTAGAGCTCGCCGGCACCGCCGGGGTGCTGATCGACCGAGGCCCGTTCGGCCGCGAGGAGTCGACGTGGGCGCTCGGCTTCCTCTACTCGGCCGCGCTCACGATCGGCGGGGGCACGGCCGAGGTGCAGCGCAACATCATCGGCGAGCGGGTGCTCGGCCTCCCGAAGGAGCCCGAGCCCGCGTCGGCGCGCTGACTGCCGCAGCTCGGGCTATTGGTCGGGCGGCGGCGCGCCGGGGTCGGGTGACTCACCGGTCTCGGTGACGCGCCGCGCGACCTCCCGCAGCTTGACGTTGATGTGTTGCGAGGCCCGCCGGAGGACCTCGAACGCCTCGCCGGCGGTGATGCTCTCCCGCTCCATGAGGATGCCCTTCGCCTGCCCGATGATGTCCCGTGACTCGAGCGCGGATTTCATGCCGGCGCTCTCCTCGAGGGTGCCCTCGTGGGTCTGCGCCGCCGAGAGGGCGATGGCCGCATGGGCGGCGAAGATCGCGCCCGTCCGGTGGGCGGCGTCGTCGAAGGCGCGGGCGGTGCGGGAGTACAGGTTGAGCGCGCCGAGGGTGCGCTCGTGCGCGAAGAGGTGGTACGCGAGCAGGCCCGCGACGCCCAGCTCGGCGACCCGGGGGCCGAACCTGGGCCACCGCGCGTCGTGGGCGAGGTCGCCCGCCTCGAACGTCGCCTGGAGCCGGAGGGCGTCCAGACACGGGCCCTCGTCGGTCTCGTACTGCACCGCGTCCGCGGCAGCCACGATCTCGTCGCTGAACACGGGCGTGGTGATGCTGAGGCCCAGGACGAGGGAGACGCCGGCGTAGTCGCAGCCGTCGATCATCTCGACCGCGAGGTTCACGATCTGCTTCAGCGTGCCCTCCACGGTGTCGGCGTCGAACAGCCTGCGAGCGATGGCCGAGAATGCCTCGGCCAGGTCGGTCGGGTAGTGGGACGAGTCCACGACCTCCTGCGCCACCGCGCGGAGCCTGGTGTCGCTGTGCTGCGAGTGGCGGCGCAGCCAGTCGAAGGCCTCGTCGGGGGCGAAGCCTTTGCGCTCCATGAGGATTCCCTGGGCCTGGGCGATGAGCTCCCGGGACCGGGCCGCGTCCTGGAATTGGTCCGGGAGCTCCTCGACACCGGCATGCGGCCGCGAGCTCGCCAGGATCGTCGCCGCCTCGCGCGCGAAGTCCCACGCCAGCTGCTCGGGCGCCGCGCCGGGCGCCTCGGCGGCGCGCGAGTACAGGTTGAGAACACCGACGGGCCGGCCCGCGGTCAGCAATGGAAGCGAGAGGACGCTGGCGAACCCCTTCCGGCTGAAGGCCGGCTCGAACCGCGGCCACCGGAGGTCCGGCGACGCCGATTCGAACCGGATCGGTCGCCGGTCGCGGAACGCGGCGACGCTTGGTCCCTCGCCGGTGTCGTACTGAGCCGAGTCGAGCTCGCGGACGACCTCGTCGCTGCACGCGGCGGTGACGAGGCGCTCGTCGCGCACGAGCGAGACCCCCACGCCGTCGACCCCCGGGATCGCGCGACTCGCCAACGAAGCGACCAGCGTCAGCATGGCGTCGACCGCTTCTTGGCTCAGCGCCAACCCCGTCATCCGGGGAGGGTCCGGCGCCGTTCCGTGTTCCCGGCCAGCCCGCTCGGGCATCCTTCGCTCCCCTCGAGGGGGATCGACCCCGGCCACTTCTGCCACGACTGGCTAGATCGGGTGCAGATTACTCTCCCCGCCCTCTCCCCGACAGCCCCGATGAGAGCTTTCGCTCCGTTTGACCCATTCGACGCCGGCTCGGTGCGGAGTAGGCTTGGCCCTCTCCTTCAGCAGCGAGGGTCCGCGGCCAGAAGGCAACGCGATGATCCTCGCTTCCTTCCCCGCCCCTTCGGCTCGCCCGCGACTGTGAGCCGTTCGGTACCGGCCTTCGGCGCGGTGATCAGCCTCGAGGACGGCTGCACCGTCGTCGCGATCCGCGGCGAGTTCGACATGGCGACCGCGCCGACCCTGGAGGCGTACCTGGTCGGTGCCCTGCGGCAGGTCGGGCGCCGGGTCGTGCTCGACCTGCAGCGCCTGGAGTTCATGGACGCCTCCGGGTTGCGCGTGATCGTGGCGGCGGCGAATCGCCTGCGCACCTCCCAGGGCGAGCTGCTCCTGCGCGGCCCCTCCCCGATAACACGGAAGCTCCTCGAGATCACCCGGGTCGACGAGCGTCTGAACATCGAGCCAGCCGACACGGCTACGCGATGAACAGGCTCGGCAGCGGTCCGGCGGGACGGGGAAGCCCCCCTGCGCCCCGCCCCGCCGGCCTCCAATGCGGCTGAGGAACCACGATGCCCGACGCAACGGATTACGTCACGCCCCCGCTCGACAACGCCCGTCAGCTTGCGGAGCTCACCGTCGACCAGCTCTGGATGCGGTACTTCGCCCTCGGCGGCGCCGCGTCGGTCGGTGGGCTCGCCGACTACCTTCACGACGTCAACGCGCCTGACGTCCACCAGTACGACATCGTGGTCCACGCCCTGAACGAGCGGTTCGGGGAGCTCGAGATGGGCAGCCCGGTGGAGTACTGCCGTCCGTAGCCCCGCTCACTCCTCCAGGCGCAGCGCGGCGACGAACGCCTCCTGCGGCACCTCCACCCGCCCGATCTGCTTCATGCGCCTCTTGCCCTCCTTCTGGCGCTCGAGCAGCTTGCGCTTGCGGGTGATGTCGCCGCCGTAGCACTTGGCCAGCACGTCCTTGCGCTTCGCCTTCACCGTCTCGCGCGCGATGATGCGCCCCCCGATCGCAGCCTGGATGGGCACGTCGAAGAGCTGGCGAGGGATCAGCTCGCGCAGCTTCACGGTCATGCGGCGCCCGTAGTCGTATGCCTTGTCGCGGTGCACGACCGACGAGAACGCGTCGACCGCCACGCTGTTGAGCAGCAGGTCGACCTTGGCCAGGTCGGATCGCCGGTAGCCGGAGCGCTCGTAGTCGAGGCTGGCGTAGCCGCGGGTACGAGACTTCATCTGGTCGAAGAAGTCGAGCACGATCTCCGCCAGCGGCACGTCGTACACCAGCTCGACCCGTTCCTGGGAGAGGTACTCCATCTTCTTCATCTCGCCGCGCCGCGACTGGGCGAGCTCCATGAGCGTTCCCACGTACTCCGTGGGGGTCAGCACGGTGATAGTGACGTACGGCTCCTCGATCGACTCCACCGTGTTGGGCGGCGGCATGGCCGAAGGGTTGTCGACCTCCTCGACGGAACCGTCGAGGAGGTTGGCGAGGTACTCGACGTTCGGCGCGGTGGCCACGAGCTCGAGGTCGTACTCGCGCTCCAGGCGTTCCCGCACGATCTCCATGTGCAGCAGGCCGAGGAAGCCGCAGCGGAACCCGAAGCCGAGCGCGCTCGACGTCTCGGGCTCGTAGGTGAACGACGAGTCGTTGAGCCGCAGCTTCTCGAGCGCGTCGCGCAGATCGGCGTACTCGTCGCCTTCGACCGGGTACAGGCCGCAGAACACCATCGGCTTCGGGTCGCGGTAGCCCTCGAGCGGCTCGGCGGGGTTCGCGGCATTGGTGACCGTCTCCCCGACCCGGGCCTGGCCCACGTCCTTGATGCCCGCGACCAGATAGCCGACCTCACCGGGCCCGAGGGCCGCCACCGGGGTGGGGGCCGGCAGCCGCACGCCGATCTCCTCGGCGTCGTGGGCGGCCGCGGCCTGGAGGTAGCGGAGCCGTGCGCCCGAGACGAGCGTGCCGTTGAACACCCGCACCGCGCTGACCACGCCGCGGTACGGGTCGTAGTGGGAGTCGAAGATCAGGGCCTGGAGGGGCGCGTCGGGGTCGCCCTGCGGAGCCGGGATGCGCTCCACCACCGCGTCGAGCAGCTCGGGCACCCCCTCGCCGGTCTTGGCCGAGATGCGCAGCACGTCGGTGGCGGAGATGCCGAGCACCCGCTCGATCTCGCCCGACACCCGGTCGGGGTCGGCCGCCGGCAGGTCGATCTTGTTGAGCGCAGTGACGATCGCGAGGTCGTGCTCGAGGGCGGCGTAGCAGTTGGCGAGGGTCTGGGCCTCGATGCCCTGGGAGGCGTCGACGAGCAGGACGGCGCCCTCACAGGCGGCCAGGCTGCGCGAGACCTCGTAGCCGAAGTCGACGTGGCCGGGCGTGTCGATCAGGTGGAGGACATGGTCCTTCCAGCGCAGGCGCACGTTCTGCGCCTTGATCGTGATCCCGCGCTCGCGCTCGAGCTCCATCGTGTCGAGGTACTGCGCCCGCATGTCGCGCGGGTCGACGGCGTGGCAGAGCTCGAGGAACCGGTCAGCAAGCGTGCTCTTCCCATGATCCACGTGACTGAGAAGTGCATAACAGCGGGACCTGCTGATCTCCAATGCGGCTCCGAAGACGCTGCAAGATGTTCTGGCGAGCAGCCTCGGCATCGGCTCGCCGCCGTACGTGCCTCAGGTACGGATCGAGCGTAGCGATGAATCGAAGAAGGCTGGGACCATCATTCACGTTCAGACGCCACAGGTCGCCTTGAAACGGCGGTTCGGGGCCGCGGGGGTCGCCCTGCCTCGCTATGCAGCGGAGTCGCGAACGAACACCAATCCGACGGCTCCATGCGTGGAGCCAACGCAGCACCGCCTCGTCGTAGGCGTCGATCTTGCATCGAGCTCGGCCCTCATACACACCGAAGGAGCCCTCGGCGTCGACATAGCCCGCCGCAAACGCTGCGCTCGCCTCCGAGCCTCGAATCCACGACGGTACGACGCCTTCGTATTTCTCCTGAAGGAAGGAGAACGACAAATCGAGCGAGATGTAAAGGGAGTGGCCGCGGTACGTCACAGGACCGAACGCCTCGAAGGTTTCTCGCGCAAGCTGAACCTGCTCGGGCTGGGTAGTGCTCGACCGCACGCGGATGGTGACGCTGCCCGGTCCCTGGCGTTCAGCGGAGAAGTCGCCCCAAACGAGCCCTAGGGCATAGGCCCGAAACACAACCGAGTTCGAGCACGGGCGACGCCCCGTCAGCTGTCGGGCCCCGGGCGCGCGGTGGATCCGCACACCAGCCTCACGCAGGTGACGGGACACGGTCGTCCTGCTCACGCCGAAGCGCGCGCCGATCTCCTCTGTGGACCAACCACCCACGGTGTAGAGGCGCTTGACCTCCTCAATTGGCAGCCGTGCCCTCCTCGACCTCTGCACGCAAGCTTGCTCAAGCCGCTCATAGACGAGCTCCTGGCCACAACTCAGCCTCTCGGCAATTTGGCGCGCGCGCAGACCTTCCTCGACATAGAGGCGAACGATCTCATCGGTGTCGACCACGATCCTGCGTATGAACCGACCGTATCGGCCGGGTGTGACAGGTAAACCTTCACGCGAAGCCCAGCGTGCAGTCCCCCCCTGCTAGCCTCCCCCGTTCGTGGCCAACATCCGGAGCCAGAAGAAGCGGAACCGCCAGAACGAGAAGCGCCGCCTCCGCAAGAAGGCCGTCCGCTCCGAGCTCAAGACACGGGTGAAGGCCGCCGGCGCGGCCGTCGAGACAGGCGACGACGAGGCCGCCGACTTGGTGCGCCGGGCGCAGAAGCGCCTCGGCAAGGCCGCGGCCAAGGGCGCGATCCACAGGAGATCCGCGGCGCGCCGCACCTCCCGCCTCATGCGCCGCGCCGCCCGGGGCTAACGGAGCCGACGCTCCCCCCGACGCGCCCGGCTCGAGAGCGCCGCCAGCCGGGCCACCAGCACTTCCAGCACCGCGTCCTCGGGGATCGCACGCGCTCCCTTGAGGTCGAGATCGGCCCGGGCCAGGTGCCCGTAGGCCTCGACGATGCCGGCACTGCGCAGCGCCCGGGCCTGCTCGAGCGCCTTGCGGGCCGGGTACTCCTTGACCTTCCCTCCCAGCGCAGCGACCGCGTCCCGCGGGTTGGCGACGTCCGGGTCGTCGAGGCGCAGCAGACGCCGGTAGTGGGAATGGAGCAGGCTCAGCACCTGGAGCGGGTGCATGGGGCGGGCTTGGCGGGGACCGGTGGCGGTGAGCATCCGCCGCAGCGTCGCGAGCGCGCCGGCCACATCGCCCGCCTCGATGGCGTTTGTGAGCTGGTACCCGGGGACCGAGCCTGCGCCGCCGAGGTACGGCTCCACCTCGTCGACGTCGAGGGTCGCGCCGGCGCCGCTGGCGGCCGCGAGCACCTCCACGAGCTGGGGAACGCGCCCGGCGTCCTCCCCCAGGTGCGCCGTGACGAACTTCACCGCGTCGGGCCGGAGCTCGAGGCCGGCGTCGCGCAGGTGGCCGACGAGCACATCGGCGGTCTTCTCGGCCCGCGGCCCGGCCTGCTCGGCCTTCGCCTCCTTCAACCCCGTCGCGAGGTTGGCCGGCAGTCGCCCGCCCCCGGCGACGAGCACCAGCGCAGTCGTGTCCATCGGATCGGCGAGGTACGCGACGATCGGCGTCGCGTCGCTTGCGGTGAGGTTGCCGGCGTCGCGCACGACGACGACGCGCCGGCTCGTCATGAACGGCGGGCTCTGCGCGGCGTTCAACGCGGCCGCGACCACCTGCTCGCGCCCCTCGTCTCCTCCGCCGGCATCGCTGCTCTCGGCGTCACCGGGAGCAGCCCGGCCCGGCACGGTCAGCTCCTCGACCGCGAGTGTGCGGTCGTCGCCGCCGACGAGGTCGTCGACGAGCAGGCCGAGAGCCTCGTCGCGCAGGACGGGGTCGTCGCCTCGCACCACGTGGATGCTCATCCCACTCGGGCGCGGTCGCGCTCTGCCTCGAGCATCGCCTCCACCATCCGGCACACGCGCACGGTGGCAGCGACGTCGTGCACCCGCACGATCCGGCACCCGTGCGCGACGCCGTACGCGGCGGCGGCGAGCGAGGCGTCACGGCGGTCGTCGATGGCGAGACCGAGCAGCTCGCCGAGGAACCGCTTGTTGGAGGCGGAGAGGAGCAGCGTGTAGCCGTGCGCCGCCAGCGCGTCGCTCTCCCGTAGGAGCACCGCGCTCTGCGCCGCTGTCTTCCCGAGATCGAGGCCGGCGTCGAGCGCGATCCGCTCGGGTGTCAGGCCGGCCGACTCGGCCGATGTCGCCCGAGCCAGCAGGAACCCCGTCACCTCGGCGAGAAGGTCGACGTAGCGCGGCTCGGGGTCGGCCACGCGAGGTCGAAGGCGGATGTGGGTGGCTACCACCGATGCCCCGTGTGCCACCGCCGTCGTGAGGTACTCGGGGTCACCGAACCCGCTGATGTCGTTGCCCACCACCGCGCCGGCCTCGCACGCGACGCCCAGCACGCTCGCCCGCCAGGTGTCGACCGACAGCGGGAGATCGACGCGGGCGCGCACGGCCGCGATGGCGGGAACGACCCGGTCGAGCTCCTCTCCCTCCCCGACCTCGGGCCCGGGCCCGGCCTTCACCCCACCGACGTCCAGGATGTCGGCGCCCTCGACCGCGAGCTGATCGGCCCGTCGCAGGAGGGCGTCCATCTCGAACGTCGCGCCCTGGTCGTAGAAGGAGTCGGGCGTGCGGTTGAGGATGCCCATGACGAGCGTTCGCGCGGTCAGGTCGTGCGCGCGGTCACCGAGCCGGAACGAGGCCATCGCGGCGGAGCGTAGACCGGCGTCGCCGCGCCGCCACCAGAGCCGCAACCGCGACGATCGCCCACGCGGCGCGGTCGTCGACCGCGAGCGGCACGCGCCCGGCGACGGCGGCGACGGCGAGCACCGCCCGCACCAGCAGGAGGGTGGGGACCTGGAGCGCCCCGGCGAGGCCGGGCCATCCCCGGCCCACGATCCCTCCCGCCACCCCCGAGACGAGGCCCCAGACGGTGAGCGGGGCGGCCAGCGGCACTGCCACCAGGTTCGCCGGCAGCGCGACCAGCGGCAGCGAGCCGAACACGGGCAGGATCACCGGCGCCACGCCGATCTGCGCCGCGAGCGTCACGCCCAGCCCCGCTCGCGCCCAGGCGGGGCCCGGGAGGCGAACGGACAGGCGCGCCGCGAGCAGGGTGATGCCGGCGCTGGCGCCGCACGACAGCAGGAAGCCGATCGAGTGCAGGAGGAACGGGTCGGCGAGCAGCAACGCGATCGCTGCCAGGGCCAGCACGCGCAGTCCGGCTGCGGGGCGCCCGAGGTAGAGGGCGGTCATCGAGCAGGCGGCCATCGCACAGGCACGCAGCACCGACGGCTCCCAGCGGGTCATGGTCCCGAACACGACGAGCACCGCGAGACCGGTGGTGAGCCGGCCGCGCAGGCCCAGCCGCCGGAGCGCGGGCGCGACCAGCGCGAGCACGAAGGCCACGTTGGCGCCCGACACCGCGAGCAGGTGGGTGAGCCCGGCCGCCCGGAACTCGGCCTCGACGGTGTACGGCACCCCGCGCGTGTCGCCGAGCAGGAAGCCGGCCAACACCGCCCGGTCGGTGGACGGCAGGTGGTGGCCGCCGCGCAGCACGAGCGCCCGGAGGCCGTTGGCCACCCGGAGGAGAGGTGAGCTCGGCTCTCGGAACGAGACGAGCTCGACGGCGTCGAACCGGCCCACGGCGTGGCGCCACCGCAGGCGGCGGTCGGCGCCGGCGAGGGGCGACAGCCAGCCGTCGAGCTCGACCCTGTCGCCCGCCGAGAGCAGCCGCAACCGCGACCCGGCGTCGCCGCCGGCGGTGACGAACACGGTGCGCCCGCCGCCGGGCACGCCCTCGCTGCCGGGGGCATTGCCGGCCGTGATCTCGTCGACGCGCACGCGCACCCGGGCGGTGAAGCGCGTCCCGTCGGGATCGTCGACCAGCGCCCCCGTGATCGTGGCCCGGTCGCGCGCGTCGACGGCGGCCGTCAGCGGCGAGTGCGCGAGCCCGTCGTGCGCCCGCTGCGTCACCGCGCCGCCGAGAGCGGCGATCCCGGCCATGCCGAGCACGATGCCGGCACGGCCACGGACGGCGAAGGCGACGACGGCGGTCGCCGCGCCCACCACGAGCGCGCCGTGGGCCGGGCCGGGCCCGAGCCGGTCACCGGCGAAGATGCCGGCGACGAGCGCCCCGAGAAGCGCGAGCGGGCCACCAGCGGGCATCCGGCTCAGACCGTGACAAGAGCCTCGACGTCGGCGAAGCGCTGGTCGCCGATCCCGCGCACGTCGCGCAGCTCGTTGATCGACCGGAAGCCGCCGCGACGGTCCCGCTCCACGATGATGGCCTCGGCGAGGGTGGGCCCGATGCCGGGCAGCGTCTCGAGCTGCTCCTGAGTGGCGGTGTTGAGGTTGATCGGCTGGTTGGTCGGCGCGCCGTCGGTCGAGGCGGGGTCGGCGGGGTCCGCCGGGGCCACGGGCTCCCCGACCTTCTGGACGAGGATGCGCTGGCCGTCGACCAGCTGGGCGGCCAGGTTCATGCGGTCGAGGTCGGCTTCGGGCACACCGCCGCCGGCGGCCTCGACGGCGTCGATGACCCGTGACCCGGCCGGGAGCTCGATCACGCCGGGCCGCAGGACCGCGCCGGCCACGTGCACGGTGACGTCGCCGCCCGGCCCCGTCGTGGTGGAGGCGCCTGTGGTGGAGGTGGCCGTGGTGGTCGGCGACACGGGTGCGGCGGCCGGCGTCCTCGCCGGCGGGGCGGCGGCGCCGGTCTCGCCGGTGTCACCCAGACCCATCCGGTACCAGGCGAACCCGGCGACCGCGGCCACCACGACGAGCGCGATCACGCCCGATCGGGGGTCGGCCCGCAAGTCCCGGAGGCGGTCCAGCAGCCCCCCGGCGGCGCCCGGCGTTCGTCGGAGCCGGACGCGCGGCTCGCGCTCGGGGCCCCAGAACTGCGGGTCGGGCACATCGCGCGGATCGCGACGCGACCCTGCGGGCGGTGAGATGGAATCGGGCACGACGACCTCCGATGGCGCGCGCGGCAGATCGGAGGAAGCGAAGGGGAGGCCCGACGCGGCGGGGAGGTGCCGCGCCTGGCGACGGTAGCAGCGCGCCCGCGGTGAGGAAAGGGTCAGCGCCGGGTCAGCGCCCGGGCCTCCTGCTCGAACGGGATGGCGGCGTAGGCATCGCGATGCCCGAGGCCGGCGAGGCGGCCCCGGAAGTACGCGCCGAGGTAGCGCCAGAGGAACCGGAGGGCGCCGAGCTCGCGCCACTGACACACGTGCACGAGCTCGTGGGCGAGGAGGCCATGGTCCCGCTCGTGGCCACGCCGAAGGAGGACCCATCGGCCGAGGGTCATCCCCGCCACCCCGGGCGTGAGCACGGGCACCACCACGATGCGGGCTCGCCGCCGATCGCGCTCGGGGACATGGGCGTGGTGCGCCTGCTCGTCGAACGTCAGGCGCCTCGGCATCGTCGCGGTCAGCCCACGACGAAGTTCACCAGCCGGCCCGGCACCACCACGACCTTGCGGACCGTCCGGCCCTCGAGCAGCGCCGCGATCCGCTCGTCGGCCCGGGCCGCCGCCTCCATCTCGGCGTCGTCTGCGCCCGCCGGGACCCGGATGCGAGCGCGCACCTTGCCGTCGACCTGCACCGCGACCTCGACCTCGTCCTCGAGCAGGAGCGCCGGATCGGCCTCGGGGAACGCCTCGAAGGCGAGCGACGCGGTGTGGCCCAGGCGCTCCCACAGCTCCTCCGCCATGTGGGGGGCGAGCGGCGCCAGCATGAGCGTCATGGGGACGACGACCTCGCGCGGCGCGCCACCGCGCGCGGTCACGACCTCGTTGAGCCGGTTGTTGAGCTCGAACAGCCGGGCGATGGCGGTGTTGAAGCGCAGCTCGCCCATGTCGGCCCGCACCGCGGCGATCGTACGGTGGAGCAGTCGACGAGTGTCGTCGTCCGGGGGTTCGTCGCTCACGCGCGGCTCGCCGGTCTCCTCGTCGACGACGTTGCGCCAGAGCCGCTGGAGGAATCGGTGCACGCCGACGATGTCGACCGTGCTCCACGGACGGCTGGCGTCGAGCGGGCCCATGAACATCTCGTAGAGCCGGAGCGTGTCGGCGCCGTAATCGGCGTAGATGTCGTCGGGGGTGACGGCGTTCTTCCGACTCTTGCCCATCCGTCCCTCCGTGCGGGTGACGGGCTCGCCGTGGAAGAAGTAGTTGCCGTCTCTCTCCTCCACCTCGGAGGCTTCGACATACATGCCGCGCTCGTCGGTGTACTCGGGCGCGGTGATGACACCCTGGTTGAACAGGCGTGCGAACGGCTCGGGCGTCGACACGTGGCCGAGGTCGTAGAGGACCTTGTGCCAGAAGCGGGCGTACAGCAGGTGCAGCACCGCGTGCTCGACGCCGCCCACGTAGAGGTCGACACCACCCGAGGGAGCATCGCCTTGCATCCAGTAGCGCTCGACCTCGTGGCCGACCATCGCGTTCTCGTTGGTGGGGTCGAGGTAGCGCAGGTAGTACCAGCAGGAACCGGCCCACTGCGGCATCGTGTTGGTCTCGCGCAGGTACGTCCTGGGGCCGTCACCGAGGTCGAGCTCGACCGTGACCCAGTGCTCGGCCCGTGCCAGCGGGGGCTCCGGCAGCGTCTCCTCGTCGTCGGCGACGATGCGGGGCTCGAAGTCCTCGACCTCGGGCAGCTCGACCGGGAGCATCGACTCCGGCAGCGCGCGCGGCAAACCGGCCTCGTCGTAGACGATCGGGAACGGCTCGCCCCAGTAGCGCTGGCGGCTGAAGAGCCAGTCCCGCAGCCGGTACGTGACCGTCCCTTGCCCGACGCCGTCGGCCTCCAGCCACTCGGTGATCTTGCGCTTGGCGTCCTCGACGTGCAGGCCGTCGAGGAACGCGCTGTTGATGGCGGGGCCGTCGCCCAGGTACGCCCTCCCGTCGAAGTCGGCGGGTGGATCGACGGTGCGGACGATCGGCAGGCCGAAGACCTCGGCGAACTCCCAGTCGCGCTCGTCCTGGCCGGGCACGGCCATGATGGCACCGGTCCCGTAGCCCGCGAGCACGTAGTCGGCAATGAAGATCGGGATCGACTCGCCGTTCGCGGGGTTGGTGGCGAACGCGCCGATGAAGACGCCGGTCTTCTCCTTTCCCTCGGCCTGACGCTCCAGGTCGGTCTTCGCCGCCGCGAGGTTGCGGTAGGCGGCCACGGCCTCGGCCGGCGACACGTCGGCTCCGAACGTGCCCCGCCACCCGGCCGGTGTGCCGGGAGGCCACTCGTTGGCGACGATCTCGTCGACGAGCTCGAGCTCGGGCGTCAGCACCATGTACGTGGCTCCGAACACGGTGTCGGGCCGCGTCGTGAACACCCGGATGCCGAGACCCTCGTGGCCTTCGACGGGAAACACGATGTCGGCGCCGGTGCTGCGCCCGATCCAGTTGCGCTGCTGGACCGTTATGGACTCGGGCCAGTCGAGCAGGTCGAGGTCGTCGACGAGACGATCGGCGTAGGCGGTGATCCGCAGCTTCCATTGACGCAACGGACGCCTGTAGACGGGGTGGTTGCCGCGCTCGCTGCGGCCGTCGGCGGTGACCTCCTCGTTGGCGAGGACGGTACCGAGGGCGGGGCACCAGTTGACGAGTGCCTCCTCGAGGTAGGCGAGTCGATACGAGTCGACGAGCTCGCGCCGCTCGAGGTCGTGGAGCTCGGCCCAGGAGCGGCCGTCGTCAGGCTGACGCGCGCCCGAATCCAGCTCCTCCATCAGCTCGGTGATCGGGCGTGCCCGGTCCTGCTCGGCGTCGTACCACGAGTTGAAGATCTGGAGGAAGATCCATTGGGTCCACCGGTAGTACGGGAGGTCGGTGGTGGCGACGCCCCGCCGGGGATCGTGGCCCAGCCCCAGCGCCCGCAGCTGGCGCTTCATGGTGGCGATGTTGGCCTCGGTGGTGACCCGGGGGTGCTGACCCGTCTGCACCGCGTACTGCTCGGCGGGCAGGCCGAAGGCGTCGTAGCCCATGGCGTGCAGCACGTTGAAGCCGGTCATGCGCTTGAACCGGGCGTACACGTCGGTGCCGATGTAGCCCAGCGGGTGGCCGACGTGCAGGCCCGCCCCGCTGGGATAGGGGAACATGTCGAGCACGTAGAGCTTGCGGCGGTCGGCGACCCGCTCGAAGCCCTCGCTCAGGGAGCCGGTGGGGTTCGGGGTCCAGAAGGTGCGCTCGGCCTCCCAGTGGTCCTGCCACTTGGCCTCGATCTCGTTGGCGAGCGCGGCCGTGTAGCGGAACTTGGGCGTGTCGGGCCGGTCGGTCACCTGGGCGAGAGTACCGGGCAACGGACGCAGACCCAGTGGTAGGTCACGGTAGGGGTAGCTCTCGGAGAAGTGGCGGCTGGTACCGTCGCCCCCGGGGATGTAGCTCAGTCTGGTAGAGCGCCTCCATGGCATGGAGGAAGTCGTGGGTTCAAGTCCCATCATCTCCACCAGTTTTTGCCAGGCTTCTCGCTACGTGGCGGTGCATCGGCTTCGTGATCGACGTCATCGACTACCGCGCCGGCAACTCGCCCAGCGTGGTCTACGCGCTCGAGCGCCTGGGCCTCTCCTGTCGCCTGGTGGCCGAGCCCGAGGAGGTGCTGGCCTCCGAGCGGTTGATCCTCCCCGGGGTCGGGGCGGCGCGGGCGACGCTCGAGTCCCTCGCCGAGTCCGACCTGGTCGCGCCGCTCACGCAGGTGGTGCAGGCTGACCGCGTCCCGTTCCTCGGCATCTGCATCGGGCTCCAGGTGCTGTTCGAGCGCAGCGACGAGGACGACACGCCCTGCCTGGGATGGCTGCCGGGGACCGTGCGCCGGTTCCCGGTCACTGAGCGCGTGCCCCAGATCGGCTGGAACGAGGTGCGCTTCACCCGCCCGCACGCCCTGACCGAAGGCCTCCCCGAGTCCGGCCACTTCTACTTCGTCAACTCGTACTACGCCGTGCCGGCCGACGACGCCTGTGTGCTCGGGACGACCCCGTACAGCGTGGAGTTCTGCTCGGCCGTCGCCCACGAGAACGTGGTCGCCACCCAGTTCCACGCCGAGAAGAGCGGCCCGCTCGGGCTGCGCGTCCTCGAGAACTTCGCCCGCTGGGAGCCGGCCGAGTGCTGACCAAGCGGCTCGTCGCCTGCTTCGACGTCATCGACGGACGGGTCACCAAGGCGCAGCAGTTCCAGGACAACATCGACGTCGCGCCGGCCGAGGAGCTCGCCGCCCGCCTGTACGACGACCAGATCGACGAGATCGTCTTCTATGACATCACCGCCTCCGCTTCCCGCCGCAAGATCGACCTCGAGACGGTGCGCCGCGTCGCCGGCCAGGTGTTCGTCCCGTTCACCGTGGGTGGCGGCATCCGCTCCGTCGACGACATGTTCGAGGTGCTGAAGGCGGGCGCCGAGAAGATCAGCGTCGACTCGATGGCGGTCCGCAACCCCGACATCATCCGCGGCGGTGCCCGGGCCTTCGGGCGCCAGTGCATCGTGCTCAGCACGCAGGTGAAGCGGGTCGGCGCGAAAGCGGGCATCCCGAGCGGCTACGAGGTCTTCATCGACGGCGCTCGGCAGGCGACCGGTCTCGACGCGCTGGAGTGGGTCCGCCGCGGTGAGGAGCTCGGCGCGGGCGAGATCGTGGTCAACAGCATCGACCGCGACGGCACCGCGTCGGGTTACGACCTCGAGATCACCCGGGCCGTGGCCGACGCGGTGAACGTCCCGGTCATCGCCTCCGGGGGCGCCGGGACGGTCGAGCACATCGCCGCCGGCCTCACCGACGGCGGCGCGTCGGCTGCGATCATCAGCTCCATCCTCTACTCCCCCCGGCTCGACCGGAACCCCGGCGTCCGCGAGCTCAAGGGCGCACTCGTCGAGCGCGGCGTCCCGATGCGGCCATACCTCGACGACACCTAGCCTGGTCGCACGGGCTGGCAGGCCTCTCTCGCCTACGTCGTCGTCCGGGAGAAGCGAGTGTGCGCGACGGTCGGTGAGCTGACGAACTCGACGCATTCGTAGCCAACCGCGCCGCCGTCGAGGTGGTCGAAGAGCCGCTCGCCGCCGCCCAGCAGGATGGGCACGATCACCAGGTGCATGTCGTCGATCAGGCCGGCGCGGAGGTACTGCTGGATGGTGGCAGGGCCACCACCGACCCTGACGTCGTTGCCGTCGGCCGCGTCGAGCGCGCGCTCGAGCGCCGCCTCGATGCCGTCGTCGACGAAGTGGAACGTGGTTCCGCCCTGCATCGAAATGGGCGGATGTGGGTGGTGGGTGAGCACGAACACCGGATGGTGGTACGGCGGGGTGTCCCCCCACCAGCCCGTCCACTCCTCGTCGCCCCAGGGTCCGCGGATGGGGCCGAACATGTTGCGCCCCATGATGGTGGCGCCGATGCCGACGTCGCCCTGTGTAGCGAACTCGTTGTCGAGGCCCTCGTCGCCACCGTCCTCGCCGAGCATCTGACGACCCATGCGAGTTGCGAACATCCACTCGTGCAGTCGCGTACCGCTCACCCCGAGCGGGTTGTCGAGGCTCTGGTCGGGTCCGGCCACGTACCCGTCGAGTGACATGGTGAAGTTGTGCACGCGCACTTTCGGCATTGGGTTCTCCCTATCACACGGAGGCTACGTCCGTGGTAGGACGGCGCGCGTACACGGAACTCATCGGTCGGGTTGTAGCTGCCCGTCGGCCCGCATGCCCCACCTTCGCGGCAGGCTGAGGTCCCGTCGTCTCAGGCCGTCTCCGACACCGCGGCGGCGGCGCGCTCCCAGTCGACGCGCGGCGCGTCGGCCCACAGGCGGTCCAGGTCGTAGTAGGCGCGGGTCTCGGCCAGGAACACGTGCACGACCACGTCGCCGTAGTCGAGCAGCACCCACGAGGCGTCGTCGCGACCCTCGACGCTCCGCGGCGCGGCGGATGTCCGCTCCTTCAATGACTTCTCGATCTCGTCGACGATCGTGCGCACCTGGCGGACGTTCGTGCCGCTGGTGATCACGAACACGTCGGTGATCGAGATGATGTCGCCGACGTCGAGCACCACCGTCTGCTCGGCCTTCTTGGCCGCCGCGGTGGCGGCGGCGAGCACGGCTCGCTGCTGCGGGTCCGCGACCGGGGGGCTCGTCAATGGGCGAGCCGTCCGGTCGTCATCGGGTGCGAGTGTAGAGGCCGCGCTCCCGGATGGCACGCACCACCTCGGGTGGGACGAGGCCGTCGATCGGCCGCCCGGTCGCCAGGCGGTCTCGCAGGTCGGTCGACGACACGTCGAGCTGCGGGATGGGCACGTGCTCGACCTTCCAGCCGTCGCCGGGCGGCTCCGCAGCCCCGACGCCCGCCCGCTCGACGATCACCAGCGTCGCGAGGTGGCGCGTGTCCTCCAACCGCTTCCACGTGGGCATGTTGGCCACGGCGTCGGCGCCCAGCAGGAGGAAGAGCTCGCGGCCGGGCTCGTCGAGAGCCTCCAGGGTGTCGGCTGTCACCGACGGCCCCCGCCGCTCGACCTCGATGGCCGACGCCTCGACCCCGTCGATGCCGGCGACCGCGGCCTCCACCAGCGCGAGCCGGTCGGCGGCCGGTGCCACGGTCCGGTCACGCTTCTGCCAGGGGTCCCCGGCCACCATCATCAGCACCCGGTCGAGCGCGAGCGCCGCGCGCGTCTCCACCGCGGCGACGACGTGCCCGACGTGCACGGGGTCGAACGTGCCGCCGAGGATCCCGAGCCGTTCGGCCCTCGCGGGCATGCGGTGAGTCTACGGTTCACTCTCCGGAAACACGGCGTTTCTCTGGGCGTCGTAGCCTTTGCGTCGTGACTGAGCCGAGGAACGACAAGTCGCAGGGTGCACACGTGCTGATCCGTGTGTGGCTGCCCGACCGGCCCGGCGCCCTCGGCGCGGTGGCATCGCGGATCGGCTCCATTCGGGCTGACATCATCGGCCTGGACGTGCTCGAGCGCGGCGAGAGCGTCGCCGTCGACGAGTTCGCGGTCGAGATCGAAAGCCTCGACGTCCTCGAGATCCTCGTGCGCGAGATCGAGGAGGTCGACGGCGCGTCCGTGGAGGAGGTCAGGGTGGTCGCGACCTTCCCCGATCCGCGCCTCGACGCCCTGGACTCGGCGATCGAGCTTTGCGACGCCGACTCGGTCGCCGGGCTGCACTCCGCGCTCGTGTCGCACATTCGGCGCGAGTTCCTCGCCGACTGGACTGCGCTGCTGGGGAACGGCGATCTGCTGGCGGTGTCGGGCGACACCCCGCCCGACCGGGCGATGCTCGACGCCCTCGTCGCCGGGACCACCGCCTCGCCCCTCGTCGCCGACTCCACCACCGGCCCCGACGACCTCGCGGTGGCGGGCCTCGCTCGCCACGCGGCGACGCTCCTGGTCGGCCGCTCGGGCCATCCCTTCCGCCGCCGCGAGCGGGCCCAGCTCCTGGCTCTGGGACGCATCGCCGATCGCGCCTGGGAGCTCCTCGAACGGAGCGCGGGGCTCGCGCCCTCCCACTCGACCGCGCGAACCGCGGACCACGGATAACCCGGCCAGGACCGTCAGCCTTCGACGACGCCGGCGACGAAGCGCTCGAGCTGGCGCAGGTTCCGGCACTCGAACACCCCGTCGCAATGGATGCCGTAGTCGGAGACGATCGAATCTCCGGTGTCCCAGTAGCCGCGCGGCTCCGGGTTGAGCCAGTACACGTGGCGGGCCCGTTGGCGCATCTCCTTCACGATCCCGTTCTGCGACGCGTGGTAGTTGTTGCGGGCGTCGCCCAGCAGGATGACGGACGTCTTCGGGGTGATCTCCGTGAGGTGCCGCTCGCGGAACACGTCGAGTGCGTGGCCGTAATCCGAGTGCCCGTCGACCCACACCACGTCGGCCTCGGTGTTGACCCGATGGATGGCCTCGGCGATATCGTCGGACTCCTGGAAGAAGCGCGTGACCTCGTCGATGCCGTCGATGAACACCCACGACCGCACCTTCGAGAACTGGCTCGCCATCGCGTAGACGAACTGGAGCGTGAAGCGGGCGAAGCTCGCCACCGAGCCCGAGATGTCGGCGATGACCATGATCTCGGGCTTCGACGGCCGGGGGTGGCGGAACTTGGGCTCGGCGGGCACACCGCCGTAGCTGAGCGAGTGGCGCACCGTCGAGCGGAAGTCGAGGTGGCCCCGGTTGCGCCGGCGCCGGCGCTGCGCCAGGCGCGCCGCCAGCGCCCGGGTGAGCGGGTAGATCGCGCGCTGGAGCGCCTGCATCTCTTCCCGTGACGCGTGCATGAAGTCGACGTCCTCGGGCAACGGCTTGCGCAGCGTCCGGGCCATGGCCTCGACACCGCGGTCGGCCACGAGGCGGCGGCGGATCTCGGACTCGATCAGCTCGCGCAGCCGGCGCAGCCGCTCATCGAACTCCTCCCGCTGGAGCCGGTCGTCGAGCTGGCCCTCGCCGACCTGGCCCTGCTCGTGCGCCCGGCCCGCCATCCGCGCGGCCAGCCCCTCGAGGTCGAGCTGCCGCAGTGTCCGGTACAGGTAGTAGGTGCCGCCCACGGGCCGGCCCGGCTCCATCCCCGCGTAGCGGGTGACCGCCACCCCCGCCAGCCGGCGCAACTCGTCGGTGTCCATTCTCATGAGAGCGTCGAGCAGCATCTCGGCCAGCTCCTCGGCCGACATCTGACCGGCGGCGCCGCCGCCCTCCATCGCCTGCATCTCGGCCCACGCCTCGGCGTCCTCGCCGTCGCCGTCGACGTGGGGCGCGTAGAGCGAGAAGTAGACGTCGAAGACGGTCTCGAAGGCGCGCCAGTGGTGGTGATGCTTCACGAGCGTGGCTCCGAGCGCGGCCTTGAACGTGTCGCGGTCGGCGATGTCGACGTGCTCGACCGCCCGCATGGCGTCGAGGTTCTCGGTCATCGACACGGGCAGGCCCGCCGCCCGCAGCTCGTGCACGAACCCCTGGAGGACGTCGAGCATGTTCTCGTTGCCCCGCCCGCTGCCGGCCGGAATACCCGGCCCGGGCGCGCTCGCTCCACGTTCCATGGCGTCCTTCAGCTTGGCCGCGTTGAGGTGCGGGCTCACGGGTGGACGCTACCTCGGGGTGGAGCGGGTAGCGTCGTCCCACCGCTCGCACACGCCGTTCGACCCGGCAAGCGCTCGACAGGCAGGAAGGAGACGCGCGCGTGGACGTCATCGTGCTCACGGCCATCTGCGCGCTCGGCCTCGGTCTTGCGGGCGCAATCGCGCTGCGCTGGGGCAGCCTCCGCACCGAGCGCCGCCCCCGGCTCGACGAGGCCGAGGCACCCACCCAGGTGCTGCGGCGGTTCCTCCGCACCGCCTCGCTGGGGATGGTGGCGGGCGCGGTCGCCGGGATCCTGGTGCTCGGGTTCGGCGGCCGGCTGGCGATGCGGATCCTCGCCGCGACCTCCGGGGACCACGTCCAGGGGCTCCTCACCGACGCCGAGGAGCGCGTGGGCGAGATCACCGTCGGTGGCACCGTCGGCCTGATCCTCTTCGTCGGGTTGCTAGGCGGCATCGCCGGGGGGCTGGTCTACGTGGCGGTGCGGCGGTGGCTGCCCGAACGGGCCTGGGTCGCGGGCCTGCTCTACGGCGTGCTCATCATGGGCCTGGCGCGCGCGGACCCGCTCGACCCCGACAACACCGACTTCGACATCCTCCGACCGGTGTGGCTCGCCATCGTGCTCTTCGCGGTGCTGTTCCCGCTCTTCGGTGTGGTCCTCGGTGCACTCGCCGAGCGCCTCGACCGTGCCTACCCCACCATCTCGGCCCGCCCGGGTGCGCTCGCCGCCCACGCACCG
>JBOGFI010000135.1:0-4826 GCA_050743365.1 Acidimicrobiia bacterium | reverse complement strand
GCTCGGTGAGCGCGGCTCGCCGGCTGATCGACACCCCGTTCGTGCGGCGCGACCTGCGCGCCGCCGCCGTGCCTTGGGTGGTGGGTCGCGCGCTCGTGGTGGGGGCGCTGGGCGTTGCCCGCTACGGGTTTGGCGAGCTGACCGGGGCCGAGCGGCCGGTCCAGCTGTCGCAGGGCCTGTTCGCCTGGGACGCCGCCTTCTACCGCGACATCGCGGAGCACGGCTACGGCGCGATGCGCGAGGCCGTGCGATTCTTCCCGCTCGTCCCGCTGCTCGCCCGGTGGCTTGGCATCGTGCTCGCGGGCAACGAGGCGCTCGCGCTCCTGCTCATCGCCAACGGCTCGGCGCTCGTGTTCGGCGCGCTGCTCCACCGGCTCACGCTCCGGGAGACTGGCGACGCCCGGCTGGCGGTGCGGGCGGCGTGGTTCGCGGCGGTGTTCCCACCCGCGATGGTGCTCGTCGTCGGCTACGCCGAGGCCACCTTCCTGGCGCTGTCGGTGGTGATGTTCCTCGCCCTGCGGGCACGCGGCGCGGCGTGGGCGGTGCCGGCCGGGTTCCTGGCCGGGTTGACCCGTCCGGCCGGGGTGCTGCTCGCGGTGCCGGCGGCGGTCGAGGCGATCACGCGCCGGCGGACCTCGTCGCCACGGGAGCGCCTGGTCCGGCTGGGCACGGTGGTGGCGCCCGTGCTCGGCACGGGCGTGTATCTGGCGTGGGTGGAGAGGGAGTTCGGCGACTTCTGGCTACCGTTCCGGCTCCAGGACGACCCGAGCCGGCGCGGCGGCTTCGCCAACCCGGTGGCTCGCGTGTTCGAAGGGCTGGGCGACCTCGTCGGGGGCGACCGATTCGGGTCCGGCCTGCACGTCGTGTGGGCCGCGTTGTTCGTGGTGCTCGTGGTCGTGCTCGCCCGCCGCCTGCCCGCCTCGTATACCGCCTATGCCGCGGTCACCCTGCTCTTCGCGCTCGCGGCCGAGAACCTCGACTCGTTCGAGCGCTACGCGACAAGCGCGTTCCCGCTCCTGCTGGCGGTGGCCATGCTCACGCGCCGTGAGGACGTCGAGCGCCCGGCGCTCGTCCTGGCCGGCGCCGGGCTGGTGGGCTACGCCACGCTGGCGTTCATCGGTCGGCACGTGCCCTGACACCCCTGTCCGCGTCCGGGGCGATCACCCCCTAGACTCTCCCAACCGCCCCTTCCGTCCCCTTCCGACCTCTCTGGAGCGCCCCGCGTGAGCACCACCGACCACACCAGCGACGCTGACCCCGAGGTCGTCATCATCGGGGCCGGTCCCGCCGGCCTCACCGCCGCCTACATGCTCACGAAGCGTGGCATCTCGTCCACGGTGCTCGAGGCCGACACGGTGGTGGGCGGCATCAGCCGCACGACCGAGCGCGACGGCTGGCGCTTCGACATCGGCGGCCACCGCTTTTTCACCAAGGTCAAGCCGGTCGAGGACCTCTGGTTCGAGATCCTCGGGCCCGACGACTTCCTTCGGCGCCCCCGCCTGAGCCGCGTCTACTACCGCGGCAAGTTCTACGACTATCCGCTGGTCCCGATGAAGGCGCTGCGCACGCTCGGACCGATCGAGGCATTTCGCTGCGGGCTCTCGTACCTGTGGGTGCGGATCCACCCTCCGAAGGACAAGTCCACGCTCGAGGGCTTCGTCGCGTCCCGGTTCGGTTGGCGTTTGTACCGCCACTTCTTCAAGACGCAGAGCGAGAAGGTGTGGGGCGTTCCTTGCACCGAGATCCAGGCCGACTGGGGGGCGCAGCGGATCAAGAACCTGTCGCTCTTCCGAGCTGTCTGGGAGGCGCTCAAGCCCAAGTGGATCCGGCGGAAGGCCGACAAGTCGAAGCAGGTGACCAGCCTGATCGAGGAGTTCAATTACCCCAAGTACGGCCCGGGGATGATGTGGGAGCGTGCGACCGAACTTGTTACGGCACGCGGCACGAAGGTCGTCTTCAACTCCGCGGTGAGCAAAGTCCACCATCGAGACGGCAAGGCAGTCGCCGTCACCGCCGAGACCGACGGGGTTCCCACGCGCTACGAGTGCAGCCACGTGATCTCCTCCATGCCGATCAGCGGGTTGCTGCGAGCGATGGACCCGCCGGTCCCGGTGGAGGTCCAGGCGGCGGCAGATGGGCTCCGCTACCGGGACTTCATCACCGTCGCCTTGGTGATGCCGGAGGAGATGGGCTTTCCCGACAACTGGATCTACATCAACGACCCCAGTGTCGCTGTCGGCAGGATCCAGAACTTCGGCCGTTGGTCGCCCTATCTGGTCAAGGACGGCCGTACGTGTCTGGGCCTCGAGTACTTCGTGAACGAGGGTGACGACATGTGGACCAAGCCCGACCCGCGTCTCATCGAGCAGGGGAAGAACGAGCTGTGCGAGATCGGCCTGCTGGACGATCCGGCACGCGTCGAGGCGGGCTACGTGGTGCGGATGCCCAAGGCGTACCCGATGTACGACGGGACCTACAAGGCCAACGTCGAGACGATGCGGAAGTGGATCGACGCCAATGTGCCGAACGTGTTCCCGGTTGGACGCAACGGGATGCACAAGTACAACAACCAGGATCACTCGATGTACACGGCGATGCTCTCGGTCGAGAACATCTTCGGGGGCGACCACGACGTGTGGACCGTGAACGTCGAGGCCGAGTACCACGAGGAGAAAGCCGACGAGGAGACCACCGACCCGGCGGCCGCCGGTTAGGAGCGGGCTCGTCGGGCCCGGAGCCGGTCCCGCACCCCCCACCACGTCACGAGCGACAGCTCCTCGGCCGCGATCCGCCAGGTCATCTTCGAGTGCCCGCGCACGCGGTCGGTGAAGATGATCGGCACCTCGGTGATGCGGCCGCCCCACCGCCACACGCGGTACGCCGTCTCGATCTGAAAGCCGTACCCCTTGGCCCGCGTCGTCGCGAAGTCGATGGCCTTCAGGGTGTCGGCGCGGTAGGCGCGGTACCCGGAGGTGGCGTCGGCGACGTCGGTGCCCAGCACGAACCCGGCGTAGCGGTTGCCGTAGCGAGACAGCCCTCGCCGGAGCCAGGGCCAGTGCGGGATCGAGCCCCCGGGCACGTAGCGGGAGCCGATCGCGAGGTCGGCCCCCTCGTCGAGCGCCCGCAGCAGCGACGGCAGCGCCCGGGGGTCGTGCGACAGGTCGGCGTCGATCTGCACGAGCACGTCGTAGCCCCGCTCGGTGCCGACGGTGAACCCGGCCCGGTACGCCGTGCCGAGGCCGGTCTTGGTCGGCCGCCGCAGGACCTCGACCCGGCCGAGCTCGCGCCCGGCGGCCTCAGCGAGGTCGGCGGTACCGTCGGCGCTGTTGTCGTCGACCACGAGCACGTCGGCGTCGGGAACCGCCGCGCGCAGCCGGCGAAGGAACTCCTCGATGTTCTCCGCCTCGAGGAACGTCGGAGTGACGACGAGGGTCCGAGGCACGGCGGTAGGCTAACCGCCTCCTCGTATACCCCCGAGCGGCAGGCTCACGCCCGCCGAGGCGCGCGGGCGACGGCGAACAGCACCGGCGTGGTGGGCGCGATCTCCTCGGTGACGAACAAATGGGTGTGATCGAGCCCCGAGCCGACGCCCGAGGTCGAGGAGCCGAGCAGCCGATACACCGTCGGCAGTGCTCGCTCGTAGCTCCACACGTACCAGCGCCGCGGGATCCGGTGGCGCAGCCGGAAGACGTCGAGTCGAAGGATCCGCTCGCCGCTGCGGCGTCGGGCGGCGAAGTCGGCCTGGAGGGCGGCATCCCCCTCGAGGCCCCGCACCTCGACGTCGTGAAAGAAGAGCCGCAGCAGCGACTCCAGCTGCTCGGGCTCGAACAGGTAGACGTGGAAGGGGTTCTCGAAGTCGGCGGGAGCGTTGGGCGTGATCACGAAGGCGGTCCCGCCGGGGGTGAGCACCCGGGCCAGCTCGGCCACGTGGCGCTCGGGCATCGTGAAGTGCTCGATGATGTGCGACGAGCACACCCAGTCGAAAGCGCCGCCGCGCAGGCCCAGCCGCGCCCCGTCCATACCGGCGAAGCGCACGGTCGCGCCTCGGTTGCCGTCGGGCCCCCACTCCGACCCGGCGGCGACCACGGTCGCGGGGTCGTAGTCCACGCCGACCACGCACCGATTGTCGCCGGCGAGGCGGGCGGTCTCCGCCCCGAGCCCGCAGCCCACGTCGAGGACGAGCCCGGCGCCGAGGCGCGCGATCACCTCGCGGTAACCCGCTTCGTGGAGCGCGAGGAGCGAGTCGGGGGTCGCGCCCTCCATGGGCCGTTCGCCGGTGAGCTTCACGCGCGGCGAGCCTAGAAGACCAACCTGAAGGGCAGAGCCACGGTGATCAGCGCCTAGGCTGCCAGGCCATGCTGTGGTTCGAGCGCGAGGTGGTAACGACGCTCCTCGACACCGACGACCGTGAACGGCGGTCGGCGATCGAGGAGTACGTGGACGGCGCGCTCGGGGCCATGCCCGAGCACCTCCGGGCCGGCGTCGTCGTCGAGTCGCTGGTGCTCGGGGCCTGGGTGAGGCTCCAGCGGGCGCTGGGCCGGCTCGATCGACGCACCCTCGACACCCGGCTGGAGGCGTGGGAGGCGAGCCCAATCGGCCCCGTCCGTCAGTACGTGCGCATGATGCGCTCACTGGTGCTGTTCGCCGAGCACGAGCTGGCGCCGTGAGCCGGGACAGGACGACGCTCGAGACGGACGTCCTCGTGATCGGGTCCGGCGCCGGCGGGGCCGTCACCGCCGCCACGCTGGCGCGCGCCGGGCGCGACGTCACCGTCGTGGAGGAGGGGCCGTGGGTCGACCCCGCCGCCATGGAACCGTTCTCGCTCG
>JBOGFI010000134.1:0-6115 GCA_050743365.1 Acidimicrobiia bacterium | reverse complement strand
GCTCGACCGGGTGCGGCCCCGCAGCCGCAGCCGTCGCCGTCACCGTCGCCGTCGCAGCCGGCCCCGCCGCCGTACTACGCCCCCGCGCCGGGCCAGCACCCCCAGCACAACCACCCGTTCCTCGTATGCACCCGCGCCATCGAGAGCGGCGGCAACTACCAGGCGTACAACGCCTCGGGGCCGTACTACGGGGCCTACCAGTTCCTCCGGAGCACCTGGAACTCGACCGCCAACCACGCGGGCAGATACGAGCTCATCGGCGTGGTCCCGTCGCAGTCCTCCCCGTACGACCAGGACGACATGGCCTGGGTGCTGTACAACTGGCAGGGCAAGCGCCCGTGGGGCGGCCGCTGCTGATCCCTCGGGAGGAGGGCTGATGGCTCGAATCAGCGTGCCCGAGGGCGAGGGCGGCGAGGCCGTCCAGGTTTGGACGCTGCGGCCGGAGATGGCGACCGCGGTCGGGGCGCTCACCGACGCCGCCTACAAGCACAGCAAGCTGCCGGTGCGCGAGCGCGAGTGCGTCCGCATGCGGATCGCGCAGATCAACGACTGCCCCATATGACTGGGCTTTCGCGCCGCATCGGTGATGCGGCAGGGCGTGACCGAGGAGATGTACGCGCACGTCGCCGAGTACCGCGATCGTGACGACTACACGAAGCGCGAGAAGCTGGCGATCGAGTACGCCGAGCGGTTCGCGCTCGACCACCGCAACATCGACGACGAGCTCTTCGCCCGCCTGCGCGAGCACTACGACGACGACGAGATCCTCGACCTGTCCATCTGCCTGGTCGCCTTCATGGGCCTGGGCCGCGTGCTGAGCGTGCTGCGGATCGACCCGTCCTGCTCGGTCGACTGGTAGCGCCAGGCGTCACGTACCCTCGCAGAACCCGATCTTGTCGGTGTCGTCGGTGCCGTCGACGCAGTGCAGGTTGGGATTCTCGTGGCAGAAGACGCCCCTCGGGCTCTCCCAGCTCGGGACGACCCAGGCGTGCAGCATCCAGGCCGTCTCCGCGATGTAGTTGCCACCGACGTCGTCGCATTGCGCGCGGGTTGCATCGGCGTCGACCGGGAGTGGGATGTCGATCCCGCTGGGGCCGTTCTTGATGCAGATCGACCGGTGCCGGTGCCAGTGGTCGTTGGGACCGGCGAACCCTTCCGGCTGCTTGTCGCCGCCGAACGCGTAATACATGAGCCCGACGATGCGCGAGGCGGGACTGATCCCGTCGTAGATCAGGGCCATCGGCTTCTCGACGTTCACCGAGCCCTCGCCGCTCAATCCGCTGGCTCCGGCGACGTAGCTCTCCCCCCGACGCGCGACCAGGCCGACACGCGACCTGGCAGGCAGCCTACGTGCCGGCGGGCATGCGTTCGACCCATTGCGCCCGCCACTCGGGAGCATCGAAGGGCTCCGCGAAGTAGTGCGTCTCCCTCGCGACCTTTCCGTCACGAAGCTCCATGATGCTGACGGTATGGACGGGTTCCCCGGTGTAGGTGATCAGGTACTCGGTCACCCACAGGTCGCCGCCCCCGAGGATGCGCCGAGTGGTGAAGCGGAGCGTACTGGGGTGGTGCGAGCGCAGCGCATGCAGGTTGGCGCGTCCGCGGACCCGCTCGCCCGACTGCGGCCACTCGACCACCACGTCGTCGTGGTAGATCTCGTGGGCCGCGTCCTGGTCGCCGGCGTCGCACGCGGCCCAGTGGTGCTCGAGGGCGGCGAGCGTCTCGCGATCGGCGTCGGACGGCGCCGTCACCCGGGCGTCACGCCCCAGGTCGGCAGCATGTTGCGCATCATCTCCTCGTCGTCGGTCTTGCGCCACGCGTCGAGCAGACCGGCGCCGAGCGGGTCGCACCCGTGGCGGAGCGGGCCGTCGTCGTCGAGGATGACGCCCACGATCGCGGTCGCCGCGTCCTCGGCCGGGGTGACCATGCCGGCCACGTTCTGACGGGCCCGGTGTGCCCGTTCTGCCATCGGCCGGTAGGGCTCGTAGGCCATCGCCTCCGGGGGCTCCCCGGAATGGCGCAGCATGTCGGTGTCGACGGGACCGGGCACGATCTCTACCACCCGGATGCCGAACGGCGCCAGCTCGGTGCGCAGGCTCTCGCCCAGCGCGCTCACGGCCGCCTTCCCGGCGCGGTACGCGGCATAGAAGGGGACCGGGGCGAACATCGACGAGGAGGTGATGTTGCAGACCACGCCGCCGCCGGCGGCGCGCATGAGCGGGATCGCCCGCCGGGTGACCTCGACGAGCCCGAACACGTTGGTCTCGAACATCTCCCGCCACAGCTCCAACGGCGTGGCCTCGAACGGGAGGTGGGGCCGCTCGACGCCGGCGTTGTTGACGAGGACGCGCAGTCCGTCGGGGAGGCGGATCGTGTCGGGCTCGGTGACGTCGAGGGCCGCGACCCGGAGCCGGTCGCCGGCGTGCCTCGCCTCGTCGGCGAGCCCGGTCCCGGCCGAAGGGTCGCGCATGGTGGCCACGGTGTCGAAGCCTCGCCGGGCGAGCTCGCAGGCCACGGCCCGCCCGATCCCCCGGCTGGCCCCGGTGACGACGGCGATACCCTGGGGCTCCACCCGCCCACGATGCCACTTCCCCACCCGCTCACCGTGCAAGGCACGCTCCTCGACGGCGGCGACCCCGGCGTCGACGAGACGTTCGCCACGCTCGTGCGTCACCGCCTCGACGCCGACTCGTGGGTCGACCACGCCCCCGGGTGGCTCACGGGCGCAACCACGGTGTTCGACGAGCTCGTCGAGCGGGTCGAGTGGGGCCAGCACGACCGCTGGATGTATGACCGGGTGGTCACCGAGCCCCGCCTCCGGGGCGGGTGGACGCCCGGCGAGGGGGACCCCCCGGCAGCGATCCTGCCCCCGATCGTGGACCTGCTCTCGCGCCGCTACCGCGTCGACTTCGACTCGATCGGGTTCAACCTCTACCGGGACGGGCGTGACAGCGTCGCCTGGCACGGCGACAGGATCGCCCGGGAGCTCCGCGAGCCGCTCGTCGCCATCGTCTCCGTGGGCGGGCCCCGCGGCTTCCGGTTACGTCGCAAGGGTGGCGGCCCGAGCCGCGAGTTCCGCCTCGGGCAGGGCGATCTGCTCGTGACGGGCGGGCGCTGTCAGCGTTCGTGGCAGCACAGCGTGCCCGAGGTGGCGTCCGCGGGCGCGCGGATCAGCATCACCATCCGGCACTCCCGCGACCCGGGCGATGGCGGGTAGTCACGACGGGCCGGACCCGCTCGTCAGGGGCATCATCGAGGAGCGAGCTGACTTCGCGGACACACTCGAAGCCGTCGGGCCCGACGCACCGACGCTGTGCGGCCCGTGGACGTCAGGCGACGTAGCTGCCCACGTCGCATCGCTGGATCGCCTCGCCGGTGCTCCAACCTTCGTCGGCCGGTTTGTGGTTAGCAGGCTCGGCCTTCGTCTGAACGAACCCGCCGGTGCGGTTCCCCGCGCTCGCGTCAGCAGCCTTCAGGGGTGCGCGCCGCCGCGGCCTCTCCTGGGCAATTGCACGACTTCGCCGGGAGCCGCCTCCGCTGGTCCTGCGCCCGTCGGTCAGAGCGATCGGGCTCTTTGAAGTTTGGGTCTCCTCCAGAACGGGCACGCGCCGCCCGGTAATCCGTTCGGACCCGGTGGGCTGTTCTCACTCTCGGAACCGGAGCGCAATCGAGAGTTGCTCGCCGGCGCGGGCTTCTCCGACGTCCAGATCGAGGAGATCACCGGCCTGATGCGCTTCGATGGTCTGAGCGACTACTGGGCCCTTCAGACCGCGGTCTCCGGCCCTGTCCCTGCCCTGATCGCTTCGCTTACTGCCGACGAAGTGGACTCCATCCGGGCGTCGCTCGAACCGATGATCGCTCCCTTCCAGTCAGGGAACACCTACGACATCCCCTCGCTCGCCGTTGCGGTCACTGCCATGTAGGCGCAGCAGCCTCGGCTGCGGCTGGTCTGTAAGGCACGGATAGCGGAACCCGGCGTGCCGTTCGGCGCGCGGTGCACCTCATGACCGACGAAGCGCGCTCGGTCACGGGAAGCGTGTTCAGCATCGACGGGGGACGAACAGCCATCTGACCGACCGGTGCGGTCAGCGGTCAAACCTCGAGCCGGGGTGCCCATATCGCCGGCTCTACGGCTCCTGGAGCAATACCGACGGGTCTCTCCACGCGTACCGGAGTCCGATAATGCTTCCGCCGCCTGGCGGTTCCGAGACCTCACTCCCGACGCATTGGCCCCCGCGCGCCTCGTAGAACGCCTGTGCAGGTGCGTTCGTTTCGAGGACCAAAAGGTACAGGCTCTTGCGCCTTCCACGGGCCACGACCGCAGATGCAGATCGCGCCATGAGCTGCGTGCCCACGCCTCTGCGCGACACCTCGTGCGCTACATGGAGGTTGTCCAGCAAAGCTCCCCACACCGGATCGTGATCGAGAACGGTGTGGACGAACCCGATGATCACGCCACCATGTTCGGCTACGACTGTGTCATGAACCGGTTCGGGCTGTGTTAGGCGCTCGGACCAGACAGCCCGCCGATCCTCGAAGACATCTCTGTCAAGAAACTCGTCGGAGTACGCGCCGCGATAGTTCCTCCGCCAGCTGTCCGCATGAAGCGCTGCGATCGCCGCGATGTCTCGCTCGGTCGCCGGGCGGTATTGCACGACAAGACAGTCAACACGCCACCGGGACCAGCGACCACCGAATTGCGGTCCGGCAGGCGCCCCACGGCCATGTTCCGCATCGAGCTCGGCGCGCAGCTCGCAGTCACTCAACTTGAGGAGGTCATAGCCGTGGCGTGATCTTCGTGGGTCGAGAAGTGATCTGGTTTGAGCGAGAATATGTAGATCATTGGTGGATCTTGGGTGCGGAGCTGTCGATTTCCTCGCTCCCCGTTCGTCTTATGGGAGACCATTCCCAGGAGGAGGCAGTGATGAAGTACATGCTGATGATCCATCAGGGCACAACGCCGACGCCGCTGGACCCGGAGGCGTGGGCGACGCTCTCCGAAGACGAACAGCAGGCGATCTACGCCGCGTACAAGGCGATCAACGAGACGCCGGGTGTCACTCCGGGCAACGGCCTGCAGCCTCCCGAGACGGCCACCACCGTCCGGGTGCAGGACGGCAAGACGATCACGACCGACGGTCCGTTCGTCGAGACCAAGGAAGCGCTCAACGGCTACCTCGTCTACGAGGCTGACGACCTCGACGCAGCGATCGAGCTCGCGGCGCGGATTCCGGCAGCCCGCCTCGGCGGTGCGATCGAGGTGCGTCCGATCATGGAGTGGTAGCGATCCTCGAGCAGACCTTCCGCGACGAGTGGGGACGTGTGCTCGCCGCGCTGATCGGCTTCCTCGGCGACTTCGACCTTGCCGAGGAGGCCGCGCAGGAGGCCTTCGCGATCGCCGCCGAGCGCTGGCCGCGCGACGGAAACCCCGCCAACCCGCGCGCCTGGCTGGTGACGACGGCACGCAACCGAGCCATCGATCGCGTTCGCCGCGATCACACGCTGGCCGCAAAGACGGGTCTACCCCAGGTGCAGGAGGCAGCGGAGGACACGATGGACGCGACGACGTTTCCGGACGAGCGACTCGAGCTCGTCTTCACCTGCTGCCATCCGGCTCTCGCCATCGACGCACGGGTGGCCCTCACCCTGCGGACCCTCGGCGGTCTCACCACCGACGAGATCGCGCGCGCCTTCCTGGTGTCCGAGCCAACGATGGCGCAGCGGCTGGTGCGGGCGAAGCGCAAGATCAAGGCCGCCGGCATCCCATTCCGGGTGCCTCCTGACCACCTGTTGGCCGATCGGCTCGCCGCCGTGCTCGCGGTCGTCTACCTGATCTTCAACGAAGGCTATGGCGGCCGTGGCGAGCTGGCGGCCGAGGCGCTCCTGCTGGGCCGGGCGCTCGCCGAGCTGATGCCCGACGAGCCGGAGGTGCACGGGCTGCTGGCGATGATGCTGCTGCTCGACGCCCGCCGCGAGGCGAGGTTCCGGGACGGCGAGCTGGTGTTGCTCGCCGACCAGGATCGCTCGCTGTGGGACACCGCGCAGATCGAGGACGGGCGCGCCGTGCTCGACCGTGCCCTCGCGCTGCACGGCCGAGGTCCGTACGTCCTTCAGG
>JBOGFI010000133.1:0-33900 GCA_050743365.1 Acidimicrobiia bacterium | reverse complement strand
GAGCAGGCCGGCGTCTACCGCCGCCTCGGCGACCTCGCCCTGTTCCTCGCGGGCGTGTTCCCCGACCACACCGCCACCCGGCGGGTCCATCCCGTCGAGCTCGAGCGGCTGCTGCGGTCGGTGTCGCCCGCCGGCGTCCGCGCGACCGCGCGTGACGACGCCGCCCGCCTCGTGGCCGAGCGGGGCGCGGCCGGCCTGCTCGAGCGGCTCGGCCCCCGCTGGTACGGGATGGCGGCCGCGCGCACGCCACTGCCCGGCCTCGCCGGCCTGCTCGACGACCTCGCGAGCCGCTTCGACCAGGCTCGGCGCTTCCTCAACCTGCTCACCGACCGCTACCTCTTCCCGTTCCGCAGCCGCTGGTTCCCGTCACCGTGACCGAGCAAGATTCGCCCGTGAGCGAACGGGCGGGACTGCTGCGCGGCGTGCGGGTGATCGAGAGCTCGCTGCTCGGCCCGGGCGAGCTCACGACCCACCTCGCCGACCTCGGCGCCGACGTCATCAAGGTGGAGCCGCCCCAGGGGGACTACGTGCGGGAGATGACGTGGCCGATCGTCGAGGGCACATCGCTCATGCACTTGCACATCCACCGCGGCAAGCGCAGCGTCACGCTCGACCTGCGCACGCCCGAGGCGGTCGAGGTGTACCTCGACCTCGTACGCGGCGCCGACGCGGTGGTCGAGGCGATGCGGCCCGGAGCGCTCGAACGGCGCGGCCTGGGGTACGAGCGCCTGCGCGAAGCGAACCCCGCCATCGTGCTCTGCACCATCTCGGGCTACGGCACCACCGGCCCCTACCGCGACTTGGCCAGTCACGGCATCGCCTACGACACCTGGGCCGGGCTCGTCCCCCCCGCGTATGACGACGAGGGCTACTGCTTCATGCCCGAGCACCCGTCGATGGGCATCCATGCCGGGCCGCTCATGGGCGCGCTCGGGGTGCTCGCCGGGGTCGTCCGCGCTCGTGAGACCGGTGAGGGCTGCCGCATGGAGATCGCCCAGTCGGACGCCGCCGCTTACATGGACTGGTACCGGATCGAGACCTGGCGGGCCTACGAGCGGCCCGAGTCCGAGGTGACGGGCAACAAATCCGACAACTACGAGCGGCGGGCGCCGGGCACGGGCGGCATGCGCGAGGGCGTCCGCTACCAGATGTACGAGTCGGCCGATGGCCACGTGCTGTTCATGGCGTCGGAGCAGGAGTTCTGGCGCAACTTCTGCGAGGGGGTCGGGCGGCCCGACCTCTTCGAGCGCTGGCCGGGGTCGCGCTACGCCGACCACGCCCGCCACAACCGCCAGCTCCAGGCCGAGCTGCGCGACATCTTCCGCGCCCGGTCGGGTTCGGAGTGGATCCGGTTCGGGAACGAGCACAACGTGCCGATCGCGCCGGTCAACACGCCGAAGTCGATCGCCGAGGACCCGCAGTTCCGGGACCGGCTCCCGTGGATCCCGGCGGCGCGGCTCGGCGCCGACGAGCTCCCGTTCCCGGTGAAGGTCCTCGACGGCGAGCTGCCCACGCCGGCGCGGGCGCCCACCGTGGGAGAGCAGACGGTCGAGGTGCTCGCCGAGGTGCTGGGCTACGACGACGCCCGGATCGAGGCGCTGCGCGGCGCCGGGGCGCTCGGCTGAACGCGACGTGGACGACGACGCCGCCGACGACGGGCTGACGCCGCTCGAGCGAGTCGTCGCCCGTGACGAGATCCGACAGCTCGTCTACCGCTACGCGCACGCCGTCGACACCCGCGACGTCGACCTCCTCGTCTCGCTGTTCGTGCCCAACGTCCGCGTCGGGCGCGACGAGACCGGGCCCGAGGCCCTGCGGCCGTGACCTACGACCTACGAGTGCCTCCCACTCGGCTTTGGCGTCGCAGAGAGGCGCGTCGCGCCCACCCTGCGACGCCAAAGCATTTTCAGTTTCAGGTCCTCGCGCCCCGTTGCCCGAGGAACGCCGCGAGCGCGTCGCGGTTGGCCGGCGCGCCGGTGAGCGCGGTGAACTCGTCGTCCTCGCGTGCGCGTGCGGCCCGGAGCATGTCGTCGCGGCCGGCCTGGAGCAGGCGCTTGGTGGCGACGAGCGACGCGAGGGGCATGGCGGCGATCTCGCGGGCGACGGCCATGGTCTCCTCCAGCAGGCGGTCGAGCGGGCAGGTCCGCCAGGCGAGCCCGCACTCCACGGCCGCCCGGGCGTCGATCCACTCACCCGTGAACAACAGGTGGGCGGCGCGCTGGCGGCCCATGATCGCGGGGAGGGTGACGCTGGCGGCCGCCTCCGGCACGACCCCGAGCTGCACGAAGGGGCCCCGGAGGCGGGCGGTGTCAGCGACGAGCACGAGGTCGCAGTGCGGCAGCAGCGTCAGGCCGATCCCCACCCCGACCCCGTTGACCGCGGCGAGCAGCGGCTTGGGAAACTCCATGACCGCGTCGAGGAACGACGTGAACCCGTGGCCGGTGGCGCCGCGCGGTCGGTCGCTCGTCCGGCCCAGCGCCGCCATCTCGTCGAGGTCCTGGCCGGCCGAGAAGGCACGTCCCGCGCCGGTGACGACGGCGACGGCGAGGTCGTCCCGGTCCGCCGCCTCGCGGAGCGCATCGCGCACCGCGTGGTAGAGCGGCGTGTCGAACGCGTTGAGGACCCCGGGCCGGTCGAGCGTGAGAAGGCGGACGCGATCGTCGTCGACGACGCGCAGCCCGGCCGCCATGCCGCCGGCTACGCCGATCGGGCGCCCCGGACCAGCGCGCCGGGCCGGGCGCCGGTCTCCTCGCCGTCGCGCATCACGACCTCCCCGCTCACGACGGTGGCGTCGTAGCCGCGGGCGGTCTGGAGCAGCCTCCGCGCGCCACCGGGCAGGTCGTAGTGCATCTCGGGTCGCGGCAGGGTCAGGTGCTCGAAGTCGATCACGTTGAGGTCGGCCTTCTTGCCCGGCTCGAGCGTGCCCCGGTCGCCCAGCCCGTAGAGCGCGGCGGTCTCGCTGGTCATCTTGCGCACGACCAGCTCCAGCGGGAGCCGCTCGCCCCGGCTGCGGTCGCGCGCCCAGTGCGTGAGCATGTAGGTCTCGATGCTGGCGTCGCAGATAGCGCCGACGTGCGCGCCACCGTCGCCGAGGCCCAGGGCGGTGGCGGGGTGGAGCACCATCTCGCGGATGGGGTCCTGGGTGAAGCGGCTGTAGCCGAGCAGCGGTCGCAAGAGCAGCTCGCGACCGTCGTTCTCGAGCAGCAGGTCGTAGAGGAGGTCCTCGGGGTCGCGGCCCTCGCGCTCGGCCCGGGCGGCGATGCTCGCCTCGGGGACGGGCTCGTAGTCGGGCGGGTCGCCCATCGGGAAGATGCGGTCGAGCCCGAGGCCGATGAACGCCATGCGGTCGTCGCTGACCGGCGACTCCGACAGGATCGCCTCGCGCCGCGCCGGGTCCCGCAGCCGGGCCACCTTCTCGTCGAGCGGCAGATCATCGAGCGGCCGGTAGCTGGGCCGGTCGCGCAGCGGGTGGAACGTCTGGAGGCCGAGCAGCAGGCCCAGCGGGCGCCCGGCGACCTGAGGCCGGATCGGCACGCCTTCCTCGTAGACCTGGAGCGCGAGGCCGAGCATCCGCCTCCACTGGTCGGGGTCGAGGTCGTGCTGGAGCAGCGCGAACGTGACCGGGCGCTCGATCTCGCGCGCCAGCCGCCGCATCCAGTCCATCTCGCAGTCGGCGGCGGCGAGGTCCTCCCCCATCACGCCGGCGGGCGCGAGCTCGAACACCCCGGCGCCGGCGTCGGCGAGGGCGCGACCCAGCGCGAACAGCTCGTCCTCAGCGGCGTACGTCCCGGGCACGGGCTCGCCGTCGATGGCGCGGTGGGCGATGGTCCGCGAGGTCGACACGCCGAGGGCGCCGGCCTCGACCCCCTCCCGGACGATGCCGGCCATCGCGCGGATGTCGTCGGCACCGGCGGGCTCGTTGCGGGCGCCGCGGTCGCCCATGACGAAACCGCGGACGGCGCCGTGTGGCACCTGCGCCCCGACGTCGATCGCGAGCGGCTGCGTGTCGAGGAAGTCGAGGAACTCCGGGAACGTCTCCCAGCCCCAGCGGATGCCCACCGACAGCGCGGCGCCGGGGATGTCCTCGACGCCCTCCATGAGGCCGATCAGCCAGTCGTGCCGATCGGTCCTCGCCGGCGCGAAGCCCACCCCGCAGTTGCCCATGACCACGGTCGTGACCCCGTGCCAGCACGACGGGGTGAGCAGCGGGTCCCACGTGACCTGGCCGTCGTAGTGGGTGTGCACGTCGACGAACCCGGGCGTGACGATCCGGTCGGTGGCGTCGAGGACCTCGCGGCCCTCGCCGTCCACCCGGCCGACCTCGGTGATCCTGCCGCCGTCGACGGCGACGTCGGCCGGGACGGGCGGCGCGCCGGTGCCGTCGACGACCGTGCCGCCCCGGACGATGAGGTCGTGCATCCCGGCTCCCTCTCCCCTGCCGCCCTGCCGGCCGGTCGTGGGCTATCTTGCCCCAGAAGGAGAACGTGTTCCAGTTTTCGCCCCGAACCCCCGGGAGGGCCTCGCCATGACGCTGACCCTCGAGGACGTGAACCTGGCCGACCCGGGCAACTTCGTGCCGTCGGTCCCCCACGAGATGTTCGACGTGCTGCGCCGGGAGGCGCCGGTCTGGTTCCACCCGGGCACCGATCAGATCGAGGGGTTCTGGTGCATCGTCAAGTACGCGGACATCACCGACCTCAGCCGCGACTACCACCATTACTCGTCGGCGCGGGGCGGGATCACGCTCCACGACGCACCCGAGGAAGACCTCGAGATGCAGCGTCAGATGATGCTCATCATGGACCCGCCCCAGCACACGAAGCTGCGCCTGCTCGTGAACAAGGGGTTCACGCCGCGGATGGTGGGCCGCCTCGAGGAGCACATCCGCGACGTCACCAAGACGATCGTGGACGACGTGGCTTCCCGCGGCGAGTGCGACTTCGTCGTCGACGTGGCCGCCGAGCTCCCGCTCCAGGTGATCGCCGAGATGATGGGGGTGCCCCAGGAGGACCGGTACAAGGTCTTCGACTGGAGCAACCGGATGATCGGCTCGGAGGACCCCGAGTACTCGGTGTCACGCGAGGACGCCATCGGGGCCGCGACCGAGATGTTCATGTACTCGACCCAGCTCGCGGCTGAGAAGCGCGCTCATCCGGGCGACGACATCATCAGCGCGCTGCTCCAAGCCGAGGTCGACGGGAACCGGCTCAGCGACACCGAGTTCAACCTGTTCTTCCAGCTGCTCGCAGTGGCCGGCAACGAGACGACCCGCAACCTGATCTCGCACGGCATGCTCGCCCTCGTCGAGCACCCGGAGCAGCGCGAGAAGCTGATGGCCGACCGATCGCTGCTGCCGGGCGCGGTCGACGAGATGCTGCGGTGCGCGTCGCCGGTCATGTACATGCGGCGCACCGCACAATCCGACATGGAGCTGCGCGGCGCAAATATCAAGGAGGGCGACAAGCTCGCCCTCTGGTACATCTCGGCGAATCGCGACGAGGACGTGTTCGACGCGCCCCACCGCTTCGACATCACCCGGTCGCCGAACGAGTACGTGGCCTTCGGCGGCGGCGGCCCCCACTTCTGCCTGGGCGCGAACCTGGCCAAGCTGGAGATCCGGGCGATGTTCGAGGAGCTGCTGGAACGCCTGCCCGACCTCGAGCTCGCCGGCGACGTGGCGCGGCTGCGCTCCAACTTCATCAACGGCATCAAGCACATGCCGGTGAAGTTCACACCCGCCGCGTAGCGCCCTTCCTCTCGCTCACTCGACGGGAAGCTCGGTGAGCGTGACGAAGCCGTTGCTGAAGGCCTGGATGTCGTCCGCCGGGCCGCGGAGGGTCGAGGTGCAGTCGGCGGCGCCAACCGCTCCTTCGGTGGTGGCGGCGAGCGGCACCTCGACGACGCGGCGCACCTTCCCGGCCGTGCAGGTCGGGACGTTGAGGCTCACAACCTCGGCGGGGGCGCGCCCGGGCGACCCCGCCGTCAGGTCCTTGCGGTGCTCCTCGACCCAGGCGATCGCCTCCCCCACGCCGGTCGGGAAGTCGGGCGGGTCCCCGAGCCCCTGGCTCACGGCGAGCGCCGGGATGCCCTCCCGCGCCGCGGTCCGGGCGGCGCCGACCGTCCCCGAGATGTCCGAGATGAGCCCGAGGTTCTGGCCGGCGTTGACCCCCGAGATCACCAGGTGAGGTCGCTTCCTCGGTGCCCGGTCGAGGGCGTAGAGGACCGTGTCGGCGGGGAAGCCGTCCACCGCGGTGGCGCGGTGGCCGCTCGCCGTCGTCGTCTCGCTCGCCGTGAGCGAGTCGGGCGAGCCCGGCGTGGTTTGGTCACCGGTACCGGACCGGTCGCCGGCGGGCGCGACCACAGTGACCTTCACGCGGGGCTCCCCTTCCAGCGTGTCCACGAGAACGGCGATGCCGGGCGCGGCGACCCCGTCGTCGTTGGTGACGAGGATGCGCAGCGGCTTCGGGCGCGTGCCCCTGCCGCCCTCCCCGGCGTTCGCGCCGCCGGCGGCCACCAGGCCGACCGCGAGGAGCAGGGCGACAAGCGGGAATCGGGCACGACGTCGCGTGGTCACGGGAACCATCCCCTCACTCGAGGCCTCACGCGCCCATCGGGTACGGGAACTTGGCGCCGACACCGCCGTCCACGACGAGGGTCTGGCCGGTGACGTAGGCGCTGAGGTCGGACGACAGGAACAGGATGGCGGCGGCGATGTCGGCCGGGAGGGCGATCCGGCGCAGCGGCGCGTTGGCGCGGTTGCGCTCCCGCCCCGCCTCGCCCAGGAGCGCCGAGACACGCGGGGTCCACACCACGCCGGGCGCGACCGCGTTGACCCGGACGCCGTGCGGGCCCAACTCCACCGCGCCCGACCGAACGAGCGCCATCAGGCCGGCCTTGGCGGCGCCGTAGGCCGCGTGCCGGGGCGCCGACGTGATGCCCGAGACCGAGGCCACGAACACCATGGTCCCGCCGCCCGTCCGCCGCATGGCCCGCCCGCCCAGCTGCATCGCCATCCACGCGTGGCGCAGCACGATATCGAACTGCCAGTCCCAGGTCTCGTCGTCGACGTCGACCAGGTCGGCGTAGCGGGCCATCCCCACGATATCGACGACGCCGTCGATCCGGCCGAGCGTGGCCTCGGCCTCCGCGAAGAGGCGCTCGGCGTCGGCCCGGCGGGTGGCGTCACCGACCCAGGCTGTCCCGGCCACCTCGCTCGCGATGTCGGCGGCGAGGCCGTCGTCGACGTCGACGCAGACCGTGCGCGCCCCCGCGCTCGCGAGGGCGTGGGTGGCCTGGCGCCCGATGCCCTGGCCGGCGCCGATGACCACGAGGCCCCGGCCGTCGAGTCGCAGCAGACCGGGGTAGTCGGGAACGGGCGTGTCGTCGGTGCGGGTCACCGCCCGACTGTACGCTCCAACCGGTTCCATTCTCGGGGGAACGATGCGGCTGGAGCTCACGCCCGACCAGCAGGCGCTCCGCAAGGAGGTGCGCGACTACTTCGCCGCCATGATGACGCCCGAAGTGGAGGAGGAGATGGCCCGCGGCGAGATGGGCGGGCCGCTGAGCCAGCGCCTCGCCCGCCGGATGGGCGCCGACGGCTGGCTCGGGATCGGCTGGCCCGAGAAGTACGGCGGCCAGGACCGGTCACCCGTCGAGCAGCTGATCTTCTTCGACGAGGCGTCGCGTGCGGGCGCCCCCGTCCCGCTGCTCACGATCAACACCGTCGGGCCGACGATCATGCGTTTCGGCACCGAAGAGCAGCGGCGACGGTTCCTGCCCGGGATCCTCGCCGGCGAGCTGAGCTTCGCGATCGGCTACACCGAGCCCGGCGCGGGCACCGATCTCGCCTCACTGCGCACTCGCGCGGTGCGCGACGGCGACGAGTACGTCGTCAACGGGCAGAAGATCTTCACCAGCCTCGCTGACAAGGCCGACTACGTGTGGCTGGCCTGCCGGACCGACCCCGACGCCCCCAGGCACAAGGGGCTCTCGATCATCATCGTGCCCACCTCGGCCGAGGGCTTCAGCGTGAGCCCCATCCGCGTGCTCGGCGAGGGCCGCACCAACACCACGTTCTACGAGGACGTGCGGGTGCCCGTCGCCAACCTCGTCGGCGGCGAGAACGAGGGCTGGAAGCTCATCACCACCCAGCTCAACCACGAACGGGTGGCGCTGTGCAACGCCGGCATCGTCTACCGTCACCTCGACGACGTGCGCCGCTGGGCACGCGCCACCGTGCTGGTCGACGGGCGTCGGGTCATCGACCAGGAGTGGGTGCGGCTCAGCCTGGCCCGGGTCGCCGCCCGGGCGGAGTTCCTGCGCCTCGTCAACTGGAAGGTGGCGTGGGCGCTGACCACCGGCGAGCTGAACCCGGCCGACGCCTCCGCCACCAAGGTGTTCGGCACCGAGCTCTACTGCGAGGCGTACCGGCTGCTGCTCGAGGTGCTCGGCCAGCCCGGCTACCTCAAGGGGGGCACGCCCGGCGCGGTGCTGCGGGGGCGCCTGGAGCGCAGCTACGCCGGCACACTCATCCTGACCTTCGGGGGCGGCACCAACGAGATCCAGCGCGACATCATCGCCATGATCGGCCTCGGCATGCCCCGCGCCCCCCGTTGATGCGTCTCCCAGGTACCACCCTGGTACTTCATGGACGCATCAGTGCGTGCCGCGGCGGTTGCGGCGGCGTAGGGCCTGGGGCTGCCAGGGGTCGGCGCCGGAGATGCTGGTGCCGGGCGGGATGATCTCGTCGATGCGGTCGAGCACCTCGGTGTCGAGGCGCACCTCGACCCCGGCGAGCAGGTCGTCGAGCTGGTCCATCGTGCGGGGGCCGATGATCGCCGAGGTCACCGCGGGGTGCTCGAGCACGAACGCCATCGCCAGGTGCGTGAGCGAGCAGCCGGCGTCGGCGGCGACCTTCAGCAGCTCCTCCACCGCGTCGAGTCGGCGCTCGTGGACGACCCGCTGGCGCTCGTCCTCGAACTGGGCGCCGAAGCGGCGCCCGAGGCGCGAGTCGGCGGGAACCTCGGCGCCCTTGCGGTAGCGGCCGGTCAGGTAGCCGCCTGCCAGCGGGCTCCACGGGATCACACCCATGCGGTACCGGGCGCACGTCGGTAGCAGCGACCGCTCGATCTCGCGTACGAGGATCGAGTAGGGGGGCTGCTCGCACACGAACCGCTCCCGTCCCCGCCGCTCCGCCGTCCATTGCGCTTCGACGACGTACTCGGCCGGGAACGTCGACGAGCCCAGGTACCGGATCTTGCCCTGGTGCACGAGGTCGCTGAGCGCGCCGAGGGTGTCGTCGACGTCGGTCGCCTCGTCGGGGCGATGAACCTGGTAGAGGTCGATCCAGTCGGTGCCGAGGCGACGGAGGCTGCTCTCGACCTCGCGCATGATCCAGCGGCGAGAGTTGCCACGCGCGTTGGGGTCGGCGCCCATGGGCGCATGGAACTTGGTAGCGAGCACGACGTCGTCGCGGCGCCCACGGATCGCCTTGCCGACGATCTCCTCCGACTCGCCCTCGGAGTACACGTCGGCGGTGTCGACGAAGTTCACCCCGGCATCGAGGGCCCGGTGCGCGATGCGGATGCAGTCGTCGTGGTCGGGGTTGCCCCATTTGCCGAACATCATGGCCCCGAGGCAGTACTCGCTGACCTGGACGCCCGTGCCACCCAGCGTGCGCATCTCCATCTCGGTCTCCTCGCAGTCGAATGTGGCCAGTCGAATGTGGTCAGTCGAATGTGGCTGGCGGAGGGAGCTCCCCGGCCAGCACGGCGTCGAACCGTGTCCGCAGCAGCTGCTCGTGCGAGTCGGTGGTGCCGATGTAGAAGCGATTCTCCCGGACGGCGGCGAACACGAGATCGGCCACCTCGTCGGGATCCCTGCCGCCGGTCGCCATGGCGTCGCGCAGCGCCTGGGCGACGAAGTGGGCGTCGGGCGCCTGCGCCTCGGCCGGTGGCTCGTCGGGCCGGTTCCGGGTCGACTCGGCGATGCGGGTGGCCACCAGCCCCGGCACGAGCACCGAGACGCCGATCGGCGCGTCCTGGGCCCGGAGGTCGTGGGCCAGGCACTCGGTCAGGGCCAGCGCGGCGAACTTGCTGGTCACATAGGGACCCGAATAGGCGACGCTGATCAACCCGGCCAGCGAGGCCGTGTTGACGACGTGCCCCTCCTCGCCGCCCTCGAGCATGCGCGGGACGAAGGCCCGGATGCCGTGGAGGACCCCCCACAGGTTGACGCCGAGCACCCACTCCCAGTCGGCGAGGGTGCGCTGCCACGTGATGCCGCCCTGGAACACGCCCGCGTTGTTGCAGAGGAGGTGGACGACGCCGAACCGCTCATACGCCGCTTCGGCAAGCGCATCGACCTGCTCGGCTTCCGAGACGTCGGTGGTGACGGCGAGCACCTTGGCGCCGGCGTCGCGCAGCTCGGCCTCGGCGTCCTCGAGCGCCTCCGCCTCGACGTCCGCGATCACGACCCGCATGTGCTCGTGGGCCGCGCGCCGGGCCAGGCCCCGGCCGATGCCGCTGCCGGCGCCGGTAACCACGGCGACCCGTCGCTCGAAGCGCTCCATCGCCCGAGTCTGCCCGACGGACGACTACGCCACCCATGCCACGAAATGGGGAAGTTCCTACCCGCGTGTTCCCTGGAGCACGAACCCGTCGCGCAGCGGGCGGCGCTGCTCGTAGAAAGGGGTGAGCGCATGGTCGACCCGCTCGGGCGTCCAGCGGTCGTCGGCCTCGAAGCGCCGGTCGACGCTCGGCCCGGCGAGCACGTCGATCGTCCGCCCGTAGACGATGAACACCTGTCCCGTCACCCGAGCCGCCGCCGGGGACGCCAGGTAGGCGACCAGCGGGGACACGTTCTCGGGGGCGAACACGTCGAAGTCGCCCTCGGAGGCGTCGAAGCCGGGCAGGCTCTCGGTCATGCGGGTGAGGGCTCGGGGCGCGATGGCGTTGGCGGTGACGCCGAAGCGGCCGAGCGACTGGGCCGCGGCCAGCGTGAGCTGGATGATCCCGCCCTTGGCGGCGGAGTAGTTGGGCTGGCCCGGGCTGCCCAGTAGCCCGGCCTCCGAGGTGGTGTTGACGATGCGGCCGTACACCGGCTCGCCTGCCGCCTTCGACTGCGCCCGCCATTGGGCGGCCGCGTGCCGCATCGTGCAGAAATGGCCCTTGAGATGGACCCGCACGACCTGGTCGAACTCCTCCTCGGTCATGTTGAACAGCATCCGGTCGCGCAGGAACCCGGCGTTGTTGACGAGGATGTCGAGACGGCCGAACTCCTCGACCGCGAGCTCGACGAGGGCGCGGCTGTCGTCCCAGTCGGCGACGTCGCCCCGATGCGCGATCGCCTTGCCTCCCGCCGCCACGATCTCGTCGATGAGGGCGTCGACGGGGTTGTCCTCGTCCTCGCCGTGAAGGGTGCGCCCGACGTCGTTCACGACCAGGTGCACGCCGAGGCGCGCCAGCTCGAGCGCCTCGGCCCGCCCGAGACCCCGGCCGGCGCCGGTGACGATGACCACCTTGCCGTGCATGCCGTCCGCGTCCATCCGCTGACCGCTCCCCGTTCACCGGCCCGAGAGTGGAATACGTTCTAGTCGGGGGAGGGAACGTCGTGCCCGAGACCAGAGTCGCCTTCGTGACCGGCGCCAGCCGCGCCATCGGCAAGGCGACCGCGATCGCGCTCGCGACCGCCGGCCTCGACGTCGTGATCACCGCCCGCACGGTGCGCGAGGGCGAGGGCGTCGACGACTCCGACGCCGAGGGCCGATCCGTGCCCGGCAGCCTCGAGACCACCGCCGCGTTGATCGAGGAGCGCGGCCGGCGGGCGCTGCCGCTCACGATGGACCTGCTCGACCGCGCCTCGCTCGAGGCGGTGGTGGGGCGTGCGCTCGACGAGTGCGGTCGCATCGACGTGCTGGTCAACAACGCGGTGCACACCGGGCCGGGGAGCATGGCGCGCTTCGACGACACGACCGTCGAGATGATCGAGACCAAGCTGGCGGCCAATGTCGTCGCCCAGGTCGTGTTGGTGAAACTGGCGCTGCCCGGGATGGTCGACCACGGCGAAGGCACCATCGTGAACGTCACGTCCGCGGTAGCGGTCAACGACCCGCCGGCGCCGGCAGGCGAGGGCGGGTGGGGCGCCGCCTACGCGATGTCGAAGGGCGCCTTCCACCGTCTCGCCGGGATCCTCGCGGTCGAGCTCGGGCCGCGAGGGGTTCGCGTGTTCAACGTCGAGCCCGGGTTCGTGCTCACCGAGCGCATGGAGGTGAACCAGCGGGCGCTCGGCCTCGAGGGCGTCTACCCCGGGCGCGCCGCCCTCGGTGCCGGCGGCGGTGGTGGCGTGGCTCGCGACCGATCCCGGAGCCGCCGAGCTCAACGGCCAGACGATCTCGGCACAGAAGTTCGCGCGCGAGCGCGCTCTGCACGGCGACTGGCGGGCGGGCCTGGCCCGGCCAGGAAAATAGAACGCGTACTAGTCTGGCGGCGCGTGCGGACCAAGGATCTCCAAGCATGGCGAGCAGGTTCACCGAGCTGATCGTCGACGCCGCCGATCCCGGCGGCCTCGCCGAGTTCTGGGCCGCGGTGCTCGGATATCGGCCCACCGGCAGCTACGAGGGCGCGGTCGAGATCGCCGGGCCCCGGGGTGCGGCCCCGTCGATCGTGTTCGTGCCCGTGCCCGAGGCGAAGACGGTCAAGAACCGGTTGCACATCGACGTGAACCCGTCGGGCTGCGATCAGGCCGAGGAGGTCGAGCGGCTGCTCGCGCTCGGCGCCCGCAGGGTCGACGTCGGCCAAGGCGAGCAGAGCTGGGTCGTCCTGGCCGACCCGGAGGGAAACGAGTTCTGCGTGCTCCACCGGCGCGTCGACTGAGGAGGGGACATGGTTAGGTTCGACCGCGGCGAGATCCAGGACGCGTTCCGGCACTTCCAGGAGGCCGCCGACCGGTCGGCGAAGAGCGGCGACTGGACCGAATGGGCGGGCTGCTTCACCGAGGACGCCGAGTACTACGAGCACCACTACGGCCACATGAAGGGCCGGGCCGCCATCCTGAAGTGGATCAACGAGACGATGGCGCTACCCGTGAACAACGAGATGCGGTCGTTCCCGGTCGACTGGTACGTGGTCGACGAGGATCGCGGTTGGGTGATCTGCTCAGTGAGCAACGTGATGGACGACCCCGGCGACGGCAGCACGCACTCCGAGTCCAACTGGACGAAGCTCCACTACGCCGGCGACGGCCTGTTCTCCTACGAGGAGGACATGTACAACCCGAACGAGTTCGCCGACATGGTCAAAGGCTGGCTCGCGGCGAAGCAGGCCGCCGGCGGCGGGAGCTAGCCGGGCCGGCGGGTGTGCTCGGGCTGGAAGACGAGCGGGAGGCGGTCGGCCTGGCGGATGCCGGGAGAGAAGTGGACCTCGGTACCGTCCGGGATCCGGTAGTCGGGGATGCGCCGGTGGAGCTCCTCGAGCGCCACCCGCAGCTCGAGGCGGGCGAGGTGGGCGCCGAGGCACAGGTGGTTCCCGCCGCCGAAGGCCAGGTGGCGGTTGGGGTCGCGGGTGACGTCGACGCCCTCGGCGTCGGGGAACTCCCGCTCGTCGGTGTTGGCGGCGCCGATCACGAGCATGACGTGGGCGCCGGTGCGCAGCTCCGCCTCGTGCATCGTGACGTCCTGCTTCACGATGCGGGGAACGACCATGACCGGGCTCTCCCGGCGGAGAAGCTCCTCCACCGCCGCCGGGATCAGCGCCGGGTCTTCGACGAGCCGGCGGCGCCGCTCGGGATGGCGGGCGAGGTAGGTGACCATGCAGTCGAGCGTCGCCGTCACCGTGTCGAGCCCTCCGAGGAGCATGAGGTGGCAGATGCCGAGCAGCTCCGCCCGGGTGAGGGCTTCGCCGTCGATGCCGGCGCCGACGAGCTCGCTCAGCAGCCCCTCGTCGGGTTGCCGCCGGCGGTCGTCGATGGCGTCCTCGAAGTAGGCGTTGATCGCCTTGCCGGCGGCCTCGCGGACCCGCGCCGCCGCCTCGAGGTCGCCCGGGGGCACGTCGGGCCGGATGATGTCGTCGCGCCACCCGAGGAACATCGCGAGGTCGTCCTGGCGCAGGCCCATGAGGCGCAGGAAGATCGTGGACGGCAGCGGCGTGGCGAACTCCTCGTGGAAGTCGCAGCGGCCCCGGCCGCCGAAGGCGTCGATGAGGCGGTTGACGAGCACACGGACGTCGGGCTCCAGCTCGTCGATCTTGCGGGGGACGAACTCGGGGTTGAGGAGCCGCCGGTACCCGGTGTGCTCGGGCGGGTCGACCTGGAGCGGGATGAGCGGTTGCTCCTGGCCGATCGACAGCGCGTCCGCGGCCGACGAGAAGACCTCGGGGTGGCGTAGGGCCCACAGCACGTCCTGGTAACGCGACAAGTACACCGCCGGCGCCCCGCCGGCGCCGGAGACGGCTACGGGGCACCGCTCGCGCAGCTCCCGGTACGCACCGGAGGGCTCGTCGGCGCCGTGCCCGAAGAGGAGGGTCGTCGGGTCGTCGGGCTCGAGCGCCGGTGTCGCGTCCGCGTCCTTCGCGTCCTTCGCGTCCGTCGCTTCCATCGCACCCACGCTTCCTATCGTCTTCGATCGCTCGCGTTGCCCGTCGCCGTCTCACGCGCACCCGCGAGGCCCGACCAGCAGAACCGCCACAGGTACGCCGCCCGCTCGCGTGGCTCGGCGCGGCCCAATGTCACCTCGTGGATCGAGGCCAGCACCAGCGCGAAGACGGTCTCGGCGGCGCGGCGCGGTTCGACGTCCTCGAGCTCGCCGGCCCGCACGCCGGACGCGAGCTCCGACCGCAGCCGGTCGACGAGCGGCCGCAGGGCCGCGTCCAGCTCGTCGGGATGATCCTCGGCCAGGCGCCGGTGCTCGCGCACGAGCACGCCCGCGTAGCCGATCGCGTCGGGGTACGTGAGCAGCTCGAAGATCCCCTGCACGTAGGCGCGGAGCCGCTCGACCGGCGCGTCGTACGCGTCCACCATGCCGCCGAGGATCGCGGCGCCGCGCCGGCTCTCCTCCTCGAGCAGCGCGAGGAGCAGGTGGTCCTTGCCAGAGAAGCACCGGTAGAAGCTCTTGAGCGACAGTCCGGCTCGGTCCGCCACCTGCGCAACGGTGAAGGCGGCGCTGCCCGATTCGTTCGCCAGTGATCGCGCCGCGTCGACGAGGCGCTCCATGCGCTGGACCGACCGGGTGCGCGCCTCCCCGAGGGACCGGTCGAGCGCCCGCGTCCGCCACTGCGGAGAATCATCGTGGGCGGTAATGGAGAACGTCATTCTCCGAAATGATCGCCGAGCGTTGGCCGCGACGCAAGGCCGCCGGCGTCCGTTCCGGGCCGAAAATGGAACCTGTTGCAATTCCGGAGCCCGTCCGGTACCTTCCCTCGGGACGGATCGCGAGCCGACACCGGGAGCGCCGCCATGGAGTTCGGGATCTTCAACAGCCTCTATACGCCGTACCAGGCCGTCGACGGCCGGGACGTGGCCGAGGTCCAGCACGAGCGCCTCATGAACGAGGTCGCCTGGACGGTGGCTGCCGACCAGGCCGGGTTCAAGTACACCTGGGCCACCGAGCACCACTTCCTCACCCAGTACTCGCACCTCTCGGCCAACGAGGTGTTCCTCCCCTACGTCGCCGCCCGCACCGAGCAGATCCACCTCGGCACCGGCATCTTCAACATCACCCCGCCGGTGAACCACCCCGCCCGGGTGGCCGAGCGCGTGGCCATGATCGACCACCTGAGCGAAGGGCGCTTCGAGTTCGGCGTCGGCCGTGGTTCGTCGAGCACGGAGCAGAGGGGGTTCGGGATCGAGGATCCCGAGCTGACCAAGGAGATGGCCGACGAGACCCTGGCTCAGTTCAAGTACATGTGGCGCGACGGCCTCTACAGCTACGACGGCAAGTTCTTCTCGATGCCACCCCGCAACGTGCTGCCCAAGCCGTACAGCGACCCGCACCCGCCGATCTGGGTCGCGGCGGGCAACCCGAGCACGTTCGAGAAGGCGGCGCGAATGGGAATCGGCGTCCTGTGCTTCACCACCGGCTCGCCCGAGATGCTGGCCCCGCTCGTCGACGTCTACAAGACCACCATCGAGAAGGCCGAGCCGGTCGGGGAGTACATCAACAACAACGTCATGGTCACGAGCCAGATGCTGTGCCTGGAGGACGGGCAGCGGGCGCGCGACATCGCTGCCGACATGGCGAGCGGGTACCAGAACAGCCTCGTGTTCCACTACCTCGACACGTTCCCCAAGCCGCCCGGCATCCCCCACTGGCCCGACCTGATCCCCGAGCCCACGCCGGCCGAGCTCGAGGAGCGCATCGGCGCCGGCCTGGTCTGCGTGGGCACGCCCGAGGAGGTGACCAGGGCGGTCAAGGGCTACGCCGACATCGGCGCCGACCAGCTCTGCTTCGGGCAGCTCTCGACGACGGCGCCGATCGAGGTCGTCCTCGAGTCGGTCGAGACGTTCGGCGCCCACGTCCTCCCGGAGTACGACAAGGACCCGGTCCACAGTACGCAGCGTCAGCGGGAGGCGTACCTGGCCGAGCACGGCCCAACCCGCCGCACCCTGGCCGACGTCCTCGACGAGGTGCCGGTGTAGGAAGGAAGGCCCGCCAGGCCTTCCTCCTGGTCGCGCTCGCTCGGCGGCAGGGTACCTGCCGCCGCCCTGCGGGACGCTCGCCGCTCCCGCGCAATCCTGGCGGCGAGTCGCGGGCTGGCAGGCCTTCGGCCCTATCGCATCAGCTCTGCGCGAGGCCCAAGTAGGCGGCGTCGAGCTGCTCGCCGATCTCCTTGGGGGCGCCGACGTAGTCGATGCGGCCGTGCAGCATGATGGCGGCGGTCTCGGCCACGTCGAGCACCTCGTGGGCGAACTGCTCGACGATGAGGATCGACACGTCCTCGGCGACGATCCGCGCGACCGCCTCGTACAGCTCCTCCACGATCAGCGGCGCAAGGCCCATCGACAGCTCGTCGAGCAGCAGCACCTTGGGGTCGGTTGCGAGCGCCCGGGCCATCGACAGCATCTGCTGCTCGCCCCCCGACAGCGTGCCCGCCACCTGCTTGCGCCGGTCCCGGAGGCGCGGGAAGCGGGTGAGCGCCCGTTCCTCGACCTCGGCGAACCGCTGGCCGGCGTACGTGGCCATTCGCAGGTTCTCGACCAGCGTGAGGTTCGGGAAGATCCCCCGGCCCTCGGGGATGCTGCACAGCCCGACGCGCGCCAGCGCGTCGGCGCTGCGGCCCCGGATCGAGCCGCCGTACAGGAGCACGTCGCCACCCGACGGCTCGATCTGCCCGCTCGCCACCTTGAGCGTGGTCGACTTGCCGGCGCCGTTCGGACCGAGCAGCGCGAACACGGACCCGACCTTCACCGCGAGGCTCACCCCCTGGAGCACGTCGATGGGCCCGTAGCCCGCGGTCACGTTCCGCAGCTCGAGCGCGGGGGCAGCACCCTCGATCTCCTTGCGCGTCACACCGTCGGCGGCGGGCACGGTGCCCGCGGTCTCGATGACCGTCCCCGCCACCGCCTCGGGCGGGGGCTGCTTGGAGCCCTCGCCCAGGTACGCGGTCCGCACCTCCGGGTTGCCCTGCACCTCGGCCGGGCTGCCGATGGCGATGATTCGCCCGAAATCGAGCACGTGGATCCGCTCGCACGTGCCCATCACGAAAGCCATGTCGTGCTCGACCAGCAGAACGGCCAGGCCGGTGGCGGCGAGGTCGCGCAGCAACGATCCGAGCGTCGAGGTCTCCGCCTCGTTGAGACCCGCCGACGGCTCGTCGAGCAGCAGCACCCGGGGATGGGTCGCCAGTGCCCGACCCAGCTCCACCAGTCGAGCGGTGCCGGTCGGCAGCTTGTCCACCCTCTCCGCGGCGACGTCGGCGATGCCGATGCGCTCGAGGATCCCGTCGGTGGTCTGGTCCGGCGCGCCCTTGCGCCGCGACCACCCGGTCTCCGCCGCGACCAGCACGTTCTCGCGCGCGGTCAACGAGCCGAACGTCTCCAGCCGCTGGAACGTGCGCCCGATGCCCAGCCGGGCGCGCTGGTGGGGTCGGGCCCGGGTGATGTCCGAACCGTCGAGGTTGACCCGCCCGGCGTTCGGGGCGAGGAGCCCGGTCACCACGTTGAAGAACGTCGTCTTGCCGGCGCCGTTGGGCCCGATCAGCCCGGTGACGTGCCCGACCTCGGCGTCCAGCGACACCTGGTCCAGCGCCTGGAGCCCACCGAATCGGACCGACACCTCCTGCACGTCGAGCAGCGCCATGATCGTCCCTACGTCCGCTCGCGCTCGCCCGCCGAGACGGGAACGCCGTCGCCGCCGTCACTTCGGGGCGGACCGCCCGCCGCCACCGGCGCGACGGGGAGGGGCGCCTTGCGCGCCGCCCGCACCGCCGCCTTGGTGGCGCGCAGTTTCCCTCGCTGGGTGATCTCGTCCTTCCACGCCTGGCGGGCGTCCTTGCGCCACGGCAACAGCGGCGAGAACAGGAACCCCAGCCCGACCGAAGCGCCGTTGGGGTTGGTGGCGATGTTGATCGCCAGCAATGCCGGGCCGATGCGCTCGATCGCCACCAGCCACGAGTCGTCGAAGTTGGCGAGCAGGAACCAACCGAGGAGCCCCCCGGCCAACAGGGCGGCACCGACCGCGATGGCGATGCGCAGCGCGAGGTGCATGCTCTCCTTGATCCGCGGGAACACGCTGGCCACGATGATCACGCCGAGGACGACCGCGGTCGCGATGTGCCAGGCGTCGTTGACGCTCTCCTTGAGGATGAGGAAGAGGATGTAGGCAAGGCCGCCGAAAAGCGCGCCGCTCACCGTCGAGACGCCCCCGACCACCACGAGCAGCACGATCGGCAGGCCCAGCGTCCCGAGCAGGTCGAAGTCGTCGGTCGTGGCGGTCTCGCGCTGCATCGCGAGGAGCGCGCCGCCGAAGCCCGCCAGCGCGGCCGAGAACGCGAACACCGCCAGCTTCGTCGTGGTCCGGTTGATGCCGACGGTGGCACAAGCCGCCTCGCTGTCGCGGAGCGCGATCATCCGTCGACCGAACTGGCTCCGCCGCACCGCGACGAGCCCGACCGCCAGCACCCCGAAGATCGCCGTCACGAGCAGCAGGTAGCGGCGCTGGTCGGTGAACTCGTACCCGAAGAACTCCACCCGGGCGACGCGACGGCTCTCCGAGAACACCTCGGGTTGGTCGAAGAACAGCGGCTCGGCCATCCGGGCGAACGCCATCGATGCCAGTGCGAGGTAGAGGCCCTGGAGCCGCAGCGCCGGGAGCGCCATGAGCGCCCCGAACGGGATGGCCAGCGCGGCGGCGAACAGCAGGCCGGCCGGGTTGCCGGGATGAAGATCGACATTCCAGTGCACGAGCGGGAACTCGACGCCGGTGGTGAACTTGTACATCGCGAACGCGCCCACGCCCGCGAACGTGATCTGGGCGAGTGAGACCTGCCCGGCCCAGCCCGTGAGCGGCACCAGCGACAGCATGATGACGGCGATCACCATCGCCAGCGTGAGGCGGTTCAGGTTCACCTGTCCCATCCCGGACGTGATGAACGCCATCACCGCGAACACCACCGCCATCCCGAGCGCGGTCGCCCACACCTTCGAGTTCCGGGGCTGGAGGATCTTCCACGACGGCGGGGGCTTGCGCAGCTCGATCCGCGCCTGCGGCAGCGCGAGGAGGACGATGAACAGGAAGATCGACGGGATGGCGAACTGGGCGGTCGTGAACCGCCCCCGCAGGTCGAGGAACGTCTGGGTGAAGCTGATCGCCAGGCCGAGGGCGATCCCGCCGGCGTAGGTGAGCGGCAGGCTGCGCAACCGGCCGACGATCGCGGCCGCGAACGCGTTGATGATGAGCAGCGTGAGGGCGTCGACCTGGAGCCCGAGCTCCTGGACCAGGAAGATCCCCGACACGGCGGCGAGCGACGAGCCGAGCGCCCACGCCAGCATCGAGGCCCGGCCCGGACGGGCGCCGTTGAGCGCGGCCAGGTTGCGGTTGTCGACCACCGCCCGCATGGCCACCCCGATGCGGGTCCGGTACAGCAGGAGCCGGAGCAGGATGGCGACGAGGATCGCGGTCCCGATCGTGATCAACCGGTAGTAGGGGATCCGGGTGTCGGCGATCTCGACGAAGTCGGTCCCGAAGAAGGGCCGGATCTTGGCGGTCATGTCCCCGTAGCGTGACTTGCTCGGGTCCCAGATCGTGTTGGCGAGGCCCATCAACCCGAACATCACCCCGAGCGTCACGACCAGCTGCACGACGAGGGTGGCATCGGCGATCCGCCGCATGAGGACACGCTCGAGCACCGCGCCGAAGAGGGGCGCGAGCACGAACACCGTCACGAAGAGCGCGACCCCAGTCGACAGGTGCTGGTGAACGCGCAGCTGCCAGTACACGAACGCCATGAACATGCCGATGGCGCCCTGGGCGAAGTTGAAGATGCCCGAGGTCGTGTACGTGACGACGATGCCCGACGACGCCAGGGCGTAGATCGACCCCAGCGAGACCCCGACGACCAGGAAGGAGACGACGCTGTTGGTGGTGACGTCGTTCCCCGACCACGACCGCTGGATGACGATGGCGAGGAAGGCGACGGTGACGACGACCCAGAGCGCCAGCCTCCGCTGCTCGAGCCTCACGCCGCCCCCCGGTCGGCGGGCCCCCGGGCCGCGGCGCTGCGACCCGGGCCCGCCCGTTCACTCGGCTACTGGACCTGGTCGATTTTCACCGTCACGAGGTTCTTCTTGTCGTTGCACGAGTGCGTGCCCTTCTCCTTCGGGAACACCCGCTTGAACTTCCCGTCCTTCACCTGCATCATCACGAAACAGCTGTTCGGCACTCTTCCGCCGACGTCGGTGGGAGCAAGCAGACCCTCGCCGTCGACATCGGCGGTGAAGTCGTGGACGTTGGCTGCCTCCTCGAGGAAGGCCGCGCGGGTCAGGCCGTTCACCCCGTCGGCCTCGACGATGTTGCTCACCACGTCACGGAAGAACAAGCCGGCGGCCCACGCCTGGGCCCCGAACCCGTCGGCGTTGTCCTTCCCGACGAACTTCAGGAACTGCTTGACCGAATTGTTCTGCTTCGCTTCCTCGAACGGGATGAAGAACGTCGAGACGAACTGTCCCTCGACGTCGGCGCCGCCCTCTTCGATGAATCGCTGGTCGTAGCACTGAACCGTGCAGTCGAAGACCTGCACGCCGGTCACGCCCTGGATCGTGGCCTCCTTGCGCATCTGCACCGTGCCGCGGTAGTCGAGGCCGTTCAGCACGTAGGTGGCGCTGTTCGATTTCACGGCCTGGATCGGGGCGGTGAACTCACTCTGGCCACCGAGGGCGGACGCCTCGAACCGGTCGACCTCCTCGATTCCGGCCTTGATCCCACCGTCGACGAGCGGGACGGTCGCTCGAATGGTCGACGGGAGGTCGCCCGGGATGACCCAGACGCCCGAGAGCTCACCGTCGTTCTTCTTGAGGTGGTACTTCACGTGGCCTTGCCGGGTGAGGTAGGTCTCCTCGCCGTTGGCGTTCTCGATAGGGGCGCCGTTCTCGCACTGCATCTGGCCCGCGATAACGGGGAACGACACCACGGAGCATTGGTGGACGGTCTCGGTCTGGAGCACCGGCACGTCGGGGAGCCCGGTGGCTGCGCCGGCCTGGTCGACGCAGTTGACCGCGGGGTCGACGTTGTTCAGGAACAGTGCGGTCGTCCCGACGACCGCGAAGCTGTCCTGGCACGCCTGGATGAGCGCGCTGCGGGCCTCGTCACCGCTGAGCCGCGAGTCGATGAAGTTGACCTCGAGCTCGCGCCCGGCCAGACCGCCCTCTTCCTCGTTGATGTACTCCGCCGCCGCGATCACACCGTCGCGCGAGCCCTTGAACAGACCCGGGCGGGCGGCGTTGTCGACGTCGGCGATCACCGTGATGGTGATGGTGTCGGCGGTGACGCCGATCTCGGTCGCCTCGGGCGTCTCGTCCTCCTGGGCGCCGGCTCCGCCGGCGACCGAGAGGTAGGCGGCGGCGACCGCCACCACGGAGAGCAACGCGATCCAACGGCCTCGTCTCACGGTTCCCCCTCGTCCCTGCCGGGACCGCCCTGTCCAGGCGGCGCCCCCACACGGTCCCGGCATTCTGGACGAAATCGAAACACGTTTCAAGAGCGCCCTGACGGCCCGTCAGGTCTCCTGAGGGCCCCGGAGGCCTGTGATCAGGCCAGGTCGACCTTGACCCTGACGACGTCGCCGCAGTCGAGGGTGCCCTTCTTCTTGGGCGACACCCGCACGAACTCGCCGTCCCGGACCTGGACGATGGCACCGCAGCCACTGACCGTGCGGCCGCCCACGTCGGTGGGAGGCAGCATCCCGTCGCCGTCCACATCGGCGGTGAACTCGTGGACGTCGGCGGCCTGCGCGAGGAAGGCCGCCCGGGTGAGACCGTTCTCGCCGTCGGCCGCCACCACCGCGTTGACGACGTCGCGGAAGAAGAGCCCCGCGGCCCATGCCTGCGCCCCGAACGCGTCGGCGTTGTTCTTGCCGACGTACTTCAAGTAGTTCCTGATCGATGCGTTCTGCTTGGCCTCCTCGAACGGCACGAAGGTCACCGTGACGTACGTGTCTTCGACGTCCCGACCCCCCTCGTCGATGAAGCTCTGGTCGTAGCAGGCGAGCGTGCAGTCCCACACCAACACGCTGTCGACGGCCTGGACCGCCGCCTCCTTCCGGAGGAGCACCATCGCGCGGTAGTCGACGTAGTTCGCGACGTAGGTGGAGTTGTTCTGCTTGATCGACTGCACAACCGGCGTGTACTCAGCCTGGGTCGCGAGCCCGGAAACGAGGATCTCGTCGTCGCGCTCGATCCCGGCCTTCTGGGCGCCTCGGATTGGTGGAGTCCCCGCGTTGATCGTCGACTCGAGGTCGCCCGCGATCGTCCAGACCCCATGCAGGTCCTCCTCCTGCTTCTTGAGGTGGTACTTCACGGTGCCGGTGCCGACGCGGAAGGTCTGCTCGGGATCCTCGAGCGTGTCGCAGACGAGCCCGACGACGATGATCGGGTACGAAACCGGCGAGCACTGGTGGGCGAACTCGGTCTGGAGCACGGGCACGTCGGGCAGTCCGGTGACCGCACCGGCCAGGTCGGGACAGTTGACCGCGGGGTCGATGTTGTTCATGAACAGGGCGGTCGTGCCGACGATGGCGAAGTCCTCTTCGCACGCTTGAATGAGCGCGTTGCGGGCCTCGTCACCTGAGAGCCTCGAGTCGATGAAGTCGACCTCGAGTTCGCGGCCGGCGAGCCCCCCCTCGTCGTTGATGAACTCGGCGGCGGCCACCACACCATCGCGCGACCCGCGGAAGAGGCCCGGGCGGACGGGGTTAGCGACGTCGGCGATCACCGCGATACGGATGGTGTCGGCGGTGACCCCGATCTCCGTCGCCTCCAGCGGCTCGCCGCCGCCGGCGCCGGCGGGCGCCGCCACCAGGCCGCTTCCCAGCAACGCCGCGCTCGCGACCGCGACGACCGTCCGGCGAATGCGTCCCATGCCCGCCCCCCGATGCGCTCGGCGATTCGCCCGGATTGTCCCCCGGGCGCCCGGATGTTTCAAGAGTCGCTCTCTTCCCATGGCTCGAACAGGCCCTCGAACTCGAGCTTGCCGCCCTCGACCCGTCCGTACAGCAGCCAGTCCCCCTTGAACAGCTGATGGTCCTGGGGGCCGCCGGCGATGTGCGTGTGCGGCCCGCCGGTCGTGCTCGGCATGAACCGGATCTGCTCGAGGCCTGCTTTCAGCCCCCATCCGGTGAGCACTGGCGCGCGATGGAGCCCTTCGGTCAGGACCCGGGCCGTGTCGTACGCGAGCAGCGGGATCGCGTTCGGCCACATGGGCGGATCCTCGCCGTGCCGGTCCACGTAGCGCTGGTGGAAGCCCTCGACGAGCGGGTTCGCGGGGCAGAACTGGTCGATCCCCACCCAGCCCTCGAACTTCTCGAAGCCCGCCAGGTACCACATGAACGCGGTGCTCATGATGCGGGGCGGTGACCAGTCGAGCTTGTCGAGCGCCTCGCGGAGCCGTCCCTCGGCGGCGAGCAGGCCGTATCCCATGTACACGAGCGCGTCGGCGTCGGCACTGCGGAGGTTGGTGAGATTCGCGGCGAGGTTGTCGGGCGTCTGGCTAACCGTCTCGACCGCCCCGATCGAGACGCCCCGACGTCGGCACTCCTGGCGGAAGTACCGGAAGTACTCCTCGCCGTTGGGTGAGACCTCGCTGAGGACAGCCACCCGCTCGTAGCCCTTGCGCTTGAGCCAACCCACCACCAGGGCGGCATCACCGCCGCAGTCGCCGTTGCCGAGCCGGAAGCAGTACTCACCGTGGAACCGCTCGGTTCCGCACCAGCTCACCAGGGGCACTTCGAGCTCGTTGGCGACGGGGCCGACGACCATGGCGTTGTCGGAGCTGTAGGCGCCCGCCACACCGATGCAGCCCTCGTCGACCAGCCACTTGAACCCGTCGATGGCGTTTTTCGCCGATCCGTGGGGCAACCCGTTCTCGGCGTGGATCACGAAGTCGACGGGCCGGTTGAGCACACCCGTGGCGATTGCCTCGTCGAACGCGAGGCGGTGAATGCGGTCGTAGCCCCCGCCGGGACCGTCGAGTGCCGCCCCGAGCCATCCGATCTTGATCGGTTCCATTGCCTCACCCTCCCAATGCCGCGGTCACGGCCTCGGCCGCGCCGGCGAGCCGCCGCCCGATGGTCTCGACGCGCTTGCCTGCCACCGGTATCCCCGAGCTGACCAGCACGAGAACGAGGACGACCCGTCCGTGGGCGTCGAAGACGGGCGCGCCGATCGTGCTGACGCGGTAGCGCTCGTCGGGCTCCAGCTCGATCGGGAGGAACGGCTCCTCCCCGACCGGCTCGCTCACGAGCTGCTCGAGCAAGGCCCGCATGCGCGTGGTGTCCGGTCGATCTGCGGACGCACCCGAGAGGCTCTCGCCGAGGTTGGCGACGATGACGCGCAGGCGCGCTTCGGGCTCGGTGACCAGCTCGACTGCGAAGCCGCGGCGGCGCGCCGCCTCCAACGCACGTTCGCACGACCCTCTCCCGGCGGTGTCACGTGCGGCCTGGTTGAGCCACCGGTCACGCGTCGCCGGGTCCGACCACGCCACGAAGCCGGCACCGAACGGGGGGCGCACCGGCACCTGCTCACCGATGCGGAAGGCCCGCACGACCGGCGCCGGACCAACCTCGTCGAGCACCGTGAGGTGGTCGTCGGACGGAGCGAGGGCCAGGCACACCAGCCCCAGCTCGCGGCTCAGCTCGACGATGGTCGGCCGGGCGAACTCGAGCGCAGGGATGTCGGAGGCGGCGATGCGGCCCGCCGCCGCCAGCGTCGGCCCGAGCCGATACGTCTTGCGCGTGGGGTGTCGCAGCAACCAGCCGGCGCGGGTGAGCGTGGCGAGCATGGCGTGGCAGGTGGCCTTGTTGACGCCGAGGCTGGTCGAGATCTCGGAGAGGGTGGGGGCATCGTCGGGCCGTGACGCGAGCAGGTCCACCAGATCGACCACCCGCTCGGTCTGCGGGGACGGGCGGGCCACGGCCACCTCCTCCCGCCGGCGTGTCCCCGCCGGTGTTCGCATAGTGCAACTCTTGATTTGCAGTGGGCATCATGCGACGCTGACCGGCGCTCCGCAAGGGCGAGCCGAACCGGAAGGCCGAGCCATGCGCGTTCCCGCCGCGATCGGGTGCCTTTTGACCATGGTCGTGCTCGGCGTGGCGTCTCCGATGGGGGCGGACGTGGTCTCGGGTGGAGGTGGAAGGCCGGCGCCGTCACCCGGATGCGACGCGGCCACGGTCGTCGCGCCGGGTGAGGAGAAGGTCACCACCACCTCGGGGGGCGCGGAGCGCTGGTACTTCCGCCACGTGCCGCCCGGCTTCGACGGCTCCGCGCCGGTGCCGGTGGTGCTCGATCTCCACGGGTATTCCGAAGGCGCCGAGGTCCACAAGCTGCACAGCAAGCTCGGAGAGCTCGGCGACACCGAGGGGTTCGTGACGGTCACGCCCCAGGGGCTGGGACCGGTGGCCCGCTGGGACACCGGCCTCGACTCCCCCGACGTGGCCTTCATCGGCGACCTGCTCGACGAGGTCGAGGAGACCCTGTGCGTCGACCAACGTCGGGTGTTCGTCACCGGGCTCTCGAATGGCGCGTTCATGACGTCGGCGGTGGCGTGCGCGTACGCGGACCGGGTGGCCGCGGCCGCGCCGGTCGCCGGTGTCCGTGACATCGAAGGCTGCGATCCGGCTCGCCGGGTACCGGTGGTGGTCTTCCACGGAACCGCCGACCAGTTCGTGTCGTTCGACGGTGGCCTCGGCCCGGCGGTGGCGAGCCTGCCGAACCCGGACGGATCGCCCCGCGAGCCGAGCCAGTCCGCTCCCGCACCCGAGGGACCGTCCATCCCCGACATCACCGCGGCGTGGGCGGAACGCAACGACTGCAAGGCGAAGCCCAAGGAGCGGGAGATAGCGTCGGACGTCACGCTCGTCTCCTACCGCTGCCCCGGGAACGCCGATGTCGACTTCTACCGGATCGAGGGCGGTGGCCACACATGGCCCGGGAGCGAGTTCTCCGACTCGATCGACTTCATCGTCGGTCCGACCACCTTCTCCATTTCCGCCAACGACGTGATGTGGGAGTTCTTCGAACAGCACCCGTTACCGAGACGAGGGAGCTCGAAATGACCGACGTACTCGACCGCACGAGCCAGCCTCTCCTCGAACGGAGCCCGGCGCCGAGCTCGCATCGTCGGCCCCCGGGCGTCTTCGATCTCAGCACCGCCGGGCGGGTGCTGCTCGCCACTCTGTCGGGAGCGGCGGGCGTCATCCATCTCGCGATGGTGCCGTCGCACGCAGGGCTGTCGGCGGCCGAAGGCGTCGGCTTCGCGATCGCGGGCTGGTTCCAGCTGCTCGTGGCGATGGTGCTCGTGACGCGCCCGGGTCGGAACCTCCTGCGTCTGACGATGGTCGCCAACCTCGCCTTCATCGCCGCGTGGGTGATGAGTCGCACGTCCGGCCTTCCGTTCGGTGACCACGCCTGGCACGCGGAGACGGCCGGGTTCGTCGACGTGTCCTGCGTCGCCATCGAGGGAGTGCTCATCCTCGCCGCCGGCGTTCTGCTCGCCCGTCCCGGGCTCGGTCGCGGCTGGGACCGCTCCCGCTTCGCACTCGGGGCAGTCGTTCCCATCGGCGTGGTCGCCCTAGCCACCGGAGCACTCGCATCGCCAAGCGCGCGCGACCACGCCAGCCAGAGCCACGGCGGTCATGCCGCGGGCGCGCACGAGGCCGGCGATGGACATCCCGGTCACGCACCCGAGAACGACAAGGGGTTCTCCGAGCTGACGAACGGCCACCAGCACGAGAGCGGGGTGGTCGAGCTCGACCGTGCGACCCAGAACCAGCTCGACACCCAGCTCGGCGGGACCCAGACGCTGGTCGAGCGCTACCCGACGATCGCCGACGCCGAGGCCGCGGGGTACCACCGGGCGGGGCCGTTCTCCCCCGGGCTCGGGACCCACTACATCAACTTCGGGCAGTTCCTCGGCGACGGCGTCATGGACGCCGACGGCATCCTCAAGCCGGCGCTGATCTACGACGGCCTCGAGCCCGACTCACCGATCGCCGGCTTCATGTACTACGTCATGGGTGACCAGGAGCCGGAGGGATTCATCGGTCCCAACGACCACTGGCACTACCACACGAACACCTGCGTCGTGTTCAAGGACGACGGGGGCATCGAGGCGCCGTTGGGCGCCGACATGGGCACCGTGACCCAGGAGCAGTGCAGCAAGTACGGCGGCAACCTGCTCGAGGTGACCGGCTACATGGTGCACGTGTGGTCCGTGCCCGGGTACAAGTCGGAGCAGGGCACGTTCAGCGAGGTCAACCCGGCGATCACGTGCCCGGACGGCACGTACTACCGGAAGACGTTCGACGAGCTCGGGTTCTCGACCACGATGTGCCGGGGCCAGTAGACAAGGAGAATGCACGCGGCACCGGCGCGGGTCATCGACCTGCTCGACGGCGACTTCTACGCCGGCGATCCCGATCCGACCTATGCGTGGCTGCGCCGCCACGCGCCGCTGTACCGCGACGAGATCAACCAGCTCTGGGGCGTGTCCCGGCATCACGATGTGGTCGCGATCGAGAAGGACACGGCGACGTTTTGCTCGTCGCAGGGCTACCGGCCCAACCTCCCGTCCGACAACTCGATGATCGGGGAGGACGACCCCCGTCACCACGAGCGTCGCCGCCTCGTGGCCAGACGCTTCACCCCCAACGCGGTCTCGAAGCACGAGGAGCACGTCCGCGCGGTCGTGAATGGCCTGCTCGACGCGGTCGCAGCAGACGGACGGTGCGAGGTGGTCGAGGACCTGGCCGCCCCGCTGCCGGCGAAGGTGATCGGGCACCTGCTCGGCTTCCCCGACGACCAGTGGGCGAAGGTGAAGTACTGGTCCGAGGCCACCATCGTCGCCGGGGGCGGCCCCCGCTACATGAGCGACGGGGTCGCCACTGCATTCGGCGACTACTGCGCCCACGCCGCCGCGCTCGCCGAGTCCCGCCGGGCCGCGCCGACCGACGACGTCATGTCGGTGTGGACCGGGGCCGAGGCCGATGGCGTCCTCAGCCCCGAGGAGGTGCTCTCAGAGGGGCTGTTGCTCGTCGACGGCGGTGCCGAGACCACCCGCACCGTGATCACCGGCGCAGTCCTCGCCCTCATCGAGCACCCCGATCAGCACCGCCGCCTGCTCGACGATCCCGATCTGCTGCCGGTGGCGGTCGAGGAGTTCATCCGCTGGGTCACGCCGATTCTCAACATGCGACGGACCGCGACCCGCGACACCGAAGTAGCGGGCACTCAGGTGCGGGCGGGCGACGAGCTGCTGCTGATGTACTCGTCAGCGAACCGCGACGAGGGGGTGTTCGGGCCGACCGCCGGCCGCTTCGACGTGGGTCGCGATCCCAACCCACACGTCGCCTTCGGTTTCGGCACCCACTTCTGCCTGGGCGCGGCACTGGCGCGCCTCGAGATCCGGGTGATGTTCGAGGAGCTGCTGACCCGGCTGCGCGACCTGCGCCTTGCCCCTGGGACGGGGCCCGACCGGATCCCCAACGCGTTCGTGCGCGGCTTCAAGTCGCTGCCGGTCCAGTTCACCCCGTCCTAGATGCGTCCGCCAGGTACCAGGGTGGTACCTCAGGGACGCAACAGCGCGAGCTCCCGGTCGGGTTCGGCTACGCCGTAGAGCCGGGCCGAGTTCTCCCACAGCAGCTTGCGGCGCACGTCGGGCGACTGGCCGGCCAGTCCCGCCTCGATCTTCTCGCGCACGTTGCCGTAGAGGCAGATGGGGTGGGGGTAGTCGGTCTCGAACAGGAGGTTGTCGGCGCCGATGGCCTCGACGACCTGCGCCGGGGCGCGCTCCTCGAAGAAGTAGCAGCCGTACACCTGCCGGGCGAAGTACGCGCTGGGCTGCATCTCGAAGTACGTCCGGTCCTTCCACACCTTGCCCGCCTCGAAGGCGTAGTCGGCGGCCTCCAGTACGAACGGCAGGAAGCCGACGCCGCTCTCCACCGACACGAAGCGCAGCTCGGGGAAGCGGGGCAGCACACCCGACAGCAGCAGGTCGACGATCTGGGCGCCGTTCTCGAGGAACAACGTGACCGAGACGGTCGCGTACGTGGCGCCGATGCCGTGGGCGCGCACCCGACCCGGGGCGAACCCACTCGTGAAGTCGCCGCTCCCGATGTGGAAGCTGATCGGCAGGCCGGCGTCCTGGGCCGCCGCCCACAGCGGGTCCCAGTGCCAGTCGCCCAGGAACGGGAGGTCGAACTGCTGGGGCTCGCCGGTGAACAGGATCCCCTTGTGACCGAGCGCGGCGCAGCGCTCGATCTCGGCCACGGTCGCCTCGACGTCCCAGAACGGGGTCGCCATGATCGGGATGAACCGACGCGGGTCGATTTCGATCCAGTCGAGCAGGAAGTCGTTGTAGGCCTGCACGCACGCCAGCATCAGGTCGGGGTCGCCGAGCCCCAGGAACGACTGGTTCCCGAACCCGCCCACGTTCGGGTAGAGCGCCTGGGCCCATACCCCGATCGAGTCGAGGTACTCGAGCCGGGCAGGGGCGTCGTGCGCAGCGCGCGGCACCTCGTCCATGTTGCGGGGTGCGGCCGGGAACGGCTCGGGCCATCCGGCGGTGGCAGTGTGCCCCACAGGGATCATGGCGACGCCGTCCCCGACGTGCCAGACGTCGCGCCCGTCGGGCTCGCGTAAGAGACGGGGCGCCCGGTCACGGAGCCTGGCCGGCACCCGCGCCGACCAGACGTCGGCCGGTTCGGTGACGTGGGCATCGGCGTCGATCACCCACTCGCTCACGGGCCGGAGAGTAGCCCGGTGCGGTAGAACTGGTTCTCGTGGCGCGAACGATGGATATGCCCGAGGTACGCGAGCTGGCGACCGGCCTCCTCTTCCCTGAGGGCCCGGTGGCGATGCCCGACGGCACCGTCCTGCTCGTCGAGATCCGGCGCGGGACCTTGAGCCGGGTCACGGGCGAGGGGAAAGTGGGGGTCGTCGCCGACCTCGGCGGCGGCCCCAACGGCGCCGCCATCGGGCCCGACGGCGCGGTGTACGTCTGCAACAACGGCGGTTTCGCGTGGAGCAAGGTGGGCGACATGGTGGTCCCACTCGACCTCGCCACCCGCAGCAGCGAACCCACCGCCTTCGAGGGCGGCTGGATCGAGCGGGTCGATCTCGAGACCGGCGAGTCGACGGTGCTGTACCGCGAGTGCGACGGGCACCGGTTCACCAGCCCCAACGACATCGTCTTCGACACCGACGGCGGCTTCTGGTTCACCGACCTGGGCAAGACCCGTCCCCGCGACCTCGACCGCGGCGGCCTCTACTACGCCCGGCCCGACGGGTCGTCGGTCGTCGAGATCTCGTACGGGCATCTCGGCGCCAACGGCGTCGGCCTCTCGCCGAGCGGTGACCGCGTGTACGTGGCCGAGAGCTTCACCGGCCGGCTGTGGACGTGGGACGTCGACGCGCCGGGCCGGGTCCGCGACCCTGGGGGGACATGCCTGCTCGCCACCACCGGCCACTTCGACTCGCTGGCGGTGGAGGCCGACGGCACCGTGGTGATCGCCGCGATCGGCGACGGGCTCTGCTGCTACCGGCCCGACGGGAGTCACGACTACGTGCCCATGCCCGACCCGTTCACGACCAATCTGTGCTTCGCCGGCGACGACCTGCGCACCGCGTACGTGACACTGTCGGGCGCGGGGCGGCTCGTCTCCCTCGACTGGCCCCGGCCCGGCCTCGAGCTCGCTTTCTCGTGATGGGGACGATCGCGGAGCTCCTGCAGAAACGGGCGGGCGACCCCCACACCGCCTACGTCTTCGAGGGGCGTACTTGGACCTACGACGAGTACGTGCGGGCATGCGGCCAGCGCGCCCGCTACCTGCTCGACACCCGCCGGCCCGGGCCGTTCCACGTCGGCGTGCTCCTCGACAACACTCCCGAGTTCGCGACGTGGCTGGGCGCGGCCGCAGTCGCGGGCGCGGTCGTCGTCGGCATCAACCCCACCCGGCGCGGCGCCGAGCTGGCCCGCGACATCAACTTCACCGACTGCCAGTGGATCGTCACCGAGGCGAGCTACGAGCCGCTGCTCGAGGGGCTCGACCTCGGCGCCGCCGGCGACCGTCGCCTCGTCGTCGACTCGGGAGCTCGCTACACGGATCTGCTCGAGCAATACGCCGGCGGCGGCCTCCCCGACGTCGAGGTCGACGACTCCACGCTGTTCCTGCTGCTGTTCACGTCGGGCACGAGCGGCGCGCCCAAGGCGTGCCTGTGCTCGCAGGGCCGGCTGGCTCGCATGTCCGGGGTGCTGGCCGAGATGCTCCCGCTCACGGCCGACGACGTCTGCTACCAGTCGATGCCGCTGTTCCACTCGAACGCGCTCATCACCGGGTGGACGCCGTGCCTGGCGGTGGGCGCGACCGGGGTGCTGCGGCGCAGGTTCTCGGCCTCGGGCTTCCTCCCCGACGTGCGGGCCCATGGCGTCACGTACTTCAACTACGTCGGCAAGCCGCTGTCGTACATCCTCGCCACGCCCGAGCAACCCGACGACGCCGACAACACCCTGCGAGTGGCATTCGGCAACGAGGCCGCCGATCTCGACATCGAGCGGTTCGAGCGCCGGTTCGGCTGCAAGGTGATCGACGGCTACGGCTCCACCGAGGGCGGCGCGCACATCGGCCGGACGCCCGACATGCCCAAGGGCGCGCTCGGCATGGCCGGCGAGGGCGTCGTCGTCCTCGACCCCGACACCGGTGAGGAGTGCCCGCGGGCCCGCTTCGACGACGAGGGCCGCCTCGTGAACCCCGACGAGGCCATCGGCGAGATCGTCAACACCCAGGGCGCGGCCGGCTTCGAGGGCTACTACAAGAACGACGAGGCCAACGCCGCCCGGGTGCGCGAAGGCCTCTACTGGACCGGCGACCTCGGCTACCGCGACGAAGTCGGCTACTTCTACTTCGCCGGTCGCGACTTCGAGTGGCTACGGGTCGACGGCGAGAACTTCGCCGCCGCGCCGGTGGAGCGGATCCTCGCCCGCCAACCCGACGTCGTGCTGGCGGCCGTGTACGCGGTGCCCGACCCCGACGTCGGCGACCGGGTCATGGCCGCGCTCCAGCTGCGGCCGGGCGCCAGCTTCGACCCCGAAGGGTTCGTCGCGTTCCTCGCCGCCCAACCCGACCTGGGCACGAAGTGGGCCCCCCGGTTCGTGCGGGTGTCCGAGGCCCTGCCCGTCACCGAGACCAGCAAGGTGCTGAAGCGGGTGCTGCGCCGGGAACGCTGGGAGTGCGACGACCCGGTGTGGTGGCAGCCCGAGAAGGGCGCGCCGTACCGGCGCCTGGAGCCCGCGGACGCCGACGGGCTGCGAGACGCGTTCGCTTCCCGCGGCCGTCTGGCCGCGCTCAACGTGAGCTGACGGAGGCAACGGATGGGGCGGATGCTCGAGGGGCGCGTGGCGGTCGTGACCGGCGCCGGCCGCGGCATCGGTCGGATGGAGGCGCTGCGGCTGGCCGCGTACGGCGCCAACGTGCTGGTGAACGACCTGGGCGTCGCCATGGACGGCGGCCCCACCGATGAGACCCCGGCCGCGGAGGTCGCGCGCGAGATCGAGGCCGGCGGCGGCGGGGCCGTCGCCGACGCCAACGACATCGCGACATTCGCGGGTGGCGAGGCGCTGGTGCAGACCGCACTGGACAAGTGGGGGCGCATCGACATCGTCGTCAACAACGCCGGGATCGGCCGCCCGCACATGGTGTTTAACATGGAGGACGCCGAGTGGGGCGACGTGGTGCGCGTCCACCTCACGGGAACGTTCGCGGTGAGCCGCCCCGCCTGCCGGTGGTGGCGCTCGGAGCACAAGGCCGGCCGGGGCGGCTACGGCCGGCTGGTCAACACCGCCACGGGGCTTCTGCTCTACGGCGGCGCGGGCCAGTCGAACTACGTGGCGGCCAAAGCGGGCGTGGTGGCCTTCACCGACGCGCTCGCCACCGAGATGGCGCCCTACGGCGTGACCTGCAACACGATCATGCCGTCGGCGCAGACCCGGATGGCCGCCGTGGGCTGGCGCATCGACCGCGCCCGGGCCGAGGAGGAGGCCTTCGACCCCACCGACCCGATCCACGTGGCCGAGATGGTCTGCTACCTCGCGTCGCCGGGGGCGGGCTGGCTGTCGGGGCAGTGCTTCCAGGTCCGGGGCGGCGTCGTCGAGCACGTCCGGGCGTGGGAGGTGGACGCCCAGGCGGAGCGCCACGATCGGGGCTGGAC
>JBOGFI010000132.1:0-7003 GCA_050743365.1 Acidimicrobiia bacterium | reverse complement strand
CCGCCGCGCCGCGCATCGCGCGGCACGGCGGCCCCGCGTCTCAGTTCGGCGCCTGGCTCAGGCCGATGCGGTGCCCTTCGGGGTCCTCGAGCATCGCGATGGTCGGCCCACCCGGGACGGGGGTGGGCGGCTGCACCACCTTCGCCCCGAGCTTCTCCGCCTTCTTCAACCGAGCTTCGAGGTCGGGCACGTCCACGTAGAAGGACACGTACTCGACCTCGCCGGCGAAGATCCCGCCCGGGATCCCGCCTTCGGCCCCGGTGTCGACCATGCCGTAGCCGATCGGGTTGTCGGCGTCGACCTTCCAGCCGAACAGCCCGCCGTAGAACTTCTTCAGGGTCTCGAGGTCCCGTCCGGCGACCTCGAACCACACCACCGGGGCTCCCATGTCTTGCCTCCCGTCTCGTCGGATGTCGAGAACAGGATGCGGGTGGACGGCGACAACCCCCTGTCGGGGTTTCGGGAACGTGACCGGGGTCTCAGGCGTCGAGGCTCGTCTCGCGCGCGTAGGCGGCGATCTCGCCCGCGACCTCGTCGAGCCCCCGTTCCGGAGCATGCTCGTCGGTCACGCGGGCGCCGACGATGCGATCGAGACGGAACGAGCGGCCTCCGCCGCGCAGGCGGCACCAGGCCATGAGGTACCAGTGCTCCTCCGACCCGGCGAGGCCGTAGGGCTCGACCAGCCGGCCGGTGCGCTGCCCGTCCTTGTCGACGTAGTCGAGCTCCAGCACCTTGCGCTCGGTCACCGCCGCCTCGACCGCCCGGACCACCGGCGTGGCCTCCAGCTTGCCGTGCTGCTGGAGCAGGTGGATCCGGCCCATGAGCTCGCGCGCACCCTCCCGGTTGGCGGTCGACATCGCCGCCACCAGCTTGCGCAACGCCGAACGGGCGGAGTCGCCGAACGGGATCGGCCCGCTCGCGGCGAGCGCAACCGCGACCGCGGTCGCCTCGTCGGCGCTGAAGTTGAGAGACGGCAGCGTCATCGAAGGGTCGACCGAGTACCCGCCGCCGGGACCGGGCGTCGCCCAGATCGGCACGCCGGACTGCTGGAGCGCCGAGATGTCGCGCTCGATCGTGCGCACGCTCACCTCGAACCGCTCGGCCAGCTCTCGTGCGGTGCGGGCCCGGGGGGAGGTCGCCCGCAGGACCTCGACGACGGCGTAGAGACGGTCGGTGCGGTTCACGACCTCCAGCTTGCCCGGAATGCCGGCCCCGCTCGGGGGGTTGACGCGGCATGACCTCAGGACACCGCATCCAGATCACGCCCAGCGACCGACACGTCGTCGTCACCGTCGGCGGCGTCAAGGTCGCCGAGACCGACCGGCCGGTGCTGCTCGAGGAGACCGGTCTGCCGACCCGGTTCTACCTCCCCCGCGATGACGTCCGCACCGACCTGCTCCGCCCGACCAGCACGGAGACCACCTGCCCGTTCAAGGGCCAGGCGGCGTACTGGTCGGTCGAGGCCGCGGGGGAGGTGCACGACGACCTCGTGTGGAGCTACGAGGCCCCGATCCCCGAGGCCGCCGGCGTGACCGGGCTGCTCTGCTTCTACAACGAGCGCGTCGACCTTGTCGTCGACGGCGAGCCGCAGTCGCGGCCGGAGACCCCCTTCTCGCAGTAGCTCAGCCGGTCAGCCGACGCGCGACTCGGCCTCCGTGACGTCCACGATGTGCTCGCGCCGGGCCGCGTCGAGCTCCTCGGCGGTGCGCTCGTCCTCGGCCATGACCACCTCGAGGTCGGTGTCGGCGAAGTCCAGCACGCCCATGTCGGCGAACGCGTTCCGGATCCGTGGCCCCCAGAGCCCGATGTCGCGCAGCGTGGGCACGATGCGGGTGAAGAGGTAGCTGCGGAACATGACCTGGATCTCGCTGTGGCGGACGAACTCGAGCAGCTCGTCGACCGGCAGCTCCAGGGTCTCCCACACTTCCTCGGCAAGGAAGCGGTCGCGCATCCGGTAGCAGGCGTCGACGCAGAACTCCTCGCGCTCGTCGCGCTCGGCCTCGGTGAGTTGCGGGTAGTCGTCGCGCAGTGCCAGTCGCCCGAACGCGACGTGCCGGGCCTCGTCCTGCATGACGTAGGCGTTCAGCGCCTTGGCCAGGGGCTCCTGGGCCTGGTTGCGGATGAGCCCGAAGGCCGCGAGCGCCAGCCCCTCGATCAGCACCTGCATCGCCAGGTAGGTCATGTCCCAGCGGCGGTCGGAGATGGCGTCGTCGAGCAGCGACTGGAGATTGCCGTTCACCGGGTAGGCGAGCTCGAGCTTGTCGTACAGGTAGCGCGAGTACACCTCGACGTGGCGGGCCTCGTCGATCACCTGGGTGGCGGCGTAGAACTTGGCGTCGACTCTCGGCACCGTCTGCACGATCTTGGCCGTGCAGATGAGCGCGCCCTGCTCGCCGTGCATGAACTGGGAGAACTGCCAGGCCACCATGTGGTGGCGTACCCCGGCCCGCTCCTTCTCGGTCATCTTGTCCCACACCGGGGAGCCGAAGATGGCGACGTACTCGTCGCCCACACCCAGCGGGTTCTCCGGGTCGACGTCAACCGACCAGTCGAGGCGCTCCTTGGCCCGCCACTGCTTGCGGGTGCCCTTGTCGTACAGGCGCAGGAGCTGGTCGCGGCCTTCGTCGTAGCTCCAGTCGAAGCTGGTCGTCGCCGGGCTCTCGATCTCCCAACGCGGACTTTCGTTCGGGATCGTGTACACGCTCATGCGGCTACTCCCTGCTCAGAGCCCGGTGAAGAGACGGTTGAGGCGGTCCTTGACCTCGGTAGGCGTCATGCGGTCCCACAGCGCGATCGCCTGGGCGTCGTAGCCCACAAGGTAGCGCGGGCGGGGCCGGCTGCTGCCGAGCGCGCGCGCGATGACCTTCGCGACCCGGTCGGGATGGCCCATGATCGGCTGGGTGACCCGGGTGGCGCTGAGCGTCCGACGGTATGCGCCCTCGTAGCGGGACCCCGCCCGCTTCTCGACCTCCCGCTCGTGCTCCTCCCAGATCCCGGTCTTGAAGCCGCCCGGCTCGACGAGCACCACCTTGATCCCCGCTCCCGCGACCTCCATCCGCAGGGCATCCGAAAGGCCCTCGAGGGCGTGCTTGGCACCCTGGTACCAGCCCGTCAGCGGCGTGGTCGTGCGCCCGTAGATCGACGACACGTTGACGATGCGACCCTCGCGACGCTCGCGCATATGGGGAACGGCGAGGCGGGCGAGCCGCACGGGCGCGACGACCATGGTCTCGAGCGCGAAGCGGGCCTCGTCGTCGCCGACGTCCTCGATCGCGCCGGTGCTCGAGAACCCGGCGTTGTTGACGAGGCCGAACGGGCGGATCTCGTCGATCACCTCCTCGCATCCCGACGCGTCCGTGACGTCGAGGATGGCGGTCTCGACGTCGACGCCGGCGTCTTTGGCAGCGCGGGCGACCGTCTCGGCCTTGGCGTCGGACCGGACGGTGCCGACCGACCGGAAGCCCTTCCGGGCCACCTCGAGGACGGTGGAGAGCCCGATCCCCGAGTTCGCGCCGGTGGTGAGAACCGTGCGCTCGCGCACGACCCGGACGCTACCGCCGTTGACCCTCCATCAGCACGCCCGTACGCTCGACGCAGCCGACGAGAGGATGCGGCATGCAGCAGCTCACGGGTCTCGATGCGGCCTTCCTCTATATCGAGACGCCGTCCACCTTCGGCCACGTCTCCAGCCTGACGATGTACGACCCGGAGACGGCGACCGGCCGCCTGACATTCCGGGACATGCGGGACCTGCTCGAGGAGCGGCTCCACCTGCTGCCGCCGTTCCGTCGCCGTCTCGTCGACGTGCCCTTCGGCCTCGACCACCCGTACTGGATCGAGGATCCCGACTTCGACCTCGACTTCCATGTGCGCCACACCGGGGTCCCCCCTCCCGGCGACGACCGGCAGCTCGCCGACGTGGTCGCCCGCCTGGTGGCCCGCCCCCTCGACCGCACCCGGCCCCTGTGGGAGCTGTACTTCATCGAGGGCCTCGAAGACGGGCACGTGGCCGTGCTCACGAAGATGCACCACTCCGCCATCGACGGGGTGTCGGGCGCCGAGGTCCTGGCCACACTGCTCGACCTCGAGCCCGAGCCTCGCAAGGTCGACCCGCCGGCGCGCCCCTGGAAGCCCGAACGGGCGCCGGGCCAGCTCGAGATGCTCGGGCGGGGCGCGCTCACCATCCTGGGCCGGCCCGGCAAGGCCCTGAGCCTCCAGCGCCGCGCGCTCCAGATGGTGGGCAACCAGCCCCGCCTGCGCGAGATCCCGGTGATCGCGCTGCTCCCCGTGCTGGCGAACCTGGGCGCGATCGCGATCCCCACGCTCACCAACCTGCTCGGCCGAGCGCAGCGGCGCGTCGCCGACGGCGAGATACTCGACGCGCCGAGGTACGCGGCGCCCCGCACCTCGCTCAATCGGACCATCACGCCCCACCGGCGCTACGCCTTCGGGTCGTTGTCGCTCGACGACGTGAAGGCGGTGAAGAACGCGTTCGGGTGCACGGTCAACGACGTCGTGATGGCGATCTGCGCCGGCGGGCTGCGGCGCTGGCTCGTGGCCCACCGCGAGCTGCCGCGGGAGCCGCTGCTGGCGATGGTGCCCGTCTCGATCCGGACCGACGAGGAGCAGGGCTCGTTCGGCAACAAGGTGTCGGCGATGGTGGCCCCGATCTTCACCAACGTCGAGGACCCAGCCGAGCGATTGGAGCTGATCCACGACGCGATGCTCGTGGCCAAGGAGCAGCACAAGGCCACCCCGGCCGAGCTGCTCACCGACTTCGCCCAGTTCTCCATGCCGGCGCTCACCGCGCGCGTCAACCGGGTGATCGCCCGCACGAAGCTCGCGGACCGGGTCGCGGTGCCGTTCAACGTGGTGATCTCGAACGTCCCGGGCCCCAACTTCCCGCTCTACAGCGCGGGCGCCAGGCTGGTCGGGAGCTATCCCGTGTCGGCGCTCACCGACGGCATCGGGCTCAACCTCACGGTGATGAGCTACATGGGCAACCTCGACTTCGGGCTGCTCGCGTGTCGCGAGATCGTGCCCGACATCTGGAGGCTCCTCGGCTACCTGGGTGACTCCCTGGAGGAGCTCAAGAAGGCGGCCAAGCTCGATCGCACCGACGCCTCGTCGCCGTAGTCCTCATCCCTCATTGCACGGCGCGTTCCTTGCCCTCCCAGTAGGGCGCGCGCAGCTCGCGCTTGAGCACCTTCATGGCCCCGGAGAGCGGCAGGGGCTCGTCGCGGAACTCGACCGACTTCGGCAGCTTGTACCCCGCGATCAGGTCGCGGAGGTGCTCCTTGATGTCGTCCTCGGTCGTGCTCTCCCCCGGCTTGCAGACCACGATCGCGTGCACCGCCTCGCCCCACTTCTCGCTCGGGATGCCGATCACGGCGACCTGCGCCACGGCGGCGTGGCTGGCGATGGCGCTCTCGACCTCGGCCGAGTACACGTTCTCGCCCCCGGTCACGATCATGTCCTTGACCCGGTCGACGAGGAACAGGAAGCCGTCCTCGCTCAGGTACCCGGCGTCGCCGGTGTGGTACCAGCCACCGCGGAACGCCTCGGCGGTCTCCTCGGGGCGCTTCCAGTACTCCCGCATGTAGTTGCCCGCCCGGGCGCACACCTCCCCGGTTTCGCCCGGCGGCAGCAGGTTCCCGTCGAGGTCCTGCACGCTGAGCACCACGCCCGTGAGCGGCCGGCCCGCCGACTGGAGGAGGTCGCCGCCCCGGCGGTGCTCGTCGGGGCCCAGGATCGTCAGCACCGCCGCGCTCTCCGTCATCCCGTAGCCCTGGTAGATCCCCATGTCGGGGAACATCGACAGCAGCTTCTCGAGCAGCGGCGTGGGCATCGGCGACGCGCCGTACGTCAGCACCTCGAGCGACGCCATCTGCTCGGGCCGGAAGTCGGGGTGGTTCAGCAGCATGCCGATCATCGTCGGCACCATCACCGTCATCGTGACGCGGTAGCGCTCGATATTGTCGAGCACCGCCTTGGGCTCGAACATGGGCACGAACGTGGACGTGCCGCCGCAGGCGGGGACGCCGAGGATGCCGCCCATCGACGCGGCGTGGAACATCGGCGTCTGGTGCAGGTACACGAAGTGGTCGGCCAGGCCCCACGCGATCGCGACGTGGTACATGTTCAGCATCTCGGCCCGCTGCTCGAGCAGCACGCCCTTGGGCAGCCCGGTGGTGCCGCCCGTGTACATGAGCACCACCGGGTCGTCTTCCTCGGGCTCGTCCGGCACCACCGGCTTGCCCGCGGTGATCAGCTCCTCGTGGGTCAGGTCGTGGGGGACGTCGCCGGCGCCGATGAGCACGACCTTCTCGAGGCCGGTCTCCTTGCGCACGCCGTCGATGAGCGGCGCGAAGAAGGCGTCGACGAAGCACACCTTCGTCTCCGAGTCCTCGAGGATGAAGGCGAGCTCCTTGGGGGCGAGGCGGAGGTTGAGCGGGTTCACGACGCCGGCGCCGAGGAAGCCGGCGTGCCAGAGCTCCAGGTACTCGTGGCCGTTGAGCGCCATGACCGCGACGCGGTCACCGCGGCCGACTCCCAGCTCGGAGCGGAGACCCTCGCCCAGCTGGAGCACCCGCTCCACGTGCTCGCCGTAGGTGGCTTCGTAGGGCCCGTCGAGGAAGCCCCGCTTGTCGGCGAAGCGCTCCGCCACCGGCAGCAGGTGACGGCTGTAGATGAGCTCCTTCATCGGCTGGCTCCTTCCCGGATCCCCGGCCCCACCGTGCCCACCGATCCTCCCAGACCGGGGGCCGGTCGTCATCGGGCACTGGGTAACCGGCCGGCGCTCGCCCGCCTGCGAAAACCCCCGGATGCGACCATACCCGTCCGATCTCCCCCAAAACCATGCTCAAGCGGGCGGTGTGCGGCGCCGAACACCTCTCAACTAGCGTCATGCGATCCCCGCTTCCGGTGTCTGGGGGCGCGCGCCCCGCCGGGGGCGCCACCGGGTCGCCGGGCGGGCCGTCGTCCGAGGAGCGGAGCCCTGTCA
>JBOGFI010000131.1:0-11967 GCA_050743365.1 Acidimicrobiia bacterium | reverse complement strand
GACCGCGACCCAGCAGCTCGCGATGACGCTGTGGACCTTCCTCGCGTTCGCGCTCGACGCGATCGCGATCGCCGCGCAGGCGATCACCGGCCGCTACCTCGGGGCGGGGAACCTCGACGTCACCCGGGCGGTCACCGACCGGATGGTCCGCTGGGGTCTGCTCTCGGGCGTGGTCACCGGACTGGGGTTGGCCGCTGCAGCGCCGTTCGTCGGCGTGCTGTTCACCAACGACACCGCGGTCCGGGACCTGCTGTTGCCGGTGCTGCTCGTCGCCGCGGTCTTCCAACCCGTCGCCGGGGTGGTGTTCGTGCTCGACGGCGTGCTGATCGGTGCCGGCGACGTCCGCTACCTCGCGGGCGCGATGGCCGCGGCCAGCTTCCTCGTGTTCACGCCGGCGGCACTGGCCGTGCTGGCTCTCGACGGGGGCCTGCTGTGGCTGTGGGGAGCGATCTGCCTGTTCATGGGGGCACGCCTGGTCGGCAACGTGGGCCGATTCCTGGGCGGAGGCTGGCTGGTGACCGGTGCGGTCCGTTCCTACAGCCAGGACCAGGGTGGTGTCGTTCGCCACCTCCGGGCGCGGCGGTAAGACTGGCGGCCCCGGAATGCTTTCGCCGGGGTCGGGGTTCAGAAGGTGACGCTCGAAGGGGGTGCGCCACTCGTGGGGACGAGCGCCGGGATCATGGCCCGTCGGCCGACGGGCGAGTCGCGACTCGTGGTCGCGCTCGACGGGTCCGGGCATCCCTCGGACGAGGTCGGCGGGAAGGGCGCGTCCCTCGACGTGCTCGTCGGGCGGGGCTTCCGCGTCCCGCCTGCGGCTGCCGTCACCACCGCCGCCTACCGGAAGTTCGCTGCCTCGAGGGAGGCCCCGGCGCCGAGCTACCGTCGGTAGACATGCACGCCGCCTCCACGCCCGGACCGGCCCCGTGATGCCGGCGGCGACCGCCGACCGCCGGCCGGACGCGACCGTCACCACGCTCCACGGTCGTCCGCCGGCCACCCCGGCCGGACTCCTGCTGCGATCGCCGCTCACGGTTCCCGTGATCGTGATCGTCTTCGTCTCGCTGGCGATCGCCGCCGCCGTCGACCACGGCGACCTCCTGCTCACCTGGGACGAGCCCGTCCAGCACTGGGTCGAGGACCACCGCAGCGGCACGCTCGACGACTTCTTCCTCTACATGAGCAGGTTCGGGGGCCTCCAGGTCGTCGTCACGGGACTGGCGCTGCTGCTGGCGCTGGTGTGGCGCACGTGCCGGCCGTTGTTCGGTCTGCTGCTGGTGGCCGCCCTGGCCCGGCCGCTCATCGAGTGGACGCTCAAGGTCATCGTGGATCGCGACCGCCCCGACCTCGACCAGCTGGTCGGCGGGCGGGGGCCGTCCTTCCCGACCGGTCACGTCATGGCCGCCATCGCGCTCTGGGGCCTGGTGCCGCCGGTGGTCGCGCTGCTCACCCACCGGCGCTTCTGGTGGTGGGTGGCGACGATCGTCTCGTGCACCATCATCCTGATCGTGGGCGCCAGCCGGGTGTACCTCGGCGTGCACTGGCTGTCCGACGTGGTCGGCGCGCTTCTGTTCGGCTGCCTGTATTTGCTCGTGATCGACCTGCTCTTCGAGCGCACCCACGAGCGGTACCCGTGCGCCGCCTACGACGAGAGCCGGCGAGAGCCCACGGAGGAACCGTCGCGGTTGTGACGCCCGCCGGCAGAGCCGCCGGTTTGCACCGACTCGCAGGACGCGGTGAGCTTCCCGGGTGACCGACGCGTGGGACCACCAGGCCCCCACCATCCACCTCAGGCGGCCCGACCGGGCCGTCCCCGACACCGACGTCGCCCCGGGCACGTCCCTGGTGCCCGTCCCCGCGCCCGACCAGGGCCTCGACCACGCGCGGCTCCGCAAGGGCGACGTCGACGCGTGGGGCCGGAGCGAGCGCATGCGCGAGGTGGCGCGCGCCGTGTACGACCCGCTGTATCGCCACTGGTTCCGGGCCGAGTGGGAGGGGCTCGAGCACGTTCCGACCGACGGGGGCGCGCTGATCGTCGCCAACCACGCCGGGGCCATCCCCTCCGACGCCCCGGTGATCATGCACGGCATCGAGACCGAGCTGAGCCGGCCGGTCTACGGGCTGGCCGAGTCCCTCCTCCGGGCGTTGCCGGGCGTCGGCACGGTGTGGGCCCGCGTCGGAGGTGTGGCCGCGCACCCCGACAACGCCTACCGGCTGCTGCACGACGACCGGCAACTCGTGCTGGTCTTCCCCGAGGGCACCAAGGGCACCGGCAAGCTCTACCGCGACCGCTACAAGCTGCACCGCTTCGGGCGCGGCGGGTTCGTGGAGATCGCGATGCGCTCGGGCGTGCCGGTCGTGCCCATCGCCGTGATCGGCGCCGAGGAGTCGATGCCGATCCTGTGGAAGAGCCCGCGGCTCGCAAAGCTCCTGAACATCCCCTACTTCCCCGTCACCGCCAACATGCTGGCACTCGGGCCCCTCGGCCTGATCGGCTACTTCCCGGCCAAGTTCAAGCTCCGAGTCCTGCCGCCGGTGCACTTCGACGTGTCGGCGAACCTGGAGCGCTACTCCCGGAGCCGCGTGATGGACCAAGCCGACGGGATCCGCGGCCGGATCCAGGACGCCGTGTACGACATGCTGCGCCGCCGGCGCAGCGTCTGGTTCGGCTGATGACGATTGCGTCGTCACGGCGCGAGTGGAGCTGAGAGCGTGCGGGTACTCGTGACCGGGATCGGGACCTTCTGGGGCAGCCGCCTCGCCCAGGAGCTCGAAGCGCGCCGCGACGTCGAGGTGGTGGTGGGGCTGGGCACGCACGAGCCGATCCTGCCCCTCGAGCGCACCGAGTTCGTGAGGGCCGACTCGGGGTACACGATCCTCCAGCGCATCGTGCACGCCACCGAGGTCGACACGATCCTGCACACGCACCTCATCGCCGACTCGACCGAGCTCAGCGGACGTGCGCTGCACGAGATCAACGTGATCGGCACCATGAACCTGCTCGCCGCCGCCGGCACCGCCCAGAGCCCGGTCCGCAAGGTGGTGGTCAAGAGCTCGACGCTCGTCTACGGGTCCAGCTACCACGACCCGTACTTCTTCCGCGAGGACATGCCGCGCAGCGCCGGTGCGCGCACCCGCATCGAGCGGTCGCTGCTCGAGGTCGAGTCGTTCGTGAGCGACTTCGCCGAGGACAATCCGCACGTCACCGTCACGATGCTGCGTTTCACCAACGTGCTCGGCGACCACATGCAGACGCCGTTCTCCACCGCCATGCGCCTCCCGGTCGTGCCCGAGATCCTGGGCTTCGACCCCCGGCTCCAGTTCACCCACGAGGACGACGTCGTCGGCGCGCTCGTGTACGCGACCACCACCGACGTCCCCGGTGTGTACAACGTCGCCGGCGACGGGACGCTCCCCTGGAGCGAGGCGTGCCGGATCGTGGGCAAGCGACGGGTCCCGCTGCCTCCCGTCCTCACCAACCTGGCCGTCGAGCCGCTGCGCATTCTCCGCATCGTCGACCTGCCGCCGGAGATGCTCGCCCTGCTGCGCTATGGGCGGGGTGTCGACAACACGCGCTACAAGCAGGCCGGGTTCCGGTACCGGTTCACGTCGGCCGGCACGGTCGAGGACTTCGCCCGGGGGTTGCGGATCGAGTCGACCGTGGGGGAGCGGCAGCCGGCGTACCGCTACGAGCGCGACGTGGAGACCTTCTTCCGCCACTCCCCCGCCGTCGTGCGCAACCGCGAGTAGTCACGCATGCCGCTCCGTGTCGAGCGCCGCGGGCCGGTGGCACTCCTCACCCTCGACGACCCCGAGCGGCGCAACGCCCTCACGGCCGGCTTGGTCGACGAGATCGTGGCCGCGGTGGACGCGCTGGAGGCCGCCGACGACGTGGGCGCGGTGGTCGTGACGGGCGCGCCGCCCGCCTTCTGCTCGGGGGCCGACATGGGGAGCCTCGCCGAGCTCGGCCACCCGACCCGGCGCGGCGCGGCAGGCGGCGACACCGGGTTGCGCAGCGTGTACGAGGGCTTCCTGCGCGTGTACCGGTGCGCGCTCCCGACGGTGGCGGCAGTGAACGGGCCCGCCGTCGGCGCCGGGCTCAACCTCGCCCTGGCCTGCGACGTGCGGCTGGCGGCGCCGCGGGCGCGCTTCGAACCTCGCTTCGTGCGGCTGGGGATCCATCCCGGCGGCGGTCACACCCGCCTGCTCACCGAGGCGATCGGGCCCCAGGCGGCGGCGGCGATGGTGCTGGCCGGCGAGGCCCTCGACGGCGAGCGGGCCGCCGCCGTCGGCCTGGCGTGGCGGTGCGTCCCCGCGGAGATCCTCGTCGAGGAGGCCGTCGCCCTGGCGGACAGGGCGGCCGCGGCGCCCCGCGAGCTGGCGGTGCGCGTCAAGGCCTCGCTGCGCGAGACGCCGCGCCTCGCGTCGATGGACGAGGCGGTGGCGCTGGAGCTCGAGCGCCAGGTCTGGTCGTTCGAGCAGGGTTTCTTCGCGCCGCGGAGGTAACTAGCGCAGGAACCTATCGATGATCTCGGCGCGGCGCTCGTCCCACTCCTCCGCGGTCATGGCGTAGCGCACGTGGTCTTCCCACACGCCCCGGATCTGGAGGAAGCGTGAGGCCGCACCCTCCTGGCGCATCCCGAGCTTCTCGACCACGCGCCGGCTGGCGGCGTTGCGGGGAACGATGGCGGCCTCGATGCGGTGGAGCCCCAGCTCCTCGAAGCCGTAACGCAGGAGCACGGCCACGCCCTCGGGCACCAGCCCCTGGCCGGCGTGCTCGGCGTCGACCCAGTAGCCCACGAACGCCGACTGAAACGGGCCGCGCTGCACGCTGCCGAGGCTGACCTCACCGATGAACGCACCGTCGCGCAGGAACATGCCGAAACCGTACGCAGTGTCGAAGTGACGCTGGCGCTCCCACGCCCCGCAACGGGCCCGGAACGCCTCCGGGTCGGTGACCGGGTCGGGTGTGGCCGGATCGGGCAACGGCTCCCACGGCTCGAGCCAGTCCCGGCTACGGAGGCGAACGGCACGCCAGGCGCCGAAGTCCCGCGCCGAGAGGACGCGCAGCTCGACCCGGGGACCGGCGAGCACGTCGCTCTTCGACCGTCTCACCGCCGCCTCAGCCTCGCCTCATGTCGCCGCCGCGATCGACTCGAGCGCCGACGGGTCCTCGAGGCCCGACAGGTCGCCGGCCTCGCCGCCGGTGGCGACGGCCCGGATGGCGCGGCGCATGACCTTGGCGCTGCGGGTCTTCGGGATCGCGCTCGTGAACCGCACACCCGCGGGCTTGAACGACCGGCCCAGCCGGTCGGCGACCAGCTCGACGAGCTCGGCGCGCAGGGCGTCCGTGGGCTCGGCGCCGGCCACGGGCACGACGTAGCACCACAGCGACTCGCCCTTGAGGTCGTCGGGCAGCCCGACGGCCGCCGCCTCGACGACCGCGGGGTGCTCGACCAGCACCGTCTCCACCTCGGCCGGCCCCAGCCGCTTGCCCGCGACCTTGATCGTGTCGTCGGAGCGGCCGTGCAGGAACCACTGGCCGTCCTCGCTCACGGAGGCCCAGTCGCCGTGCCACCACACGCCGGGCCAGCGCGACCAGTAGGTGTCGAGGTAGCGCCGCGGGTCGCGCCACACGCCCCGGGTCATCCCCGGCCAGGGACGGGTGCACACCAGCTCGCCGACCTCACCCCGCACGGAACGACCGCGCTCGTCGTACACGTCGACGGCCATGCCGAGCGCGGGGCCGCCGAGCGAGCACGGAGAGATCGCCTGGGGCACGTGCACCGACAGGAAGCAGGCGCCGACCTCGGTGCCGCCCGAGATGTTGATGACCGGGCAGCGCCCACCGCCAACGGTCTCGAAGAACCAGCGCCACGGGCCCTCGTTCCACGGCTCGCCGGTGGAGCCCAGGACCCGTAGCGACGACAGGTCGTGGGCGGCGACGGGATCGGCGCCGTGCGCCATGAGCGCGCGCACGAGCGTGGGCGACACGCCCAGCACGTTGACGCCATGGCGCTCGACCAGCGACCACAGCCGGTCGGGGCCGGGATGGTCGGGCGCACCGTCGTAGAGGAGGAGGGTGCCGCCGTTGGCGAGGGTGCCCACGATCTCCCATGGGCCCATGATCCAGCCGATATCGGTGACCCAGAACAGCGTCTCGGCCGGACGCAGGTCCATCTGGAAGGCGACCTCCTCGGCGATCTTGGCGAGGAAGCCGCCGTGCACGTGCACCGAGCCCTTCGGTCTGCCGGTCGTCCCGCTGGTGTAGGCAATGAACAGCGGGTGCTCGCTGTCGACGACGCGCCCGTCGAGGCGATCCGGCTGCCCTGACAGAAGGTCCTCGAGCACGACGTCGCGCCCCTCGACCAGCGGGGTGTCGTCGCGCCCGAGGCAGGACACGACGACAACGGTGTGCACCGTCGGCACCGCCGCGACGGCGGCGTCGGCTGTCTCCTTCATCGCGACCGGTCGGCCCCGCCGGCTGAAGCCGTCGGCGGTGATCACCGCCTTCGCCTCGGCGTCGGCGAGGCGCAGGGCGACCGCCTCGGCGCCGTAGCCGGAGAAGATCGGCAGGAAGACGGCCGCGAGCTTCGCTACGGCGAGAAGGGCGGCGACCGTCTCCGGGACCATCGGGAGGAACAGCCCGACGGCGTCACCCTCGCCGATCCCCCGGGCAGCGAGGCCCGCCGCGAGCCGGTCGGTGAGCGCGCGCAGCTCGGCGTAGGTGAGGGCGCGGGTGGCGCCGTCCTCCCCCTCCCACACCACCGCAGCGCGGTCGCGCCGGGCGGGGTCGTCGGCGTGACGGTCGAGGCAGGTGACGGCCAGGTTGAGCCGGCCGCCGACGAACCATCTCGTCCACGGGATGCCGTCCGACGAGTCGAGGACCTTGTCATAGGGGGTGGCGAACTCGATCCCGAGGAAGCGCACGACCGCGTCCCAGAACCATTCGGGGTCGGCGACCGAGCGGTCGACGAGCGCCGGGAAGCCCTCGACCCGGTGCTCGGCCATGAAACGGCCGACGTTGCTCTCGGTGACGAGCTCCGGCGTCGCCCGCCACGCGATCTCCGGCACCCCCGGAAGGTTAGCGACGGCGTGGCGCGCCGGTCCCGGGGCCGTAGGGTGGCGCCCGTGCCCGACAAGCCCGGCACCGACGACCGTCTCGTATGGATCGACCTTGAGATGACCGGTCTCGACGTGGAGCGGCACCGCATCGTCGAGATCGCGGTGGTCGTGACCGACGCGCAGCTCGAGCTGCTGGACGACGGCCTCGACCTGATCGTGCACCAGCCGCCCGATGTGCTGGCGGCGATGGACGACTTCGTGCGCAAGATGCACACGAAGTCGGGCCTGCTGGCCGAGATCGAACGCTCGACGGTGACCCCGGCAGCCGCGGGCGTGCAGGCGCTCGAGTACATCGCCGGCCACGTGCCCGAGCCGGCTACGGCGCCGATGTGCGGCAACTCGATCGGGGTCGACCGGCGGTTCCTGCACCGGTACCTGCCCGAGCTCGACAACTACCTGCATTACCGCAGCATCGACGTGTCGTCGCTCAAGGAGCTGTGCCGCCGCTGGTACCCGGAGGTCTACGGGAAGCGGCCGGGAAAGCAGGAGGCGCACCGGGCGCTGGCCGACATCCGGGAGTCGGTGGCGGAGCTGCGCTACTACCGCGAGCACATGCTGCGGCCTGCGGGCTGAGCGCGGCGTCAGGTCTTCTTCCGGTACTCCTTGGCCACGGTCGCAAGGTGCTTCGCCGCCGCCTTGGTCACAGCGTTGAGGTCGGCGGTGTCCAACGTCGTGACCTGCGGCGCCGCGACGATCGAGATGTAGGAGATGAAGTACTTGCCTTCGCGCACGTAGATCTGGAACACGGCGTTCCCCGACGACTGCACGGTCGTTGCGAGCACGGTCACGCCGTCGCCGGCCTTCTTCAGCTTCGGCTGCTGAGCCGCGGGCACCAGGGTGAGGCTGCCCGCAGGGAAGGGACTCGTGCAGCCTTTCGCCACGTCCCGGGCGTCGGCGACGAACCCCTTGGCGTCGCCGATCGCGCCCACCTCGTGGATCACGCTGACCGCGCCGCCGCTGGCGCCGACGAGGTCGATCTCGGTGCCCTCGACGTAGTTGGCCGAGCCCCCCCGGCAGAACATGTTCAGGTCCTCACCACCGAAGTACGGCTCGATCTGCCCTCCATACGACGCGTCAACCGCGAACCCGGGGATGGCGTCGATGTCGGCGCCCGTCAGCAGGCCGGGCTCGTAGTCGAGGACCCCGAGGGTCGCGGGCACTCCTTCATCCTCGCCCTGGCCGGCTCCAGCCCAAGTCGTGGAGCCCAGCACGAGCGCGGCACCAGCCGCGGCGACGATGGCCGTCTTCCCGATCCTCGTCATCTCATTCCCCCTCCGCCTCCGCGATCTTCCGCGCGCGCTCGAGCTCGAGGTCGAGCTCGTTGACGTGGCGCTGCCCCAGGGCCGCCAGCGTCGCGAGGTCGCGCTCCGTCATCGTGACGACGCCGGCGGATGCGACCACGACGTAGTACGCGACGAAGTGCTTGACGTTCTTGGCCCGCACCGCGACCTGGAAGGCGGAATTGCCTGACGACTCGATCGTCGTGGCGAGGACGGCGGCGAGATCACGAGGCTTGAGCTTCAGGACGGGCTGATCGGCGACCGGTGTGAGCGTGAGGTTGCCGGACGGGTACGACCCTTGACATTCCTTGATCTCGCGCCGCGCCTGTCGGAGATACGTCTTGGCGCTGTCGACCGAGACGATGCTGTAGGCGAGGTCGACGCCAGGCAAGGTCGACATGTCGACCTTGTGGCCAGTGATGACCCCTGCGTCCCGGCCGCCGCACAGCGTCGGGAGGTCGTCGCCGCTGGCGAAGGGCGCCGACTGCTCGATCGTGAGGGGGAGCACCGGCTCGAACGCGGGGACCCGCGCCATCTCCTCGGGGGTGACGAGGTCGTCGCTGTAGTCGAGCGTCCCGAGCGCCGCGCGCGTCTTGTCGTCCCCCGAGCCACCGGCGGCTGCGCCGGCCGCATTCGTGCCCGAGAGCGATGCGACGGCGACCGCCACCATTGGCGCCAGAGCGTGCCGAGCCCAAGCCGTTGTCACCGCACACCCCCGGGATCCTGATGGCCACTGTTCTTCCTGCAATGGGAGGCCCCCGGGGCGCGAAAAGTTCCCGGAAATCGCACGGTCTCCACAGACTCGTCGAACAACCCGGCCTGATCTCCGGGAACTTTCGGGCCCTCGCCGCGCTCTCACCCCCGGACGCCGCATATGGGAGGTCTCTCGATGACGCGGTTCTTCAGGTGGTCGACGGTCGTGTTCCCGGTCATGGCCGTGGTTGCCCTCTCGACGCCGGCACTCGCGGACGCCGCGGGCGGCGGGCAGGGGGACGAGTCGGGCATACCCGCTGGCCTGGTCACCCTGGACTACGAGCCCTTTGTCCTCACGCTCGACGACGTGCGTGCCATCTCGGGACTCGCCGAGGGTGAGCCGTACACCACGGAGGAGACAACAGCGATCCTCGGTGGGGTCACAGGTGGCACCGACGTACCGGCCGTCTGCGGTGAGTTTGCCGCGACATTCGGCAGCGGCGCGAGCGGAAGCATCAACGGCGCCGGTGCCTCAGGCGCAGAGGTGCTCTTGTCGAATAGCATCGGGTTTGTCGCCGGCGCCAAGAACACCCTCGCCGACCTCAAGTCGCTCGCCAAAGATTGCGACGCTCCCTACACGGACGGGAGGTTCGTCCCGGCCGCGGAGCAACCCACGGTGAAGAAGGTCGGAGACGGCGTCGTGGCCTTCGCCGCGACGCCCAGCGCTCCTCCAGAGGCCACCATCTATCAGCTCTACGTGCGAGACGGGAAGTACTTCATCTCGTCGCTCCTGGTCGCGATCGAAGGGACGGACGGGCTGACGCGTTCGGACCTGGCCCGGCTGGCCAAGCGGATGGCGAGCCATCTCGCCGATCTCGAACGCGAGTACCGGCGGTCGTAGCGGACCGGCCGTCGAGAGGAGGCAGGAACCTCACCTTCACCGCCTACCGCCTCTGAAGCCGGGAGGTCTACGGGAAGCGGCCGGGAAAGCGGGGGGCGCACCGCGGAGCCGCGGCAACCAGGGATGGCCGGGGTGGGTTCGGGAGATCGCGTCCTCGAGCCACGCGCGCTGGCCGGCATCGAAGCGGGGGAGCGCCACCTCGAAGTCGGCCTCGTCCTTGGGGCGGACATCCTTCGCCTTCGCCAGCAGCTGCACTTCGGGGTCGAGGTACGGGAGCCCGTCCCCGCTGTACCGGCCGAAGCGCGTCAGCGGCACCGTGATCTCGCGATTCCGACGGTAAACCCATCGATCCCGGTCTGCTTCCGCGAGCATCAGCTCGAATGCCCACGGAGAATCGGGCCGTGGACGAGCCCACACGAAGACCTGCTCCTTGAGCCATTGGTCAGGCTTCCAGGGACGCAGCTCACCGGCGACCGCCACCCGGAGATCCCAATCAGGCAGCGACCCCCGGAGCCGGCGCTGATCGCGCCGAAGCAACTCGACGTCGAGATCATGGTGAGCACGGGTCGGACGACCTAGGAAGAGGTCGATGGCCCAGCCTCCCGCGATCCACCAGGGAAACGGAGCGTCTCCCAGGAGCTCACCGAGCGCGGCCGGGGACGGCGGGTCCCAGTTGTCGAGCTCGTCGGCCTCGTGCAACTCAGCCCAGCAGCTCGCGCAGCGCACCGAGGAGCGTCGTGACGGACCGGTCGCGCGCGGAGTGGCCCATGAGCCCGATGCGCCAGGCCTTGCCCGCGAACTCGCCCAGGCCCGCACCGACCTCGATGCCGTGGCCCTCGAGCAGGCCCTTGCGCAACGTGGCGTCGTCGGCGCCCTCGGGCAGCCACGCCGACGTGAGCTGCGGGAGGCGGTGCCCCTCCTGGGCGAGCAGCCGGAACCCGAGCTCGGGCAGCTCCGCCTGGAGCCGCTCCCCTGTCCGACGGTGGCGGCCCCATGCCGCCTCGAGCCCCTCGTCGAGGAGGGCGCCGAGGGCGGCGTGCAGCGAGAAGATCATCGAGATCGGCGCGGTGTGGTGATACGTGCGGGTCGAACCGCCCACGTAAGCCCCGATGAGGCCGAGGTCGAGGTACCACGACTGCGGCGGCGCCGCCCGGTCGCGGACCCGCTCGACGGCCCGGGCCGAGAACGTGACCGGCGACAGGCCCGGCGGCACGCCCAGGCACTTCTGGGTGCCCGAGTAGCAGGCGTCGACCCCCCAGGCGTCGACCTCCACCGGGATGCCGCCGAGCGACGTCACCGTGTCGACCACGAGCAGGGTGTCCGTCTCCTGGAGGGCGCGCAGGGGCGTGATCTCGTTCTCGACCCCGGTGGACGTCTCGGCGTGGACGACGGCGGCGAGGCGGGCGCCGGGATGCCGGGCGAGGGCGTCGAGCAGTCGCTGGGGGTCGAGCGCGCGCCCCCACGGCTCCTCGACCCGCACCACCTCGGCGCCGCAGCGGCGGGCGACCTCGCACATCCGCTCGCCGAAGGTGCCGTTGACGCCGACAATGGCGGTCTCGCCCCGCTCGAGCAGGTTGACGAGGCATGCCTCCATCCCGGCCGAGGCGGTGGCGCTGATCGGGAACGTGAGCGCGTTGGCGGTGCGGAAGACGATGCGCAGACGCTCGTTGGTCTCGTCGAGGACGGCGAGGAACTCGGGGTCGAGGTGCCCGAGCATGGGCCGGGAGAGCGCGGTCACCGCCTCGGGGTAGGGGTTCGAGGGGCCTGGGCCCAGCAGAAGCCGGTCGGTCAGGGGCACCACAGGCGCATGCTACCGACGCGCCGGAGTGACGGATCTACGCGAAGGCCGCGACCAGCCGGGCCCAGTCATTGAGCAGGAAGCGCACCTCGGCGGCGGCCTCGGGCCCGGCGACCATCCCACGCGCCACCTCGGCCGCGGCGCGCGCCACGTGGGTCACCTCGGCGTTCGGC
>JBOGFI010000130.1:0-16308 GCA_050743365.1 Acidimicrobiia bacterium | reverse complement strand
GGACGTCGGCGATCTCCGCAGGCGGCTCGGCGGCCTGGACCATCCCCCTCCCCGACCTGCCGGTCGTCGGGGGTATCTCCCTCGCCTTTCAGGTCGCGGTCCCGGCTCCGCCCGGCGGCTTCGCGCTGACGAACGGGCTCCTGGCCGGCTTCGGGTACTGATCCATCCGGCTGCCAAGTCGGCAGGAGGATCGGGGTCCCCGGAGGGGGGGCCTGCACAACTTCAGGCATTCCACTGCATTGCGGGATGGCACGGGGGTTGACCCTCGGCTCGAAGCGACATGAACCTCGAGAAACTCACGATCAAGGCGCGCGAGGCGCTCCAGGCCGCCCAGCAGTCCACCGAGTCGAGCGGCCACCAGGCCCTCGAGCCCGAGCACCTGCTATTCGGCCTCCTCTCGCAGGACGACGGGATCGTCGTTCCCCTCCTGAAGAAGATCGGGGCCGACGCGGACGCGCTCCGCGCGAAGGCGGCCCTCCTCCTGGAGAGGCTCCCCCGGGTCGAGGGGACGAAGGGCGTCTACCTTGGCCCTGCCGCGAAGGAGGTCCTCGACGACGCCTTCGCCCGGGCCGCCAAGGCCCGCGACGAGTACGTCTCCTCGGAGCACCTCCTCCTCGCCCTCGCGACCCGGCGGAAGTCCCCCGCGGGGGACGCGCTCCGCGCCGCGGGCGCGACCGAGGAGGCGATCTTCGCGGCGCTGAAGGAGATCCGCGGCGGCCAGCGGGTCACGGACCCGAACCCCGAGGAGAAGTACCGGGCCCTCGAACGCTTCGCCCGCGACCTCACCGAGACCGCGCGGCGGGGCAAGCTCGATCCCGTCGTCGGCCGCGACGAGGAGATCCGCCGGGTGATGCAGGTCCTCTCCCGCCGGACGAAGAACAATCCGGTGCTGATCGGGGAGCCGGGCGTGGGGAAGACCGCGATCGTCGAGGGGCTCGCCCGCCGGATCGTCGAGGGGGACGTCCCCGAGGGGCTCAAGAACAAGCGGGTGATGGCCCTCGACGTGGGAGCCCTCGTCGCGGGCTCGAAGTACCGCGGCGAGTTCGAGGACCGCCTGAAGGCGGTCCTGCGCGAGGTGACCGAGTCCGAGGGGGGGATCGTCCTCTTCATCGACGAGATGCACACCCTCGTCGGGGCGGGGGGCGCGGAGGGGGCGGTCGACGCGGCGAACCTCCTCAAGCCGGCGCTCGCCCGGGGGGAGCTGCGATGCATCGGGGCGACGACGCTCGAGGAGTACCGCAAGCACGTCGAGAAGGATCCGGCCCTCGAGAGGCGCTTCCAGCCCGTCCTCGTCGGGGAGCCCTCGGTAAAGGACACGATCGCGATCCTGCGGGGGCTCAAGGAGCGCTACGAGGTCCACCACGGCGTGCGGATCCAGGACTCCGCCCTCGTCGCCGCGGCGGCGCTCTCCTCCCGCTACATCGCCGACCGCTTCCTCCCGGACAAGGCGATCGACCTCGTCGACGAGGCGGCCTCGAGGCTCCGGATCGAGATCGACTCGATGCCCGCCGAGCTCGACGCCGTCGAGCGGCGGATCCGACAGCTCGAGATCGAGCGGGAGGGGCTTCGCCGGGAGAAGGACGAGGCTTCCCTGGAACGGCTCGGACGGCTCGAGAAGGAGCTCGCCGACCTCGGCGAGGAGCGCAAGCGCCTGCGCGCCCACTGGGAGGCGGAGAAGGAGGCGATCGGGAGGATCCGGGAGGGGAAGAAGCGGATCGACGCCCTCCGGGGCGAGGCCGAGCAGAAGGAGCGGAAGGGGGACCTCGAGGGGGTCGCCCGCATCCGGTACGGGGACCTGCCCGGGGTCGAGAAGGAGGTCGCCGCCGCGAACGAGCGGCTGCGGCGGATCCAGAAGGACCTGCGCATGCTCAAGGAGGAGGTCGAGGAGGAGGAGATCGCCGAGGTCGTCTCGAAGTGGACCGGAGTCCCCGTCTCCCGCCTCCTCGAGGGGGAGAAGGAGAAGCTCCTCCGCATGGAGGAGCGCCTGAAGGAGCGGGTCGTCGGCCAGGACGAGGCGGTCGAGGCGGTGAGCCACGCCGTGCGCCGCTCGCGATCGGGCCTCTCGGATCCCAACCGCCCCATCGGCTCCTTCCTCTTCGTCGGCCCGACCGGCGTCGGCAAGACGGAGCTCGCGCGCGCGCTCGCCGCCTTCCTCTTCGACGACGAGAAGGCGATGGTCCGGATCGACATGTCCGAGTACCAGGAGAAGCACAGCGTCGCCCGGCTGATCGGCGCCCCGCCGGGGTACGTCGGCTACGAGGAGGGGGGACAGCTCACCGAGGCCGTCCGCCGGCGTCCGTACTCGGTCGTGCTGCTGGACGAGATCGAGAAGGCGCACCAGGACGTCTTCAACATCCTGCTCCAGCTCATGGACGACGGCCGCCTGACCGACGGCCAGGGCCGCACCGTCGACTTCACCAACACCGTGCTCATCATGACGAGCAACCTCGGGACCGGCGGCGACGAGCGGGCGATGCTGGCAGCCATGCGCGACCACTTCAAGCCCGAGTTCGTCAACCGCATCGACGAGATCGTGGTGTTCCACCGCCTGAGCGAGGAGCACATCGCCGAGATCGTCGGCCTCCAAGTGCGGGCGCTGGCCCAGCGCCTCGAGGAGCGTGGCCTCGGGCTCGAGCTCAGCGACGACGCCCGCGCGTACCTCGCCCGTACCGGCTACGACCCCGACTTCGGGGCCCGACCGCTCAAGCGGATTATCCAGAGGGAGGTCGCCGACCCGATCGCGCTGGCCCTGCTCCAGGGCGAGTATCGCGACGGCGACACCGTCAGGGTCGACGCCTCTCCCGACGGCCTCGTGTTCGCCAAGGGCGAGCCCGCGCGCGTTTGATCAGAGCTCCAGGTCGGTGGCCGGGGCGATGAAGCCGGGGGCGGGCTCGTCCCGCCGCCGGGTGGCTCGCCGCCACGACCGGCACGACGGTTGGCTCCGCCCGGGCCGTCGTCGAGACCGCGGCCCGCCTCGAGTCGCTCCCCGAGACCGAGGCCGCGCTGCGCGCCGGCGAGCTCTCGACGGTCCAGGCCAACGAGATCGCCGACGCCGCGTCTGCCGATCCCTCGGCCGAGCGGGCGCTGCTCGAGAGCGAAGCCGCCCGCGACTCGGGAGCGCGCGAGCGTCCCGACGCGCTCGCCTTCGATGCACTGGTGACGATGTGCGACGACCGGGCGGGCGAGGCCAACGCGAAGGCCGGTCCCAAGGGCACGGTGGTGGTGCGCGTCGACCATTCGGCCTTCACCAGCGGGCATGCCGAGCCGGGCGAGGTGTGCGAGATCGCCGGTGTCGGGCCGATCCCCGTCTCGGTCGCCCGCCGCCTCAGCGACGACGCCTTCCTCAAGGTGATCGTCACCAGGGCGTCGACGTCCTCGCCGTCGCCCACCTGGGCCGCACGATCCCGGCGCACCTGCGCACCGCGGTCGAGGAACGAGATCAGGAATGCGTCGTCGAGGGCTGTCACGTCAACCGGCACCTCGAGATCGACCACAACATCCCGGTCGCCGATCGCGGTCCGACCGCGTCGTGGAACCTCAACCGGCTGTGCCCCTGGCACCACGACCACAAGACGCGCCATAACCTGCGTCTCGAGGGCGAGGGCGAGGGCGAGGGCAGCCGCAAGCGCCTCGTCCCGGCCGGCCGCCCGCCGCCTGACGCGGTGCCCAGACCGCGGGCGCGCGAGCCCGCGCTCGTCTGATCAGAAGTCGGAGGAAGGCGTGACGCGACGCGGCCTGAGGACGCCTCCGGGGACGGTGAACGTGTCGTCGCCGGGGCTGAAGGTCGTCGCATCGACCTCACCGGGCGCGAGCGGGGTCTCGTAGCGGCGCACCGCGCCCCGCTGAGTCCCGTCCGGGAGCACGATCCAGCCGCCGACGTACAGGCCGTCGTCGAAGGTCTGCTCGTCGCGGTAGAGGCCCGCAGGCGCCTTCGCCCGCTCGGCGGTGAACGTCCAGGGCTCGTACCCGGGACGGGTGTACGTGCCCGTGACCGTCGAGCCCTCGAAGGCGGCCTCGAGCACCGCGCCGCCGTCGTTGCCGAGCCGTGCCGAGTCGTCACGCCGACGGCCGAGCGCGCCGTCGAGGTGGTCGGGGTTGGTGACGCCGTCGGTGGCGTAGCCGAACACGTCACCGTCGCGGGCGACGACGATGCCTACATAGGCGTCGGTGCCGTCGACGTTCCCGACGAAGCTTCCGGTGACCGCCTTGGCACCGGCCTTCTCACCGCCACCGGAGCCCTCACCGCCGCCGGAGCCGTTGCACCCGGCGGTGACCAGCGTCACCGCCACCACCGCCAGAAAGATCCTCGTCATGGTCCCTGTACACCTCGGCGCGCCCGGTGGTTCCCGCCACAAGACCCGGGCCGGCCTGCTCAGGCCAGGACTCGCTGCGTGTCGGCCGCCGACACCTCGTCGGCCAGGGCGACGAGCCCGGCCAGGGCGAGCACGGCGAGCAGCGCGCCGCCGAGGCCGTAGAGCTCGAGGCCGCCGAACGCGCCGAGCACGGTCAAGAATCGGCCCAGGCGCATCGTCCGCCGCTCGAGCCGCGGCCGGAGCACCCCTGCCTCGACCACTTCGTAGGCGGCGAACGCCAGCGCCAGGGCCAGGGCGGTTGCGGGTGACCGGAAGGCGGCGAGGATCACGATGGGCGCGGTCCCGATCACGAAGCCGAAGACCGGCACGATGTTCCAGAGTGCGACCCAGGTCGCCAGCGCTACCGGCGCCGGCACGTCCGCCGCTCGCGCCAGGCCGTAGGCGACCAGGCCGTTGAGCACCGACAGCGCGACCGTGCCCCGTGCGTAGCCGAAGGACCGGTGGTACACGCGACGGACGATCCCGGTTGCGCGCACGCGTCGATCGGGATCGGGGATCTGGGCCAGCGCGCCACGAGCGAGCCGGGTGCCCTGGAGCAGGAAGAAGATGGTCAGTACGCCGGTGGCGAGGAAGGCGAGGCCTCGCGTCGTGGCGGCGCGGATCGCCTCGGCCGGCTCGCCACCGCGGAGGCGCTCCGGGATCGCCTTGATGAACCGTCGTGTCCGTTTCGCGAGCTCGAACTCTCGTGCCGCCTCACCGAAGCGTTCCGATCGCTCGATCTCCCTGGCGCGCCGCGGCGCGATCTCCTCGAGGCGCGCCGTCTGCCGGTCGATGTCGTCGACGAGGGCGTACCCGGCGAGGCCGATCGAGCCCAGCACACCGATCACGACTGCGGCCACGGCCGCCCCGCGGGGGATCCGGCGGTCGAGCGCGACCACGAGCGGGTGCAGCAGCCCGGCGACCGCCGCGGCCATGAGGATCCACCCCACCACCCGCGCTGACGACGCGAGGACGCGTAGGGCGAGCGCTGCTGCCGCGATGGCGCCGAGCAACAGGAACGCCGAGCGCAGCGAGATGCGAACCCGAGTGATCCGCGTCGTCTCGGCCATCGCGTCATTACGATAACGGCGTGACCGAGCAGGAACGCGGAGCGCGCGACGACGTACCTGCCGATCTGGACCCTCGTTCGGCGGTCAACCTCGCGGTCGCGTTCGTCGCCATCACATTGCTGGTGGCGCTGGTACGCGGTGTGCCGCGCATGCTCGCCGCCCTGGCGGTGGGGACGCTGCTCGCGCTCGCGCTCAACCCGCTGGTGCTCGCGGTGCAACGGCGCACGCGGCTCGCGCGTACAGGGGCGTGCGCGGTCGTCCTCCTGGGACTGGTGCTCGTGCTCTCCCTGGTCGCGGTGCTCGTGGTGCCGCCCACGGCGCGTCAGGCCGGCGACCTGGGTGACGACATCCCCAAGGTCGTCAAGGACATCGGCAACGTCCCGGTGGTCGGCGACGACCTCGTCGAGGCGGATGTGCCCCGGAGGGTGGACAAGTTCCTCGACGAGCTGCCCGGGCGGCTCGGGGGTGAGGACTCCCCCCTTGGCGACGTCGCCGAGGGCTTCGCCGACGGTCTCCTCGCCGCCCTGATCACGCTGCTCCTCGCGATCACGCTGCTGCTCGACGGGGAGCGACTGGTGAGCTCGGCCCGCCGGCTGGTGCCGCGGGCCCGCCGGGAGCGAGCGGGCCGGCTGGCCGCGTTGGGCTACCAGGTTGTCGGTCGCTATGTGGCCGGATCGGTGCTGGTGGCGGTGATGGCCGGCACGGTCATCCTCGTGCTCGGGCTCGCCCTCGGCGTCCCGCTCGCGCCGCTGGCGGCGGCGTGGATCACGATGACCAACCTGATCCCGCAGATCGGCGGGGCGCTGGGCGGCATCCCGTTCGTGCTCCTCGGCCTCACCCAGGGTGTCGGGACCGGGCTCGCCTGCGCGGCGGGCTTCCTCGTCTACCAGCAGATCGAGAACAACCTCATCAGCCCGGTGGTGATCGGCCAGGTGGTGAAGCTGTCTCCCCCCGTCACGATGGCGGCCGCCCTGATCGGGGTCTCGGCCGGCGGTGTCGTCGGCGCGCTCATCGCCGTCCCTCTCGTCGGCGCGGTGAAGGCCGTCTACCAGGAGCTCCGGGCGCCGCTACCCGCCGGAGGCGTGCACGACGCGGCCGCGGTCGCACAGCCGCCGTGACCGCGGTCCCGGACGCCGAGACGATCCGGCGGACCGAGCGGTGGTTCGTGCAACGTGGGCTGCCGCATTTCATCGACGACTACAGCGCCTCGCGTGATGTCCTGACTCGGGCCGTGCCCGCGCTCACGTTGGTGTTCCTCGTCGAGATCGTCAACGCGCCCAAGCGGTCGTTCCCCCTCTGGCTAGACGCGGTCGCGGTCGTCGGCGGCTTCGCGATTCTCCTCGGAGCCTGGATGGTGGCCAACGCGATCCGAGATCGCCCGCTGCTGGCGCGACCGGTCGACGTCGGGTCCTTCGAGGTCGCGGTCTTCGTGCTCGCGCCCGCCGCCGTCCCGCTGGTCTTTGGCGGCCAGTGGCGCTCCGCGCTCGCCACCGCGGCGGTCAACCTCGGCCTCCTCGCGGCCATCTACGTCGTGACCAGCTACGGCCTCGTCCCCATGACCGGGTGGGCCGCCCGGGAGACCGTCCGCGAGCTCAACACGGTGGCCGGCCTCCTCGTACGCGCTCTGCCCTTGCTCGTCCTGTTCGTCACGTTCATCTTCCTGCAGAACGAGGCGTGGCAGATCACCGCCGATCTCCACGGCCCCTTCTACTGGATCGTGCTGGGGGTGTTCCCCCTGGTGGGTGGCCTCTTCGCGGTGATCCGTCTGCCGAGGGAGATCGGCTCGCTCTCCACGTTCGAGTCGTGGGACACCCTCGTGGGCCGCGTGGAGGGAACGCCGGTGGAGGCGCTCGCGAAGCGCACGACGCAGCCGGTCGTCGCGACCCGGCCCCTCTCGCGCCGCCAGTGGGGAAACGTCGGGCTCGTCGTGCTGTTCAGCCAGGCCCTTCAGGTGGTGCTCGTCAGCGCGATGGCGTTCGTGTTCCTCATGGGCTTCGGCGTGCTCGTGGTCAGCGAGCCGATCGTCGAGCGGTTCGTCGGCACCGACCCGCACGTGCTCGCGACGCTCGACCTGTGGGGCCGGCAGATGGTGGTCACGGAGGAGCTGCTGCGGGTCACCGGGTTCCTGACCGTGTTCTCCGGGTTCTATTTCGCGGTCTCGGTGCTCACCGACGAGACGTACCGCGCCGAGTTCCTCGAGGAGGTGGTGGGCGAGATGCGGCGTTCGCTCGCCGTCCGGGCTGTCTACCTAGCGGCGCTCGGGCAACGAGAGCGCGCGGCCACTACGATCTCTGCAACGTGATCGCAGTCGCGACCGTTGCCCGCCTGCGGAGCTCTCCGTGCCCGGAACCGTGATCGTCGGCACCCAGTGGGGCGACGAGGGGAAGGGTCGTTTCACCGACTATCTCGCCAAGGAGAGCGAGCTGGTCGTGCGCTACCAGGGCGGTCACAACGCAGGCCACACGATCGTGGTCGAGGGGGAGGTGTTCGCGCTCCAGCTGGTGCCGAGTGGCGTGCTGTACGACTACGTCACCCCGGTGATCGGCAACGGGGTCGTGGTCGACCCGGCGGTGCTGGTCGAGGAGCTCGACATGCTCGAGTCGAAAGGCGTCGACACCGGGCGGCTCCGCCTGTCGGGCAACGCGCACCTGATCATGCCGTACCACCAGGAGCTCGACCGCGTCACGGAGCGATACCTGGGCAAGAACAAGCTCGGCACCACCAAGCGCGGCATCGGCCCCGCATACGCCGACAAGGCCCTGCGGGTGGGCCTGCGGGTGCAGGACCTGCTCGACCCGAAGATCTTCCGGGAGAAGCTCGACCTGGTGCTGCGAGAGAAGAACGGCGTGCTGGCGAAGGTGTACAACCGCCTGCCGCTCGACGCCGACGAGATCAGCGAGCGCTACCTGGCGATGACGCCGCGACTCGAGCCGCTCATCGCCGACACCGTGCACCTCGTTCACGAGGCGATCGAGGCGGGCCAGCGGGTGCTGTTCGAGGGCGCCCAGGCGACGTACCTCGACCTCGACCACGGGACCTATCCGTTCGTGACGTCGAGCAACCCGATCGCGGGCGGGGTCTGCACGGGCGCGGGTGTGGGCCCCCGGGCAGTCGACCGGATCGTGGGCGTGACCAAGGCCTACGTGACCCGGGTCGGCACCGGGCCGTTCCCGACGGAGCTGCCGCAGGGCGACGCCACCGGCGGCCTCCTCGTCGACCGGGGCGTCGAGTTCGGGACCAACACGGGCCGGCGCCGCCGGCCCGGGTGGCTCGACGCGGTGATGTTGCGGCACGCGGTGCGGCTCAACACGTGCACCGAGATCGCCATCACGAAGCTCGACGTACTGGCGCCGCTGCCCGAGCTGAAGGTGTGTGTCGCCTACGAGGCCGAGGACGGCACCCGCTACCAGCACGTGCCGTACCACCAATCGGTGCTGCACAAGGTGCGGCCCGTCTACGAGACCGTCCCCGGGTGGGGGACCGAGATCCACGGCGCCGCCCGCATCGAGGACCTGCCCGACGAGGCGCGCGAGTACGTGCGTTTCGTCGAGGAGCTGGCCGGGGTCCCGGTCACGTTCGTGTCCGTGGGCCCGGCGCGCGACCAGACGGTCGTGCTGCCGCGCGCCGCGTAGCTCGTGCGAGCGCTCGTCGTCGGCTCGGACGGTCGCAGTCACACCCTCGCGTGGGCGCTGCAGCGGTCGGCGTCAGCCGACGAGGTGACGGCTGCGCCGGGGAACCCGGGAGTTGCGGCCATGGGCGCGCGCTGTGTTCCGGTGGATCCCACCGACCCGGGTGCTGTGGCGAAGGTCGCCTCCGACCTCGACGTCGACCTCGTGCTCGTGAGCGCAGAGCAGCCGCTGGTCAACGGCGTGGTCGACGCGGTCGAGGCCCGCGGCGTCCCTGCGTTCGGGCCGACCGCGGCCGGCGCCCGGCTCGAAGGCTCGAAGGCGTGGATGAAGGAGGTGCTGGCCGAGGCGGGCGTGCCCACTGCCCGGCACCGCGCGTTCGCAGCCGACGAGGAGGACCGCGCTCTGGCGTTTCTCGAAGACATGCCCGGGCTCTACGTCGTAAAGACCGACGGCCTCGCGCAGGGCAAGGGGGTGACCGTCACCGAGGACTTGGCGGAGGCTCGTGACGCCGTCCGCCGGTACCTCTCGGGGGAAGCGTTCGGCGACGCCGGGCGAACCCTCGTGATCGAGGAGGGCCTGACCGGGCCCGAGCTCTCGCTCCTCGTCGTGTGCAACGGCACCACCGACGGCTGGCCGCTGGCGCCGGCGCAGGACTTCAAGCGCATCGGCGACGGCGACCGCGGCCCCAACACGGGCGGCATGGGCGCCTACTCGCCGGTGCCGTTCGTGGACGGTGCCCTCGTCGAGCAGGTGATGGAGTCGGCAGTCCGGCCCACGCTGCGCGAGCTCACCCGGCGCGATATCGCTTACAAGGGCGTCCTCTACGCCGGACTGATGCTCACGCCCGACGGGCCCAAGGTGCTCGAGTACAACGTCCGCTTCGGCGACCCGGAGGCCCAGGTCGTGCTCCCGAGGCTCGCCGGTGACTTCGTGCAGCTCTGTCGCGCCGCCGCGTCGGGCAGCTCCGATCTCGAAGTGAGGTTCCGGGACGACGCGTGCGTCACCGTGGTGCTCGCCACCGAGGGGTACCCGGCCGCGCCCCGCAGGGGTGATGCCATCTCCGGTATCGGGGAGGCCGAGGAGCTTCCGGGCGTCATCGTGTTCCACGCCGGGACGGCGGAACGTGACGGGGAGCTCGTGACCGCGGGCGGGCGTGTGCTCGACGTGACCGCGGTCGCGCCGACGCTCGTCGAGGCCCGCCAGCGCGCGTACGAGGCTGCGGCGCGCATCTCATGGCCGGGCGTGCAGTACCGCCGCGACATCGCCGCCGAGGCGGCGAGCCGGACGACGTAGACTGGAGCCCAAAGGAGCGCTTTGATCCGTCGGTACGCCCTGCCCGAGATGGCCGAGCTGTTCACCGACGAGGCGCGCCTCGCCACCTGGCTCGACGTCGAGCTCCTCGCGGTCGACGCCTGGGCCAAGCTCGGTGTCGTCCCGGCCGCCGATGCCGAGGCGGTCAAGGAGCGGGCGGGCGTCGACGTTGCCGCGGTGGAGGAGCGCGAGCGTGTCACCGACCATGACGTTGCCGCGTTCGTCGACGTCGTGCAGGAGCAGGTGGGTCAACCCGCGGGCGCCTGGGTCCACCACGGCCTCACGTCGAGCGACGTGGTCGACACCGCCCTCTCGGTCACGCTGGTCCGAGCCTGCGATCTCCTGATCGATGCCGCCGCCGCGCTCGAGCGTGTCATCACCACCCGCGCCCACGAGTTCCGCCACACGCCCATGGTGGGCCGCACCCACGGCATCCACGCCGAGCCCATCACCTTCGGAGCCAAGCTCGGCTTGTGGGCGCTCCAGATCAGGCGTGACCACCAGCGGTTGCGCCGAGCACGCGCTGCGGTCGCCGTGGGCAAGCTCTCGGGCGTCGTCGGCACCTACTCGAACATCGATCCGGCGGTCGAGGCGTTCGTGTGCGAGCGCCTGGGCCTCGAGCCCGCGCCGGCCACGCAGGTGCTGGCGCGCGACCGGCACGCCGAGTTCCTCTACGCGTGCGCATCGGTGGGCGCCACGGTGGAGTCGTTCGCGCTCGAGATCCGCCACCTGGCCCGCACGGAGGTCCGCGAGGTGGAGGAGCCCTTCCGCGTCGGCGACCAGAAGGGCTCCAGCGCCATGCCCCACAAGCGGAACCCGTGGCGCTGCGAGCAACTGTGCGGGCTCGCCCGCGTCCTGCGTGGGAACCTCCAGGCGGGGCTGGAGGATGTCGCGCTGTGGCACGAGCGTGACATCTCCCATTCGTCGGTCGAGCGCATCGTGCTCGCCGACTCCGCTCAGCTCGCGTACTACCTGCTGGTGAGGTTCCGCGGCATCGTCGAGGGCATGCACGTCCACGCCGACCGAATGCTCGACAACCTCGAGGCGTCTCACGGGCTCGTATTCAGCCAGCCGGTGCTGCTCGCGTTGGTGGAGGCGGGCCGGTCGCGTGACGAGGCCTACCGCCTGGTCCAGCGGAACGCCACGCGCACGTGGGACGAGGCGCGGCCGTTCCTCGAGGTGCTGCGCGCCGACGAGGAGGTGGCCACGGCGCTGCCGGCCGAGCGCCTCGAGGCCTGCTTCGACCTGACGAGATCGCTGGAGCAGGCAGATCGCGTGTTCGAGGCGCTCGCCGAGTGAGTAAGCCGGCCCTCCGACACCACTACACGGGCAAGGTCCGCGACCTGTACGAGGTCGACCACGAGCGCATGCTGATCGTGGCGTCCGATCGCATCTCGGTCTTCGACGTCGTGCTCGACGACGAGATCCCCGACAAGGGCCGTGTACTTACCGCGCTGTCGACCTTCTGGTTCGGGGAGACCGGCACCCTGGCGCCCAACCACCTGATCTCGTCCGACCCCACCGACTTCCCCGAGACCGCCGGGCCCGACGTGGCGGGTCGGGCGATGCTGGTGCGAGTCACGCAGCCCGTGCGTCTGGAGTGCGTGGCGCGCGGGTACCTGTTCGGCTCGGCTTGGTCGGAGTATGCCGAGGGGGGCACCGTGTACGGCCGGCGCTTCCCGCCCGGTCTGCGGCAGGCCGAGCGCCTGCCCGAGCCGGTCTTCACCGCCACCACCAAGGCTCCCGTGGGCGAGCACGACCTGCCGCTCACCGACGACGAGGCCGTCGGGCTGGTCGGCCCGGAGCGGTTCGAGCAGCTACGAGACCTCACCCTCGCCCTCTACGGGTTCGCGGCCCCCCGCGCCGAAGAGCGGGGGGTGATCCTGGCCGACACCAAGTTCGAGTTCGGCCTCATCGACGGGAAGATCCTGGTCATCGACGAGATCCTCACGCCCGACTCCTCGCGCTACTGGCCCGTCGAGGAGTACCGCGCCGGCGCGTCGCCGCCGTCGTTCGACAAGCAGTTCGTGCGCGACCACTACCTCGCCGCCGGCTGGGACGGGGGAACCAGGCCCGCGCCCCGTCTCCCGCCCGACGTGATCGACGGCACCCGCGCGCGCTATGTCGAGGCGTACGAGCTCCTCACGGGTCAGAGCTTCGACGAGTGGCACGGGTCGGGTGGATAGCATCGGCGTCATGAAGTTCGAGGCGCGCATCGACATCGCGCACCTCCCCGGCATTCTCGACCCTCAAGGCGCGACAATAGAGAGAGCGCTCCCCGCGCTCGGCTACGAGAACGTGTCCGAGGTCCGGCTGGGCAAGAGCATCCATCTCGTCATCGACGCGCGCGACGAAGCCGCCGCCCGTGCCCAGGTCGACGAGATGTGCCGCCGACTCCTCGCCAACCCCGTCATCGAGGCGTACACGGTCGAGCTGACCCAGTTGAGCCCGGCATGAGCGCGCGAGTCGGCATCGTCATGTTCCCGGGAACGAACTGCGAGCTCGACGTGGCGTGGGCCGTCGAGCAGCTCGGCGGCTCGCCCCGGATGCTCTGGCACCGCGACCGTCGGTTCCGCGACGTCGACGCGGTGGTGATCCCCGGTGGTTTCGCCCACGGCGACTATCTCCGCACCGGCGCGATCGCGCGCTTCTCGCCGGTGATGGAGCCGGTGGCGCGCTTCGCCGCCGATGGCGGGCCCGTCGTCGGGATCTGCAACGGCTTCCAGGTGCTCACCGAAGCCGGCCTGCTCCCCGGTGCACTTCAGAAGAATGCGAGCCTCAAGTTCCGCTGCGAGACGGTGGAGTGCCGGGTGGAGACGGAACGATCGGTGCTCACGGCGCTGGCTGTGCCGGGGTCGGTCCTACGCATCCCGATCAACCATTTCGAGGGAAGCTACGTCTGCGACGCCGGTACGCTCGCGCGCCTCCGCGACGAGGACCGGGTGGTGCTGCGCTACGTGCGCAACCCCAACGGTTCTCTCGACGACATCGCCGGGATCTGCAACGAGGCCCGGAACGTCGTCGGGCTCATGCCGCACCCCGAACGGGCGTCCGATGCGCTGCTCGGCTCCGACGACGGCGTCGTGCTGCTGCGCTCGCTCCTCGCCTCCTCCTCTAGGGCCCGCACTGCCGCCGGTCACGACGTCCTCGCGAGCTGACCCACCCATCTACATCTTTCTAGGTCGGGCTCGCTCGCCGGGCGGGATACCCGCCCGGCGCCCTCCGGGCCGGTCGCCGCTCCCGCGCGATCCCGACAGCAAGCCTCGGGCTGGCAGGCCTTCCTTCCTAGGAGCGGGTGATCCCGGCCTTCTTGAGCACGTCGGCGGAGACGCCGAGCTCGCGCCACGCGGCGTAGGAGATGCCCTTGCGCTCGGAGTAGGCCCGGGCGGCCTTGGTGAACTGCCGCTCGAGGGCCGACAGGTCGACCTTGGCGCCGAGCTGCTGGAGCTCGGTCCGCAGGTCCATGCGCTCCTGCACGAGCTGGAGCCGCTGGAGCGGGGAGGCGTCGCTCAGCTTGGTCGAGATGGCGTCGAGCCGCTTCCTGATGGATGCCGCCGTCCGCCGGCGACCCCGCTTGGGCCGGTTCCTCTGCAGCGCATCGAGGTAATTCCGCACCGCGCGTCCCAGCTCCCGGCCCTCCGCCAAGGCTCGCTTGTGCGCGGCGGTCATCGTTGACTTCTTCCGTCTCGGCGGCATGGCCTCGTCTCCTGCATTTGGGGTATTGCCGGGGCATGGTATTTGTGTATTCCTCGAGACTCCATTTCGGCGACCCGCGGGCGGTTAGCCTGCGGCGGTGGCGCCCTTGCACCGCCGGCTCGGGATGAGCGACGACGAGCTCGACGCCGTGGTCGAGCTCCTCGGCCGCGACCCGAGCGAGCTCGAGCTGGCGATGTACGCGGTCATGTGGTCGGAGCACTGCTCCTACAAGTCGTCGCGTGTCCACCTGCGGCGCCTGCCCAGCGACGCCCCCTGGGTGCTCGTCGGGCCGGGCGAGGGCGCGGGCGTCGTCGACGTCGGCGACGGCCTCGCGGTCGCGGTGCGCATCGAGAGCCACAACCACCCCTCCGCGGTCGAGCCCTACCAGGGCGCCGCCACCGGCGTCGGCGGCATCATCCGCGACGTGTTCTCGATGGGCGCGCGACCCGTCGTCCTCATGGACTCGCTCCGCTTCGGCCCGCTCGACGACGCCCGGACCCGATATCTCCTCGAGGGGGTCGTCTCTGGCATCAGCGGCTACGGCAACGCGGTCGGCGTCCCCACTGTCGGCGGCGAGGTCGTCTTCGACGACTGCTACCGCGACAATCCGCTCGTGAACGTGCTCTGCCTGGGGCTCGTGCCCCACGATCGGCTCGTCCTCGCCCGCGCCGACGGTGACGGGAACCTGGCGGTGCTGCTCGGCTCGTCCACCGGCCGCGACGGCATCGGCGGCGCCAGTGTGCTCGCCTCGGCCGGGTTCGACGAGGGCGCAGAGGAGAAGCGCCCGAGCGTCCAGGTGGGCGACCCGTTCGAGGAGAAGAAGCTGATCGAGGCGTGCCTCGCGCTCCTCGACGCCGGTCTCGCAGTCGGCGTGCAGGACCTCGGCGCCGCCGGCCTGTCGTGCGCGGCGTCCGAGACCGCGGCCAGGGCCGGCGCCGGCATGGACGTCGACGCGGCGCGGGTGCACCGGCGGGAGCCGGACATGACGGCGGTCGAGGTGCTCACGTCGGAGAGCCAGGAGCGCATGCTCGCCATCGTGCGGCCCCGGCACCTCGACGAGGTGCTCGCGCTCTGCGATCGCTGGGAGATCACCGCGTCGGTGGTCGGTCGCGTCACCGGCACCGGTCGCTTCCGCGTCTACGACGGGCTGTTCGACGCCGTCGTAGTACCGGGGCGGGACCCCGCGCCCCCACCGGGCGACGTGCCTCGTGAAGTCTCGTCGGACCGCGCTCCGATCGCCGACGTCCCGGCGGAGAGTCTCGGCGACGGCCCCGTGTACGAGCGCGCGGCGCGCCCCCCCGCCGGCCAGCACACCCTCCAGGCCACCGACCCCGCGCCGCTCCTCGCGGCCCGCTTCCCCGCCGGCACCGACCTGTCCGGCGAGCTGCTCGCCGTGCTCGCGACGCCCACGATCGCCGACAAGGCGTGGATCTGGCGCCAGTACGACCACCAGCTCTTCTTGAGCACGGTGGCTGGACCGGGTGGCGACGCGGCGGTGCTTCGCCTCAAGGGGACCGAGCGCGCCCTCGCGCTCTCGACCGACGGGAAGGCCCGCTTCTGCCGCCTCGACCCCCGCACCGGGAGCCGGCTGGTCGTGCTCGAGGCCGCCCGCAACGTGGCCTGCGCCGGCGCCCGACCCCTCGCCCTCGTCGACTGCCTGAACTTCGGCAACCCCGAGCACCCCGAGGTGATGTGGCAGTTCTCGGAGGTCGTGGACGGGATGGCCGAGGCGTGCAGGGCGCTGGCGATCCCCGTCATCGGCGGCAACGTGAGCTTCTACAACGAGTCGCACGGTGCCGACATCGACCCGACCCCCGTCGCCGGGGTGCTCGGCGTCATCGACGAGCTCAGGGGCGTGCCACCGGGCGCGCGGCTGGCGCCGGGTCAGCACATCGTCGTCCTGGGCCGCACGAGGGTCGAGCTGGGTGGCTCCGAGTGGGCCGCGGTCGTCCACGCCCTCGACGGCGGAATGCCACCGGCGGCAGACCTCGACGCGGCGGCGGCGCTCCACAACCTGGTGCGGGAGCTGGTCGCCGAGCGCGCGGTAGCGGGAGCCCACGACTGCGCCGACGGCGGGCTCGCGGTCGCACTGGCCGAGATGGCCATCGCCGGCGAGACCGGGTTCCGCGTCACGCTCCCCGCCGGGTTGCCTGCCCCTGCGGCCTGCTTCTCGGAGTCGGCCTCGCGCGTGGTGCTTGCCGTCGACCCGGCGGGCGTGGCCGATGTGCTTCGCCGCGCCCAGGCCGCGGG
>JBOGFI010000129.1:0-30243 GCA_050743365.1 Acidimicrobiia bacterium | reverse complement strand
GCTTGCGCCGGAGCCTCGGCCTCGGACGGCGCCTCGGCCGCCGTGCCCTCGTCCTCTTCTCCGGGCACCGGCGGGCCGAGCGCCTTGCGGCGCTCTCGGCTGCGCCGGAGCAGGTGCTCGGGGACCTCGGTCATCGCGTACCAGTCATCTCCTACAGCGGCCCGGACAGGCCGCCGTCCTTGCGGACGCGCCAGAAGTGGACGGCCATGAAGATCACGATCACGAACGGTAGGAGCAGGACGTGAAGGACGTACCAGCGCAGGATGGTGTCGTTGCCAATCTCCGCCGAGCCCAGCAGCACGAACTTCACCTCGTTACCGAACACCGGTGTGAACCCCATCATGTTCGTGCCCACAGTGACCGCCCACAGCGCCAGTTGGTCCCACGGCAGTAGGTAACCGGTGAACGACAGCAGCAGTGTCAGCGTGAGCAGGATCACGCCGATCACCCAGTTGAACTCGCGAGGCGCCTTGTAGGCGCCGTGGTAGAAGACCCGGCTCATGTGCAGGAACACGGTGATCACCATGAGGTGCGCGCCCCACCGGTGCATGTTGCGTACGAGGGAGCCGAACGTCACCGCGGTCTCGAGCGTGCGCACGTCGTCCCACGCCTGCGCGGCCGTGGGCCGGTAGAAGAACATCAGGAAGATGCCGGTCACCGTGAGCAGGATGAACAGGAAGAAGGAGAGGCCGCCGAGGCAGAGCGTGTACGACACCTTCACCGCATGCCGCTTCACCTTCACCGGGTGAAGGTGGTACAGCACGTTGTTCATGATCACGTAGGACCGGTTGCGGGGGCTGTCCGTGTAGCCGCGGCGATAGACGGAGCCCGGCCGGAAGATGGAGGTCCACGCCTGCGACGCGCGCAGCTTCTCGTCCGCGGTCGTCAGCACCTTGGCCACGCGGTTCCCGTTGCGGCCGTTGCCGTCGCCGTCAGCCAACTGGTGCTCCTCGTGCCTTCCTCGTCGTGCTAGCTAGAAACGGACGCCGTAGGAGTAGCCGTGCCGGTTGGTGCGGATGTGGGGGTCGCCCTCGGCGACCTCGTTGGTGAGCTTGCCCAGGATGATCACGCCGGTGGGGCAGCGGTCGACGCACAGCGCGCAGCGCGTGCACACGTCCTCGTCCACGATGAACGCGACTTGGTCCGTAGGGTCCTCGCCGGGGCGGATCGCCCCCTCGGCGGAGTCGATCGCGTCGACCGAGACCATGTGGATGCACTTCCACGGGCAGATGTCGACGCAGCCTTCGCACAGGATGCACTCGGCCTGGTCGATGTGCAGGAACTGCTTGGGCTTGACCGCTGAGGTCAGATAGGAGGGATCGACCTCCTGGAGGTCGTAGTCGGTGACGAAGTCCGGCATGGGCGGGTTCGCATCAGTCCGTGCCATCGCGCGCTATGCCTTGCTCTTCAGGGGACGGCCGAAGCGCGACGTGCGGACCGGCGCGGCCGTCTCGACGGCCGAGGGTTCGGGCTTGGGGGTGAGGCGCTGCTGCCATCTCACCCACAGGACGATGTTCCCCCCGATCGCCACGACGTAGATGAGCGTGGCGACGGTGTCGCGGATCGCGCTGAACGGGATCTTGGCCAGGCGCTCGAGCGGCCAGGAGACGAAGCGGTCGCTGCTCATGTTGAGGTAGGAGTTGGCGAACGTCAGCCACTCGTGGGGGACGACCCCGTAGGCGAGCGTGAACAGCGCGAACACGCCCAGCGCCCCGGCCATTGCCTCCGCCCACGTCGTCTCGCGTTCGGGCGACCGTGGGTCGCGGGACACGACCGCGGCGAACACGATCGCGAGGAGGCCGAGGACCGTCGCCCACACCATCACGGTCTGGAGCTCGGAGACGAGCTTGGCCGCGAGCAGTCCGAGCACCAGCACGACCACGGCGGCGCGCACAGCCTGCTTGGTGGTGAGGAGCTTGCGCTCGAGCGGCGGGCGGATGAGGGCGACGACGAGCGCGAGCCCGACGCCCGTGAGGAGCAACGACCAGATCAGGCGGCCGGCCGGACGGATCCACGCCAGCCAGTCAGGCAGCAGATTGGGCATGAGCCCCGACGTCCTCCCATATGGACCGGTCGTGACCCGAACTCCGCCGGCCCGAGTAGCTGTTTGTTACCACGGTAGACAAGGGAACGGCACATTGGGCACCAGGCCCGTGCGCGCTTGTGAACTTGTGCTCGTCGCGCGCACCGGTGCGCTCGACCGCAGGGCCCTGTGCCACCATTCGAGCGTGCCGGATAGCTACGACGTGCTGGTGGTCGGGGCGGGGCCCTCGGGCGCCGCCACCGCCTTCTGGCTCGCCGAGCGCGGCCGGCGGGTGCTGGTCGTCGAGAAGAAGCGGTTCCCCCGCGAGAAGACCTGCGGCGACGCGCTGACACCCCGGGCCGTGCGCCAGCTCGAGGACATGGCCCTGGGCGGGCCCCTGGGCGACTTCCTCCGCTACGAGGGCCTTCGGTCCATTGCCCACGGCGTGACGCTCGAGATGGCCTGGCCGTCCCACCCCGAGTTCCCGCCCTACGGCTACGTCGTTCGCCGGCGCGACCTCGACGAGATGGTGGCCGGCCAGGCGGTGAAGGCCGGCGCGTCGATTTGGCCGGCCAGCGAGGCGGTCGAGCCGTTGTTCCAGAGGGGCCTCGTGACCGGTGCGGTGGTCCATCGTGAGGAGACCGGGACGCGGGAAGTGGTGCGGGCCCGCTACCTGGTCGTGGCCGACGGCGCCAACTCCCGCTTCGGCCGTGCCCTCGGGGCCGCCCGCGACCGCAGCTACCCGCTCGGCATGGCCGTGCGCGGCTATTTCACCAGCCCCTACCACGACGAGCCCTGGATCGAGAGCCACCTCGATCTGCGCGACCGCGACGCCAACCACCTGCCCGGCTACGGCTGGGTGTTCCCGGTTGGGGACGGGACGGTCAACGTCGGCGTCGGGCTCCTCTCGACCTTCCGGGAATGGAAATCGGTCAACACGAGCCGGCTCATGGACGCCTTTGTCGCCACCGCGCCGCCGCGGTGGGGTATCTCGCCCGAGACCTCGTGCGGGCCGCCCACCGGCGGCAAGCTCCCGACCGGTGGGTCGGTCACACCCAAGGTCGGTCCCACCTGGCTCGTCGTCGGCGACGCTGGCGGCGCGATCAACCCGTTCAACGGCGAGGGCATCGCCTACGCCTACGAGACGGGGCGGCTGGCCGCCGACGCGCTCGAGATCGCGCTGGCGACTGGTGACGGCCTCGCGCTCCAGGGCTACCCGCGCCAGCTCGACGACCTGTACGGCCTCTACTTCAAGGTGGCGCGCGCATTCGTGAAGGCGATCGGCAATCCGGCGGTAATGCGCGAGCTGACCCGGGTGGGGATGCAGTCGAAGACGCTGATGGAGTGGGTGCTGCGGATCATGGCCAACCTGCTCCGGCCGGACGAGCTCGGCCCCGCCGAGGCCGCGTACAAGGCGGTCGCCGCGCTGGTGAAGGTCGCGCCCGAGCCGTAAGGGGTCACCCGGCGCGCGCGGCGCCGGACCTTTTCGCGGCGCTGGGGTGCGGAGTAGCCTGCGCGGCGCAATCCGACGGAGGCCTCTCAGTGGACGACTACCTGCCGATCCTCACGATGATCGTGCTCGCCGTGCTCTTCATCGCGGCGTCGTTCAGGGTGTCGACGCTCCTGGGCCCGCGCCGCCCGACTACCGCCAAAGAGGCGCCCTACGAGTGCGGCATCGTGCCCGAGTTCGAGCCCGCCGAGCGCTTCCCGGTGAAGTTCTACCTGGTGGCGATGACCTTCATCGTCCTCGACGTCGAGATCATCTTCCTCTACCCGTTCACGACGGTGTTCCGTGCCTTCGAGCCGGCGTACTACGGGCTCATCGCGATGGGTGTGTTCCTGCTCGTGCTGCTCGTGCCGTTTGCCTATCTCCTCTCCACCGGCGCGCTCGACTGGGGCCCGATCAAGCGCCTCGCCGAGCGGGCAGACCAGGGCGTGCTGCGCGCCTCCGGGAGCCCCGGCGCCGGCGGACTCGACCCCGCCCGTCTCGCGGAGAAGGACAAGGACAGCGACGGGCACACCGAGGAGGCCGCCTGATGGGGCTGGATCAAGTCCCGTACGGTTTCCTCACCGGCCGCCTCGAGGATCTCGTCAAGTGGGCTCGTCGTAACTCGGTGTGGCCGGCCACCTTCGGCCTCGCGTGCTGCGCGCTCGAGATGATGGCCGCGGGCGCCGCCCACTACGACCTCGCCCGCTACGGCATGGAGGTCTTTCGGGCCAGCCCCCGCCAGGCCGATCTGATGATCGTCGCCGGCCGCGTGAGCCAGAAGATGGGACCGGTGCTGCGCCAGGTCTACGACCAGATGGTCGAGCCGAAGTGGGTCATCTCGATGGGCGTGTGCGCCAGCACCGGCGGGATGTTCAACAACTACGCCATCGTGCAGGGCGTCGACCAGATCGTCCCTGTCGACGTGTACGTGCCCGGCTGCCCGCCCGGCCCCGAGACCCTGATGCACGGCATCCTGACGCTGCACGACCAGATCCGCAGCGGCGAGCTCCTGAAGCGCCGGGAGTCCGCCGGCGCCGGCGCCGGCATCCACGTCGACCAGCGCGACGGCGTGCCCGCCGCCGCTACGTTGCCCCGATAGCCCGGCCGTCCACGATTCGGACCACGATGCCCGACGACCATCCTCGTGAAGGAGTTCACAAGGACGAGCCCATCCCGGACGAGCCGATCCCGGACGAGCCCATCCCGGACGAGGTGGCGGCGGCGGTGGCCGAGAGGTTCGACGGCACCGTGTTCCACGAGTCGCACGGCCAGCCGGTCGTGCACCTCGCCCCGTCGGTGTGGCTCGACCTGGCCCGGTTCCTGCGGGACGCGCAGCAGTTCACCCAGTGCGTCGACGTCACCGCGGTCGACCACCTCGTCGACGCGGCCCGCTCCGTCCCGCCCGGCGTGACGCCTCAGCGCTTCGAGGTGGTGGCCAACTTCCTCTCGCACCCCCGCAACCGGCGGATCCGCGCCGTCTGCCAGGTGCCGGCGGGCAAGCCCGAGGTACCGAGCCTGGTCGACGTGTACCCGGGGGTGAACTTCGCCGAGCGCGAGGTCTACGACCTGTTCGGAATCGCGTTCACCGGCCACCCCGACCTTGCCCGCATCCTCATGCCCGACGACTGGGTCGGCCATCCGCTGCGCAAGGACGACGCACCCGCACGCGTGCCGGTCACCTTCAAGGAAGACCCGGGGCCAAGGTGAGTACGACCGACCTGCCCGGGCGCCCGCGAGCGGCGGCGAGCGCGGCCGAAGAGGAGGCGCGTCTCGAAAGCCAGACCGACGAGGGCGCCCAGGAGCTGCGGCCCACCGAGCGCGAGCTCGTCGTCACCGGGGGGCCCTGGCCCGAGCGCGAGGGTGACGGCGAGACGATGATCATCAACATGGGGCCGCAGCACCCCTCCACCCACGGGGTGCTGCGCATCATGATGGAGCTCGACGGCGAGATCGTGCTCCGGGTCAAGCCGGTCATCGGGTACCTGCACACCGGCATGGAGAAGACGGGTGAGGAGCTCACCTATGTGCAGGGCGCCACCAACGTCACCCGTATGGATTACGCCTCGCCGCTCTCGAACGAGCTCGTGTTCTCGCTGGCGGTCGAGCGCCTCCTCGACCTCGAGGTCCCGCCCCGCGCCACGTGGATCCGCATGTTGATGGTCGAGCTCAACCGGATGGCGTCGCACCTCCTCTTCCAGGCCACCAACGGCCTCGACCTCGGCGCGCTCTCGATGATGCTGTACGGGTGGCGCGACCGCGAGGAGACGCTGCGCCTCCTCGAGGCGATCACCGGCCTGCGGATGAACCACAACTACATCCGCCCCGGCGGCGTCGCCGCCGACCTCCCCGACGGCTGGCAGAAGGAGACCGTGCGGGTCTGCGAGCTGGCGGCGAAGGGCGTCCACGACTACGACGAGCTGCTCACCCAGAACCCGATCTGGCTCGAGCGACTGGTCGGCGTCGGCGCGATCACGACCGAGCAGGCGCTCGCCCTCGGTGCCAGCGGACCGATCCTGCGCTCGACCGGCTTCCCGTGGGACCTGCGCAAGTCTCAGCCCTACCTCGCCTACGACGAGGTCGACTTCGACGTCATCTACACCGAGAACGGCGACTGCTTCGACCGCTACCGCATCCGCCTCTACGAGATCCTCGAGTCGATCAAGATCGTCAAGCAGTGCGTGGAGCGGATGCCGGCGGGTGACTACCGCGTGCAGGACCGCAAGGTGACGCCGCCGCCGCGCGCCCGCATCGACGAGTCGATGGAGGCGCTCATCCACCACTTCAAGCTGTTCACGGAGGGCTTCAAGGTGCCGCCGGGCGAGACGTACGTCGCGGTCGAGTCGCCCCGGGGCGAGATCGGCTGCTACCTCGTCTCCGACGGGACCGGCAAGCCGTGCCGGCTCCACATCCGCGGGCCGTCCTTCTACAACCTCCAGTCGGCCGGCCCGATGGCGGAGGGCAGCATGGTCGCCGACGCGGTCGCCATCGTCTCGAGCGTCGACCCGATCATGGGGGAGGTGGACAGGTAATTGGCCTTCACCGATGCCAACCGCAGGAAGGCGCGCGAGATCGTCGACCGCTATCCCGTGAAGCGGTCGGCCGTCCTCCCGCTCCTGCATCTCGCCCAGGACCAGGACGGGTGGGTGACCACCGAGGCCATGGAGGAGATCGCCGGGCTCCTCGACCTCACGCCGGCCGAGGTCCTCGGAACCTGCTCCTTCTACACGATGCTCAAGCGCGAGCCCGTCGGCCGGCTCGTCGTGTCCGTGTGCACCAACGTGACCTGTCTCGTGCTCGGCGGGCCCGAGCTGCTCGCGCACCTCGAGGACCGCTACGTCGACGACGACGAGATCTTCGTAGAAGAGGCGGAATGCCTGGGGGCGTGTGACCTCGCCCCGGTGATGCAGGTGAACTACGAGTTCCACGGGCCGGTCACGAACGAAGCGGCGCGCACGATCGTGGACGAGTACGAGTCCGGCGCCCGCACACCGCGCACCGTCTCCGGGACCGCCCGGTGAGTGGGCCCGTCTGATGCCCGAGACCCGAATCCTGACGAAGTTCCTGCGCGAACGCCCCGACGACTCCTGGACCATCGAGGCCGCGCTCGACAACGGCGCCTACCAGGCGCTGCGAAAGGCGCTCGAGATGAGCCCGGCGGCGATCGGGCAGGAGCAGGTGAAGGCGTCGGGGCTCCGGGGGCGAGGCGGCGCCGGCTTCGACGCCGCCCAGAAGTGGTCGTTCCTACCCGAGGGCGTGTACCCCCGCTACCTGGTCGTCAACGCCGACGAGGGCGAGCCGTCGACGTTCAAGGACCACATGCTGATCGAGCGGGACCCCCATCAGCTCATCGAGGGCATCGTCATCACCGCGCGTGCCATCGAGTGCAATCGCGCGTTCCTCTACGTCCGGGGCGAGTTCGCCCTCGGGGCCGACCGGCTCGCGCAGGCCATCGCCGACGCGCACGCGCGGGGCTTCCTCGGGGAGAACATCCTCGGGTCGGGCTTCGACCTCGACCTCGTGCTGCACCGCGGAGCCGGCTCCTACGTCGCCGGTGACGAGACCGGTCTCCTCGAGAGCCTCGAGGGCGGGCGGGCCATGCCCCGGATCAAGCCCCCGTTCCCGGCGATCCAGGGCCTGTACGGGAAGCCGACCGTCGTCAACAACGTCGAGACGCTCTCGGCCGTGCCGCACATCATCAACCGGGGCGGGGAGTGGTACGCGGGCCTCGGCGTCGGTAGGTCCACCGGCACGCGCATCTTCTCCGTATCCGGGCACGTCGAGCGGCCGGGCAACTACGAGGTGGAGCTGGGCTCGACCTTCCGCGAGCTCATCGAGGGCCTCGCCGGTGGTGTGCGCCGTGGCCGGAAGTTGAAGTTCTTCATCCCGGGCGGCGCGTCGTCGCCCTGGCTCGTGCCCGAGCACCTCGACGCGCCGCTGGACATGGACCATGTCCAGCAGGAGCTCAAGTCGATGCTGGGCTCGGGAGCGGTCATGGTCTTCGACGACACGACGAACCCGGTCCTGGTCGCCTGGCGCCTGGCCAAGTTCTTCGCCCACGAGTCGTGCGGCAAGTGCACGCCCTGCCGCGAGGGGTCGGGCTGGATCTCGAAGATCCTGTACCGAATGGCCCATGGCCAGGGCCGCCCGGAGGACCTCGACCTCCTGCTCGACTTCGGCGACAACATCGTTCCCGGCCTCAACGCGCCGTTCGCCCAGACGACCATCTGCGCACTCGGGCCGAGCACGATGTCACCGGTCGTCAGCCTCGACCGGTGGTTCCGATCCGAGGTCGAGGAGATGGTCGCTCGGCCGAGCGCGGAGATGAGCGCATGAGCGGATCGCCCCGCCGGAGCCAGCCGATCAGCCAGTGGCCCTCGCAGTCGCCGTTCAGCGTTCCCGTGCCTGAGGGCCCCGAGCGCATCCGCCTCACGGTCGACGGCCGGGAGGTGGAGGCGCCCGGCGGCGAGTTCCTGATCAAGGCCGCGCAGGATGCCGGCATCTTCATCCCGCGCTTCTGTTGGCACGAACGTATGAAGCCGGTCGGCATGTGCCGCATGTGCCTGGTCGAGATCGAAGGCATGCGCGGGCTCCAGATCTCGTGCGCGACCGTCGCCACCGACGGCATGGTCGTGCACACGCAGAAGGAGAACGTCAAGAAGGCGCAGGACGGCGTCCTCGAGTTCCTCCTCATCAACCACCCGCTCGACTGTCCCGTGTGCGACCGGGGCGGCGAGTGCCCGCTCCAGGACCAGACGCTCGCGTTCGGCCCCGGCGAGTCGCGCTTCATCGAAGAGAAGCGCCACTGGGCCAAGCCGATCGAGATCAGCGACCTCGTGATGCTCGACCGGGAGCGCTGCATTCAGTGCGGTCGCTGCACCCGCTTTGCCGCAGAGATCGCCGGCGACGCACTCATCGACTTCGGCGAACGCGGCCAGCACACCGAAGTCATCACGTACCCGGACAGCCCCTTCACGTCCTACTTCTCGGGCAACACCGTGCAGATCTGCCCGGTGGGCGCGCTCACCGCGACGCCGTACCGCTTCCGGGCGCGGCCGTGGGACCTCGCCACGAGCGAGACCTCGTGCATGAGTTGCGCGGTCGGTTGCCGGGGCGCGCTCCAGTCGTCGTCGAACCAGCTCGTGCGCCTGCTCGGGGTCGACTCCGAGCCGGTCAACCAGGGCTGGCTGTGCGACAAGGGCCGTTTCGGGTACGAGTGGGTGCACTCGCCCGACCGCGTGCGGCACCCGCTCGTGCGCAAGGGCGGCGAGCTCGTCGAGGCGTCGTGGCCCGAGGCGCTCGCCGCCGCCGCCGCCGGCCTTCGCCGCGCTCGCGACGAGCACGGTCCCGGAGCGATCGCCGTGCTCGGCGGGGCCCGCGGCACCAACGAGGACGCCTATGCCTGGGCCCGCTTCGCCAAAGGGGTGCTCGGCACCGACCACGTCGACGCCCAGCTCGGCGACGGCCTGCCCGCCGAGGTCGTCCTCGGCCTGCCCCGGGCCACGATCGGCGACTGCGACTCCGCCGCCGCGATCGTGCTCCTCGCCCCCGACGTCAAGGAGGAGCTGCCGGTCCTGTTCCTCCGGCTGCGCCGCGCCGCCGAGGACCTCGGGGTGCCCCTCATCGACCTGTCGGCCCGCGACCACGGCCTCACTCCCTACGCCGGCGTCGTGCTGCGCCACCACCCCGGTCAGGTCGGGCCCATGGCCGAGAAGCTCGCCCGGGCCCTCGCCGGCAACCGCACCCGCGACAAGGCCGTCAACGCCGCCGCCGCCCTGCTCGACGGCCGCGACGGCGACGTGGTCGTCGTGCTCGGTCGACCGTCGGTGGCCGAGGCGCCCGACGCGGTCGTGCGGGCGGCGGCGGCGCTCGCCAGCGTGCCGAACGCGCGCTTCCTCTCTGCCCTCCGGCGCGCCAACGCGCATGGTGCTCTCGATCTCGGCCTCACGCCGGGCTTCCTCCCCGGCCGCGTGACACTCGACTCGGCGAGCGCGCACTTCACGGACGCATGGGGCGCGGTGCCGGAGGCGCGCGGGCTGGACGCAAGCGGCATCCTGGAGGCGGCGGCCGCGGGCAAGGTCGATGCCCTCGTGGTGCTCGGCGCCGACCTGACCAACGACTTCCCCGACCGCGCGCTCGCGCGTGACGCGCTCGCCGAGGTCGGGTTCGTGGTCGCCGTCGACGCGTTCCTCACCGAGGCGACGCAGCGCGCCGACGTCGTCCTGCCCATCTCGGTGTGGGGCGAGAAGGAGGGCACCACCACCAACCTCGAGGGGCGTGTGCTGCCGGTGGCCCAGCAGGTGTCGCCGGAGGGCACGCCCATGGCCGACTGGCGCGTCGCGGTGGAGCTCGCGCTCCGTTTCGGCGCCGACTTCGACCTCGCCTCCGTCGAGGAGGTCCAGGACGAGATCGCCGGCATCGCGCCCGCGCACGCCGGTGTCGACGCCTCCCTGCTGCGCCGGGCCCGCGACGGTGTCGTGCTCCCGCTCTACGAGCACCCGGGCGAGCTCGTCCTCGATGCCGCCGCCCTGGCCGTCACCGACATGTCGTGGGAGCCGATCCGCCCCGGCACCCACGCGTCGGAGGAGGGGCACGCCTCCAGCATCGGCACCGGCGTCGTCGAGTCGACGGGAACCGGCTCCACGACCACGGTCAAGCCCGGGCTCACGGAGACGGAGGGCCCGGCCGCGAGCGACGAGGACGTCGCCGAGGTGACAGCGGCGGCGGCGTCAGCGGTGGAGGAGGCACCGGCCCTGTGGTCCTGGGAGCCCACGATCAAAGCGAGGCGTGTGCCGCCGCGTGACCGGTACTCGCTGCGGCTAGTGGCGGGACGCAAGCTCTACGACCGCGGGCGGGTGTCAGCCGGCTCGCCGTCGCTGGCGGGGCTGGCGCCGGGCGCGGCGCTGCTCGTGCACCGCAAGGACCTCGACCGGATCGGCGTTCCTCCCGGCGACGAGGTGCGTCTCACCACCGCCCGCGGCACCGTCACCATGCCGGTGCGTCCCGATCTCGACACCCCCGAAGGCGTCTGCTTCATCACGTTCGGTCAGGCCGGCGACGGCGCCGCCGACCTCATCGACATCACCGCTCCTGTGACCGACGTCCGGGTGGAGACCATCCGTTGAGTGGGCACGGTCAACCTTCTTTCCTCGAACTTGGCGTCGAGCGAGCGCCCGCGGGACGGGTATCCCGGCCCGCAGCGAGCGAGACCATGGAGACGGAGACCATCCGGTGAGCGACCCGCTGTTCTCCGACGGCATCGACCTGACCGTCGTGCTGATCGTCATCGGCAAGACGATCGTCACGTTCGCGCTCCTGATGGTGGGGGTCCTGTTCTACGTCTGGTTCATGCGCAAGGTCATCGCCGACATGCAGAACCGGATCGGCCCCGAGCGGGCGGGGCCGTTCGGCATGCTCCAGACCCTCGCCGACGGCGTGAAGCTGTTCTTCAAGGAGCAGTCGGTCCCCAGCGCCGCCGACAAGCCGGTGTTCCGGGTGGCGCCGTACCTCTCGATCCTGCCCGCCTTCCTCGCGTTCAGCATCGTGCCCCTCGGCGGCACCGTGAGCATCGCCGGGCACCCCACCCACCTCCAGCTCGCCGAGCTGCCAATCGGCGTGCTGTGGCTGCTGGCCATGTCGGGCCTCGGCCTCTACGGCGTCATGCTCGCGGGCTGGTCGTCGGGGTCGAAGTACCCGCTGCTGGGCTCGGTGCGGGCCTCGGCGCAGCTCCTGAGCTACGAGGCGGCGTTCGGCCTCGCCGTCGTGGGCGTGCTGATCCAGGCGGGAACGCTCTCGACCCGGGGGATCGTGGCCGAGCAGGCGTGGGACGGAGTCGGCTCGCTCGGGGACTGGTACATCGTGCCTGCCTTCGTGGCATTCGTCATCTTCCTCATCGCCGCCATCGCCGAGACCAACCACCCGCCGTTCGACCTCGTGGAGGCCGAGCAGGAGCTCGTCGGCGGCTTTCACACCGAGTACACGGGCATTCGCTTCGCGATCTTCTTCCTGGCCGAGTTCATGAACGTGATCACGATGTCGGCGATCACGGTCACGCTCTTCCTGGGCGGTCCGGCCGGCCCGAGCCTGGGGTTCCTGGAGGAGCGCGGGACCATCAACGTGTGGGTCATGCCGGTGTTCTGGTTCATGGCCAAGCTCCTGGTGCTGCTGTACGGAACGGTGTGGATCCGGGCGTCGCTGCCGCGACTGCGCTACGACCAGCTCATGGACCTCGGCTGGAAGTTCCTCATCGAGATCGCGTTCCTCTGGATCATGGTGTCGGGGGTCATCGTCATCGGACGCGAGGAGGACTGGAACCTCCTGATCGTGGTGCCCGCCGCGGTGGCAGGCGCGCTGCTCGTCTACGGGGTCCTCTACCTGTCGATGCCGAAGCGCGACGAGCTCCTCGAGCAGGAGATCCGCTGATGGGCCGGTTCAGCGGTTTCAACGTGACGCTGAGGCAGATCTTCCGGCCGCGGGTCACGGGGCACTACCCCGAGGAGAAGCGGCCCAAGCCCGAGCGCTTCCACGGCCGTCACATCCTCAACCGCTACGAGGACGGCATGGAGAAGTGCATCGGATGCGAGCTGTGCGCCGGAGTGTGCCCGGCGCGCTGCATCTACGTGCGCGGAGCCGACAACCCCCCGGACGCGCCGGTGGCGCCGGGCGAGCGTTACGGCTTCGTCTACGAGATCAACTACCTGCGCTGCATCCACTGCGACCTGTGCGTGGAGGCCTGCCCCACCGAGGCCATCACCGAGAGCAAACTGTTCGAGTTCTCGTTCACCAACCGCGCCGACGCCATCTACACGAAGGACGAGCTACTGGTGGACGACCAGGGGCGCGCCCGCCGGCAGCCCTGGGAGCTGTGGCTCGACGAGACCGAGGACGAGGACAACAGCGCCTGGATGCGGGTCACGTCCCCGTCGGGCATGGCCGCGTACGAGGGGAAGGTGGCCTGGGCGGGCGAGCTCGGCTTCGGGTTGCGGCCCCCGGAGAGGGGTCAGTCCGGCGACGCGGCCGACGCGGGGGAGGGCGAGAGCGCGTAGATGGAGCTCGTCATCTTCCTCCTGTTCGCGGTGCTGGCGCTTGCCGGATCGCTCGGTGTGGTGCTCTCGCGTAACCCGGTCCACTGCGCCCTCTCGCTCGTGCTCGCGCTCGTGAGCGTGGCCGTGTTCTTCCTCCAGCAGGACGCCCAGCTCCTGGCGGCGGTGCAGGTCATCGTGTACGCGGGCGCCGTCGTCGTGCTGTTCCTGTTCGTGATCATGCTGCTCGGCGTCGACCGGGAGGAGACGCTGGTGGAGCCCATCCGCTACCAGCGGCCCGCCGCGCTCGCGCTCGGCGGCGCCGTGCTGGCCGAAGTGCTCTTCCTCGCCGGTCGCACCTGGGCAACCGGCGCGTCGTCCGTACGGGGCTCGCTCGACGACAGGGTCGACGGCGAGAACCTCAACAACATCCAGCGGGTCGCCCGCACGCTGTTCACCGACTTCCTGTGGCCGTTCGAGATCACCGCCGCCCTGCTCGTGATCGCGGTGGTGGGCGGCGTCGTCCTCGCTCGCCGCAGCGGCCAGCCGGTCGAGATCCTCCCCGAGGAGACGGACGAAGGTGCGGCGACCGGAGCGGGCGGCGTATCCCCGCCCGCAGCGAGCGAGCGCAAGTAGATGATGGTCACGGGCAACTACTACCTGGTGCTGGCGGCGGTCATGTTCACGATCGGCGCCGTCGGCCTGCTGGTCCGTCGCAACGTGCTCGTGATGTTCATGTGCGTGGAGCTCATGCTCAACGCCGCCAACCTCACCTTCGTCACGTTCGCCCGCGAGCTCGACGACGTCGGCGGCCAGGTCACCGTGTTCTTCACCCTGGTGGTGGCGGCGGCCGAAGTCGCGGTGGGCCTGGCCATCATCGTGGCGATCTTCCGCCGCCGCCGGGACGCCACCGCCGACGACGTCCACCTCCTGAAGGGTTGACAGCGTGAGCGCGCGCGATCTTCTCGACCTCGCGTGGCTGGTGCCCGCCCTGCCGGCGACGGGCTCAGTGGTGCTCCTCTTCTTCGGGAAGCGCATCGGCGAGCCCAAAGCGGGTTGGCTCGCGACCGGCCTCATGGCCTTGTCGTTCGCGTGGTCGGTCGTGATGTTCCTCGCCCTGCGCGACGTGGAGCCCCGCACCCACGTCTACGACCTCTTCACCTGGCTGCCGTCCGGCGGCTTCGAGGTGAGGTTCGGCTTCCTGGCCGATCCGCTCTCGGTGACGTTCATCCTCTTCGTCACCGGTGTCTCGACGCTGATCCACCTCTACGCCATCGGCTACATGCACGGCGACCCCCGCTTCGGCCGCTTCTTCGCCTACATGAACCTGTTCGCCGCCTCGATGCTCGTGCTCGTGCTCGGCTCGAGCTTCCTCGTCACCTTCCTCGGCTGGGAGGGCGTGGGCGTCTGCTCCTACCTCCTGGTCTCGTTCTGGTTCGAGCGCAACTCCGCTGCGGTGGCGGGCAAGAAGGCGTTCGTCACCAACCGCGTGGGCGACTTCGGGTTCATGCTCGCCATGTTCCTGATCTTCGCCCGGCTCGGCAGCCTCGACTACGGCGTCATGAACGAGGGCGCCGAGACGCTCGCCAACGGCACGGCTACCGGCATCGCGCTCCTCCTCTTCCTCGGTGCGGTGGGCAAGAGCGCGCAGTTCCCGCTGCACGTCTGGCTGCCCGACGCCATGGAGGGCCCGACTCCGGTGTCGGCGCTCATCCACGCCGCCACCATGGTGACCGCGGGCGTGTTCCTCGTCGCCCGGGCCCACCCGTTCTTCGAGGCCAGCGGCTCCGCGCTCACGTGGGTGGCGTGGGTAGGGGCAGGCACGGCGCTGTTCGCGGCGACGATCGCCGTGGTCCAGGCGGACGTCAAGCGCGTGCTCGCATACTCGACCATCAGCCAGCTCGGCTACATGTTCCTCGCGCTCGGGGTGGGCGCGTACGCGGCCGCCATCTTCCACGTGGTCACCCACGCCTTCTTCAAGGGAACGCTGTTCCTCGGTGCCGGCTCCGTGATCCACGGCAGCGCCGACAACCAGGACATGCGGACGATGGGCGGCCTCCGGAGGTTCATGCCCTACACCGCCATCGCGTTCATCGTCGCCTGGCTCGCGATCGCTGGCATCCCCCCGTTCTCGGGCTTCTGGTCGAAGGACGAGATCCTCGCCAAGGCGTTCTATGCCGACAACTACGGCGTGTGGGCGATCGGCACCATCGCTGCCGCCCTCACCGCCTTCTACATGGCCCGCGAGGTGTACCTCGTGTTCCTCGGCAACGAGCGTTTCCGCCACGCGGGCGCGGGCGAGGCCGGCCACGACCTCTCGCTCGAGTCGCCCACCGTCGAGGCCTTCGACGCGCCGAAGCCGCCCCGCCTCGACCGCGACCCCCACGAGGCGCCGCCGGTGATGGTGGTCCCGGTGCTCGCGCTCGCCGGCCTGGCTGCGGTCGGCGGCCTGCTGAGCCTGCCCTTCCGGTCGCTCGAGTTCCTCACGCACTGGCTCGAGCCGGTCTTCGAGGGCGTCGCCGCCATCGAGACGAGCTCCTTCCTCTCGGCCTTCGGCCTCTCGACGATCTCGGTCGTGTTCGGTGTCGCCGGGATCCTGGTGGCGCGCTCGATCTACCAGCGCGGCATCCCGAGTCCCTCCGACGACCCGCTCCCGGGCCGGCTGGGACCGCTCGCGCGCGTCCTCGAGCACGCCTGGTACGTCGACGAGACGGTGAGCCGGGAGGTGCACGGCCCCGGGCGCCGCTTCGCCGACTGGCTCAACGACGTCTTCGACCACGGCGGGGTCGACGGCGCAGTGAACGGCGTCGCCGATCTCGTGCGCCGGGCCGGCGGCGGCTTGCGGCGGGCGCAGAGCGGGCTCGTGCGCAACTACGCCCTCGGTGTCGTGCTCGGCGCCGCCGGGATCCTCCTGTTCCTCGTGGTGCGAGCCGGGTGAGCACCGTGCCGGCGAGCGGATGCAGCGAAGGAGCACTGTGACGTCCGACTTCCCCGTCCTGACCTGCATCATCGTCACTCCCGCGGCGGGCGCGGTGCTCGTCGCGCTGATGCCGTCACGCCGCCCCGAGCTGGCGCGTGCGATCGGCTACGCCGCCACCGCCGCCACCGGCGGCTTCACCGGCTACCTGCTGTGGCACTTCGAGACCGGCCGAGCCGGCTACCAGTTCGTCGAGGACCACCGCTGGATCGGGTCGTTGGGCGTGCGCTACCTGCTCGGCGTCGATGGCATCAGCGTGTTCATGGTGGTGCTCACCGCGCTCCTCTTCCCGCTCGGGCTGCTCGCCTCGGCCACCCTCACCGAGCGGGTCAAGGCGTTCACGATGTGGATGCTCGTCCTCGAGGCGTCGCTGATGGGCGTGTTCCTCGGCCTCGACCTCGTCCTCTTCTTCGTGTTCTTCGAGATCGTGCTGGTGCCGATGTACTTCGTCATCGCGGGCTGGGGCCACGAGCACCGTGTCTATGCCGCCATCAAGTTCTTCCTCTTCACCATGGCGGGCTCGGCCTTCCTCCTCGTCGGGCTGCTGACGCTCGCGTTCCTGCACGCCCGGGCGCCCGGCAACGACCTCACCTTCGACATCCGCACGCTCATGGAGTGGGCGCCCGGTGGCCTGTCCGACGGCACCGCCCGCCTGCTGTTCCTCGCCTTCTTCGCCGCGTTCGCGGTCAAGGTTCCGCTGTTCCCGCTGCACACCTGGCTGCCCGACGCCCATACCGAGGCCCCCACGGCCGGGTCGGTGATCCTGGCCGGCGTGCTCCTGAAGATGGGGACCTACGGGTTCCTTCGCTTCTCGCTCACCCTGTTCCCCCAGGCGGCCGTCGACCTCGCGCCCCTGCTGCTCGTGCTGGCGACCATCGGGATCGTCTACGGCGCCGTCGTCGCCGCCATGCAGCCCGACCTGAAGCGGCTGGTGGCGTACTCGTCGGTGGCGCACCTCGGCTTCGTGGTCCTGGGGATCTTCGCCCTCACCACCCAGGGGCTCGAGGGCGGGTTGTTCACGATGGTCAGCCACGGCCTGACCACCAGCGCCCTGTTCCTCCTCGTGGGGATGCTCTACGACCGGCGCCACACCCGGCAGATCGCCGATTTCGGCGGCCTCTGGAAGTCGGTCCCGATCATGGGCGGGATCTTCCTCGCGGTCGCGTTCGCGTCGATCGGCCTGCCCGGGTTCTCCGGGTTCGTGGGTGAGTTCCTGTCGCTGCTCGGCGCGTTCCTCGTCGACCGTCCTTACGCGATCATCAGCGCGGTCGGGGTGATCCTCGCGGCCGTGTACCTGCTCTGGGCGTTCCAGCGCGCCTTCACCGGGGTGCCCTCGGGCGAGAACGCCGACCTGCCCGACCTCGGGTTCCGGGAGCTGGTGTGCGTCGTGCCGCTGCTCGCCCTGAGCCTGTTCCTCGGCCTCTACCCGAAGCCGGTGATCGACCGGATCGAGCCGTCGGTGCGGTCGATCATCGAACACGTCGAGGACCACAGCGACTACGAGGAGCCCGCGGTGGCGACCGAGGGTGAGAAGGCCCGCGAGGGGGTGGACCGGCGGTGATCGCCCAGTCGGTGCCCCCGATCGAGACGCCCAGCGTCGACCTGCTCGCGCTCGGGCCCGTGATCGCGCTGGCGGGAGCGGGCGTGGTGATCGTGCTGCTCCGCGCCGTCGTGCGACGCGGCGATTGGGTGTACCCGGCGTCGCTGTTCACGGCCATCAGCGGCACGGTGGCGGCGGGCGTGGTCCTCGCCCGCCAGTGGAACGTCGTGCGCGACGACGGCGCCATCGACACCGTCGCCGGCATGCTGCGCGTCGACGGGTTCGGCGTGTTCCTCGGCGCGGTCGTGGTCGTGGCCACGCTGCTCGCCCTGCTGCTGACGGGCGCCTACGTCGAGCGCGAGGGGCTCGAGGGGCCCGAGTACCTCGCGCTGATGCTCTTCTCGGCCACCGGCATGCTCGCCATGACCACCGCCAACGACCTGGTGGTGGTGTTCCTCGCGCTCGAGGTGCTCTCGATCCCGCTCTACGTGCTCGCCGCCTTCGACCGGCGCCGCCTGGCCTCACAGGAGGCGGGCATCAAGTACTTCGTGCTCGGCGCGTTCTCGTCGGCGATCTTCCTCTACGGCATCGCCCTCGTGTACGGCGCCACCGGCACGACGTCGCTGACCGGCATCGCCGACTTCCTCGCCCAGAACACCCTGCTGGAGCGGGGCGTGCTCCTCGCCGGCCTCGCTCTCCTGCTGGTGGGGTTGGGCTTCAAGGTGGCGGCGGTGCCGTTCCACATGTGGACGCCCGACGTCTATCAGGGCGCGCCCACGCCCGTGACGGCCTTCATGTCGTCGGCCACCAAGGTGGCGGGCTTCGCCGCGCTGCTGCGTGTCTTCGAGGTCGCGTTCCCGACCTACCGTGAGGACTGGCGGCCGGCCGTCGCCGCGCTCGCGATCCTCTCGCTCGTGCTCGGCAGCGTCGCCGCGGTGGTGCAGACCGACGTCAAGCGCATGCTCGCCTACTCCTCGATCGCCCACGCGGGGTACATCCTCGTCGGGTTCGCCGCCGCATCGGTGAGCAACCGGGAGGCTGCCGAGCGCGGGCTGGAGTCAGCCCTGCTCTACCTGCTCGTCTACGCCTTCATGACGATCGGCGCATTCGCGGTGGTGAGCCTGGTTGCCCGCCGCCGCCACGACGCCCGGCACTCCCTCGACGACTACCGCGGCCTCGCGGTACGCGAGCCCGTGCTCGCCGGGTTCCTCACCCTCTTCCTGCTGGCCCAGGCAGGGGTGCCGCTGACGGGCGGCTTCGTGGCGAAGCTGGACGTGTTCGCGGCGGCCGTCGAGGCCAGGGAGTACGCGCTCGCGATCGTCGGCGTGCTCGCGGCGGTGGTGGCGGCCTTCTTCTACCTGCGGGTGGTCGTGGTGATGTTCACCGGCGAGCCCGAGGCCGCGGACGACGGCGAGCCGGCGCCCGCCGCGAGGCGGGGCACGGCCGTCGAGCCCGCCACCGCTCTGGTGCTGACGGCGTGCGCGGCGATCACCCTGCTCGCCGGGATCCTCCCCGGCGGCTTCGTCGACTTCGCGAGCGACGCCACCTTCCTGCTCTGACCGAAGTTGCGGGGCGAACCAGGAAGGCCCGCCAGCCCGTGACGTGCGGGCGGGATTGTGCGGGAGCGGCGAGCGGCTACGCCACCCGCTCGCGCCAGCGCTGCCACCAGCGCCGCTTGGGGCGCTGGCCCGCGAGCACAGCCGGCCCCGCGTCGAGGAACTTGGCGGACAGCGCGTGGGCCTCCTCCATGATCATCACCGCCTCGGAGAAGTCGAGCAGCTCGCGGTTGTCCTCGGGGCGTGGCAGCACGATGACATCTACGTCGGGTGGTGTGTTCTGCATCTCCAGGTCGAAGCGCTGGTTGCGGGAGATGTTGAACGCACGCACCGCGACGTCGAGCGGTGACCGTATCGGCCGGCTCACGGGCCCGCCGCCGGCCACGTTGCACACGAAGACCCTCTCCACCGGCCCCGCCAGCGCATGCGCGATCGGCACACTGTTGGTGACCGCGCCGTCGACCAGCGTGCGGCCGTCGTGCTCGACCGGCGGGAAGAGGCCCGGGAGCGCGGTGGTGGCCAGGAGCGTCGGCGGGATGGGGCCGGCCGCGAACACGACCTCCTCGCCGGTGTGGAGGTCGGTGGTGACCACGCGCAACGGGACGGCGGTCTCCTCGAAGGTGGCCGCAGGCTCGGCGCGGTCGATGATGGCCTGCAGGCCCTCGTTCGAGAAGAGATGGTCGTCCCGGCTGACCAGGTTCCATGCCCGCGCCAGCTTGCCGCCCGGGAACACCTCACCGGCACGCAGGGAGCACCACACATTCTCGAGACGCTCGAGCGCATCGAGGGTCGGTGAGGTCGCGATCACCGAGCCGTTGAGGGCGCCGCCCGACGTGCCGACCACGACGTCGGGCAGGATGCCTCGCTCGAGAAGCGCGCGCATCATCCCCACCTGGCTGACGGCCAGGTTCCCGCCGCCGGACAGCACGAAGGCCGTCTTCGGACCGCCCGGTTCGGGGTCGCGCCGCCAACGCGGCGAGAGGGTGGCTTCGCTCATCGTCGGCTCAAGTTTCGCTCACGGCGCCCGGCCGATGAGCGCGATCGTGATCGTTCGGGCGGTTTGAGGCGCTCGGAAGGGCCGGACGTATACTCCGCGGGCAAGCCCCACCACGTGGTTGGAGGCCGCGCGTGACGAGGTACTACCAGTCGTATCTTGCCGTCGCCGTGTTCGCTGCCGCCGCTCTCGGCATGGTCGGAGCCATGCTCGGGGTCGGGCGCCTGCTTCGGCCCACCCGCCCCCAGGAGGAGAAGTACGTCACCTACGAGGCCGGCTCCGACCCGGTCGGTGGCTGGGGGCAGTCGAACGTCCGCTACTACGTGTACGCCCTCCTGTTCGTGATGTTCGACGTGGAGGCCGTGTTCGTCTTCCCCTGGGCGGTCCGCCTCGAGAGCCTCGGCACGTTCGCCCTGGTCGAGATGGTGATCTTCATCGTCGTGCTGACGCTGGCCCTCGTGTACGCGTGGCGCAAGGGGGTCCTGCAGTGGGCCTGATGGAGTCGGGCAAGCTGCCCAAGCCGCTCACGTGGCTCCTCAACTACAGCCGTAAGTACTCGTTGTGGATGTTCCAGTGGGGACTCGCCTGCTGCGCCATCGAGATGGGCGCGGCGCTGGCAAGCCCGCGCTACGACATGATGCGGCTGGGCGTCATCCCGTTCCCGGCCAGCCCCCGCCAGTCCGACCTGGTCGTGATCTCGGGCACGGTGACCGACAAGATGGCGCCCGCCATCAAGCGGCTGTACGAGCAGATGCCCGATCCGAAGTACGTGATCTCGATGGGGTCGTGCGCAAATTGCGGAGGTCCCTACTGGGACTCGTACTCCGTGACCAAGGGCGTCGACCAGATCATCCCGGTCGACGTGTACGTGCCCGGTTGCCCACCGCGTCCCGAGGCACTGCTCCAGGGGATCGTGCTCCTCCAGGAGCGCATCCAGAACGAGGGCCTCGGCAACGACGAGCTGGGGAAGCGCTGGCGCGGGGAGCCGATCGTCGTCGATGCCTGACACGCCGAGCGAGCCCGCGGCCGGGCTCTCCGAGACCGAGCAGCAGATCTTGGACCGGCTCGAACACGAGCTCGGCGACGCGGTCGTCGACTCCGCTTCCGCCTTCGGGACGCTCGTGGTGCGCGTGCGGCCGGACGCATGGCGGCGGGCCGCTCAGGTGAGCAAGGCGGCGCTCGAGTGCGACTTCCTCTCGTTCGTGTCCGGCATCGACTGGCAGCCCGCCCCGCGCGAGGGCGGCGAGGTCGGGGGCGAGAGCTCGGCACCGGTCCAGCCGACCGAGATGACGTTCGGCGCCGCCGGCTCGGCGGGGCGTCTCCAGGTGCTCGCGCACGTGCAGTCGACATCGCGCAAGTGGGGCGTCACCCTCAAGACCGACGTCGACGAGGCGACACCGTCGGCAGAGTCGTGGGTGCCGGTGTACCCAGGTGCCGACTGGCACGAGCGCGAGTGTTGGGAGATGTTCGGGATCGCGTTCGACGGTCATCCGAACCTCCGGCACCTCTACCTGCCGTCGGAGTTCGAGGGTCACCCGCTGCGCAAGGACTTTCCGCTGCTGGCGCGACAGGTGAAGCCGTGGCCCGGCCTCGTCGACGTCGAGCCCATGCCCGGTGAGGAAGAGAGCGTCGGAGAGGGCGCCGGAGAGGGCGCGGGAGAGAGCGCCGGCGAGACCACCGGCGGCGAAGGGGCTGACGAGTCGTGACCACCACGGACCGGACGCCGTCGCTGGACATCGACCCGAGGGCGTTCCGCCACCTCGCCGACGCGCAGGTGGGGGTTGAGCTCGACACCGGCGACATGATCCTCAACCTGGGTCCGCAGCACCCCGCCACCCATGGCACGCTGCGCGTCGTCGTGCGCCTCGACGGCGAGCGGGTCGTGGCGGCCGATCCGGTCATCGGCTACATGCACCGGGGCTACGAGAAGCTCACCGAGGTCCGCACCTACCCGCAGGTCACCACCCTGATCAATCGCATCGACTGGCTGTCGAGCTTCGCCAACGAAGTGCCGTTCATCCATGGCGCCGAGCTGCTGATGGGCATCGAGGCGCCGCCGCGCGCGCAGTACATCCGCACGATCCTCACCGAGCTGTCGCGAATCGCGACGTTCCTCTTGTTCCTCGGCGAGATGGGCGTGCAGCTCGGAGCGATCACCCCCGCGTTCTACGGGTTCCGTGACCGGGAGCACGTGCTCAACCTCATCGAGGCGGTGACGGGCGGCCGCTTCCACCCCAACTTCAACCGCATCGGGGGCCTGAAGGACGACCTCCCGTGGGGCTGGGTGAACGAGACCCGCAGCACCATGAAGATCGTGCTCGATTCGTGCCGCGACTTCGACGACCTCGTCGCCGGCAACGAGATCTTCCGGGCCCGCACCCGCGGGATCGGCATCATCCCGTTCGACGTCGGCGCCGCCTACGGGGTCTCGGGCTCGAACCTGCGGGCCTCGGGCGTCGACTGGGACCTGCGCCGCGACGGCAAGCCCTACCTGGTGTACCCCGAGCTCGACTTCCGGGTCTGGACGCACCCCGACGGCGACAGCTTCTCCCGCTACTGGGTGCGCCTCCAGGAGACGCGGGAGTCCGCACGCATGGCGATCCAGATGCTCGACCAGATCCCCAGCGGCCCGGTCATGGCGAAGGTGCCCCGCATCATCAAGGTGCCCGAGGGCGAGGTGTGGGTCGAGACCGAGAACCCGCTCGGCCAGATGGGCTACTACGTGATCTCGAAGGGGGCCACGGGACCGTTCCGGGTGAAGATCCGCTCGGCGTCCTTCAGCAACGTCTCGATCCTGCCGTGGCTGCTGCGCGGGGTCTACGTTCCCGACGTGATCGCGATCCTGGCGTCGCTGTACTTCATCCTTGGGGACATCGACCGGTGACGGATCTTCTCGCGCTCGACGTCGGATGGGGCACGGTGCTCGCCATCAAGACGCTGGTCGTCCTGGGCCTCATCCCGGTCAGCGCCATCATCCTCGGCTACGTCTTCCTGCTGAAGATGATGAGCCACATGCAGAGCCGCCTCGGCCCTATGGACCCGGGTGGGTTCCACGGCTGGTACCAGCTCATCGGTGACGGCCTGAAGTTCTTCCAGAAGGAGGACATCACACCGACAGGGGCCGACCGTCGGGTGTTCGCGATGGCGCCGGCCGTCGTGTTGGTCTCGACATTCCTGGTGTTCGTCGTGCTGCCGAGCGGCCCCGATCTGGTCGTGAAGGACCTCGACGTCGGCGTGTTCTACGCGCTGGCGGTGTCGAGCTTGTCGGTCATCGGCGTGCTGATGGCGGGGTGGGCCAGCGCCAACAAGTTCGCGCTGCTCGGCGCGCTGCGGGCCGCCGCCCAGCTCATCGCCTACGAGCTGCCCCTGCTCCTCGCGGTGGTGGGTGTCGTCGTCCAGGCCGGCACGATGAGTCTCCAGGGCATCGTCGGCGCCCAGCAGGACGGCGCCATCTTCGGCTTCGACGGCATCGGCAACCCGTTCATCCTCACGCAGTTCATCGGCTTCGCCCTCTTCCTCGTAGCGGCGCAGGCGGAGCTGACGCAGGTCCCCTTCGACATGCCGGTGGCCGAGAGCGAGCTCGTCGCCGGCTACTACGTCGAGTACACCGGCTTCCGCTTCCTGTTCTTCTTCATCGCCGAGTTCGCCACCGCCTTCGCGTTCGCTGCGCTCGCGGCCACGTTGTTCCTCGGCGGCTGGGCCATCCCGGGCGTGACCGACACCGGGCTGGCGAACGTGCTCGGCCCGCTCGTGCTCTTCGTGAAGCTGATGGCGGTGGCGTTCCTGATGTTCTGGGTGCGCTTCACCTACCCGCGCCTGCGCGAGGATCAGCTCCAGGCAGTGGCGTGGAAGTACCTGATCCCCGTCGGCCTCGCCAACATCCTCCTCACTGGCATCTTCAAGGTGGTGTTCTGATGCCGAGGCTTCCCAAGCCCAAGCTTCCCGGACTGATCGGCGGCCTGGGGGTCACGTTCAAGACCATGCTCAAGGGCGCGGTCACGGTGCAGTACCCCCACGAGCGCGAGGACCCGGCGCCCCGGGCCCGGGGTGTGATCGCCCTCAAGGAGGAGAACTGCACGGTCTGCATGCTCTGCGCGCGCCAGTGCCCCGACTGGTGCATCTACATCGAGGGGCACAAGGAGAAACGGCCTCCTCGTCGTGAGGGAGGGCGCGAACGTACCGTCAGCCTGCTCGACCGCTTCGACATCGACTACGCGCTGTGCATGTACTGCGGAATCTGCGTGGAGGTCTGCCCGTTCGACGCGCTGTTCTGGAGCCCCGAGTACGAGTACTCCGAGCCTGACATCGCCGAGCTGCTGCACGACAAAGAGAAGCTGGGCGAGTGGATGGAGAGCGTGCCGGAGCCCGAGCCGCTCGAGGTGGGCGCGGAGTCCAAGGGCAAGAAGTAGGAAGCGGGCGGGGGGCGGAGTCGAGGTGCTGGCGCAGAACGTCGCGTTCTGGATCCTGGCCGTGGTCATGGCGACTGCCGCCATCGGCGTGGTGCGGTCGAGGAACGTCGTCCACGCGGCGCTGTTCCTGGTGGTGGTGCTGGCAGGCGCCGCCGCGCAGTACATCCTGATCGCGGCCGAGTTCGTCGCGTGGGTGCAGGTGCTGATCTACATCGGGGCCGTGATCATCCTGTTCCTGTTCGGCATCATGCTCACACGGGCGCCGATGCAGCCCGAGGGCGACCTCGACAACGACCAGCGCTGGCCGGCGGCGATCGTGGCCGCCGGCCTCCTCGCGGTGCTCGTCGCGATGCTCGTCGACGCCTTCGGCGACCAGGAGATCGAGCTCGCCGACGACCTCCTGGCGGTAGGGCGCACCGGCCCGGTGGGCGACTCCATCTTCCGCGACTTCGTCGTGCCGTTCGAGGTCGTCTCGATGCTCTTGCTCGCCGCGCTCGTGGGCGCCGTCGCGATCGCGCGGAGGGACTAGAGGTGGTACTCAACCAGTTCCTCATCCTCAGCGCCTTTCTCTTCTGCACCGGGGTCTACGGTGTGCTTGCTCGCCGCAACGGCGTGCTCGTGCTCATGAGCGTCGAGCTCATGCTCAACGCCGTGAACATCAACCTGGTCGCCTTCTCGGCGTTCGAACGCGCCGTGGCGGGCCAGGTGTTCGCGCTGTTCGTGATCACCATCGCCGCCGCCGAGGTCGGCGTCGGCCTCGCCATCGTGCTCCTCATCTACCGCAACCTCCACAGTCCCGACCTCGACCAGGTCGACCAGCTGAAGGGCTAGCCCACCCCGATGCTGCGCAACGCCTGGCTGATCCCGCTGCTCCCGGCGCTCTCGTTCGTCGCGATCCTGCTGTTCGGGAAGCGCCTGCCGCGCAAGGGCGCCGAGATCGGGGTCGGCGCGGTCGGGGCCTCGTTCGTGCTGGCGTGCGTTGCCGCGGTGCAGTGGATCGACCGCGTCGAGGGCGCTGAGGGAGGTCATGAGGGACTCCGGGCCTTCGGCCGTGGCCTCCTCGCGAACAAGGGCGGCGAGCTCGCGGTGGCGCCGGTCACCCGCGGGCTCACCTGGTGGCAGAACGGCAACGTCGAGTTCGGCGCCGGCACCTCCATCGACGGCCTCGCGGTGATGATGATGTTCGTCGTCACGCTCGTATCGCTGCTCGTGCACGTCTACTCCACGAGCTACATGGAGGGCGACCGCCGCTTCACCCACTTCTACGCGCTGCTCAGCCTGTTCACCGCCTCGATGCTCCTCCTGGTGGTGGCAGACAACACCCTGCAGCTGCTCGTGGGCTGGGAGCTCGTCGGACTTTGCTCGTTCGTCCTCATCGGCCACTGGTGGGAGGAGAAGCCCAACGCCGACGCCGCGGTGAAGGCGTTCCTCACCACTCGCACCGGCGACGTCGGCTTCGTGATCGGCATCATCGTGCTCTTCTTCGGCGCCGGCACGTTCGACATCCAGGCGATCAACGAGCAGGCCCTCGGCGGCGAGATCGGTCACACCCTGCTCCTGGTGGCGAGCGCGTGCCTGATGTGCGGGATCGTCGGAAAGAGCGGCCAGTTCCCGCTGCACACGTGGCTGCCCGACGCCATGGCCGGCCCCACCCCGGTGTCGGCACTCATCCACGCCGCCACCATGGTGGTGGCGGGCGTCTACTTCGGCGCCCGTCTGTTCCCGGTGTTCTACGAGGGCTTCTCGATCGACAGCGGCGGGGTCAACGCCATGGCCCTCATCGGCGGGATCACCGTGATCATCGGCGCCGTGCTGGCGTTCGTGCAGGTCGACATCAAGAAGGTGCTCGCCTATTCGACCATCAGCCAGATCGGCTACATGGTGATGGGCCTGGGCGTGGGCGCGTGGGTGGCAGCGGTGTTCCACCTCTTCACCCACGCCTTCTTCAAGGCCCTCCTCTTCCTCGGCGCCGGTTCGGTCAGCCACTCGGGCTCGCACCACAGCTTCGATATGAAGCGCGACATGGGCGGCCTGCGCCACCACATGCCGATTACGTTCTCGACGTTCGTGATCGGGTCGCTGGCTCTCGCCGGCATCTTCCCGTTCGCCGGCTTCTGGTCGAAGGACGAGATCCTGGCCACCGCGGGCGAGACCGGCTTCGAGTTCTTCCTCGTCGTGGGCCTGATCGGCGCGCTCATGACCGCGGCCTACATGACCCGCTGCGTGTACCTCACCTTCTTCGGCGAGTACCGCGGTCACGGTCAGCCCCACGAGTCACCCCGGGCGATCACGGCGCCCCTGATCGTCCTGGCCGGGTTCTCCGTGGTGGCCGGGCTCGTGAACGCGTCGGCGTTCGACATCGAGAAGTTCAAGGAGTGGGTGGAGCCCACGGTCGCGTTCCCGGCCCTCGAGCACCCCGAGTTCGACGCGGTGGGGGCGTTGCTCGCGCTGGGCGTCGCCGCCGCCGGCATCCTCGTCGGGTTCGCGTACTGGTTCCGGGGCCGGTTCCACGGGCTCACCGGGCGCAGCCGGCTCGCCCGGGCCGGGTACACGTTCCTCGAGAACAAGTACTACCTCGACCACCTCTACGAGAACGTGATCGTCGGGTCGATCAAGGGGCCGATCGCCCGGGCCGCGAACTGGGTCGACCGGAAGGTCATCGACGGAGCGGTCAACGGTGTCGGCACCGGCGCCGCCCAGGCGGGCCGGTTCACGTACGACGTGCTCGACCAGAAGGTGGTCGACGGTGCCGTCAACGGCCTCGCCGTGTCCACCGGCGAGACCGGTGGCCTGCTGCGCTACATCCAGTCGGGCCGCGTGCAGCGCTACGCACTGATGCTGTTCGCCGCCGTGGGGCTTCTCAGCCTCGCGCTCCTCATCTTCAGCTGACCGAAAGGGCGACGCTTCATGGACTGGTTCGACTCGGGCTGGGGGCTCACGCTGGCGGTCTTCCTCCCCGTCGTCGGGATGGCGATCGTGTTGTCCCTCCCACGCGCGGAGGAGCAGGCGATCAAGGTCGTCTCGCTCGTGACCACGGTGGCAACGCTGGTCGTGGGGATCGGGCTGCTGGCGCGCTTCGACTACGACAAGACCGGCGCCCTCCAGTTCCAGGTGAACAAGAGCTGGATCGACGTGATCGAGAGCCGCTACCACGTCGGCGTCGACGGCATCGCGCTGCCGCTGCTCGTGCTCTCGATGCTGATCACCGTCATGTGCGTGATCTACTCGTGGGATCACTTCCCCGAGCCGCACAATCCGAAGGCCTTCCTCGCGCTCATCCTGCTGCTCGAGACGGGAATGAACGGCACGTTCGCGGCCCAGGACCTCATCCTCTTCTTCATCTTCTTCGAGCTCGTGCTGCTGCCCATGTTCTTCATGATCGGCGTGTGGGGTGGGCCCAACCGGGTCTACGCGTCGATCAAGTTCTTCCTCTTCACCCTGTTCGGCTCGGCGCTCATGCTGCTGAGCTTCCTGGCCCTGTTCTTCAAGTTCGACACATTCGACATCCCCGAGCTCGCGGCCATCGGCGGCGGCGACCTCGTGAGCAGCACGCAGAACTTGATCTTCGTGGGCCTGTTCCTGGGCTTCGCGATCAAGGTCCCGATGTTCCCGTTCCACACCTGGCTGCCCGACGCCCACACCGAGGCGCCCACCGTCGGGTCGGTGCTGCTGGCCGCCATCCTCCTGAAGCTCGGCACGTACGGATTCGTGCGGATCGCGCTCCCGATCCTCCCCGAGGCGGCGGAGGACTGGGCACCCTGGATCGGCCTGCTCGCGGTGATCGGCATCATCTACGGCGCGCTGGCCTGTCTGGCCCAGCGCGACATGAAACGGCTGGTCGCGTTCTCGTCGGTGGCGCACATGGGCTTCGTGATGCTCGGCATCGCCACCCTCACCGACTTCGGCATCAATGCCGCCGTGTTCGGCATGGTCGCCCACGGCCTCATCACCGGGATGCTGTTCTTCCTCGCCGGATCGGTGCAGGAGCGGTTCCAGACCCGTGAGTTCACCCGGCTCGGGGGGTTGCTGACGCAGGCGCCCCACCTGGCCTGGATCCTGGGCTTCTGCGCCATGGCCTCGCTCGGCCTGCCCGGCCTGGCCGGCTTCTGGGGCGAGTTCCCCGCGATCCTGTCGGCCTACAGCCCGGCGGGTGACCTCTCCGATGTGACGTTCCGCGTCTACATGGTCGTGGCCGCTGTCGGCACCGTCCTCGCCGCCGGCTACCTGCTGTGGATGTTCCAGCGGGTCGCGTTCGGCGCCGTGAAGCAGGAGTGGGCCGACGCCCACATCCACGACGTCCACACGCCCGAGTGGATCGCGTGGGCGCCGCTGCTCGTCCTGATCCTGGCGCTGGGCGTGTACCCGAACCTGATCTTCCGCGTCACCGACGGTGCCGTCACCCAGGTGGCCGACGGCGTTGCCAAGGCGATCGGCGGCTAGCACCGTGAACCCGATCTTCGACTACCACGCGCTCGCGCCCGAGATCACCCTCTCGAGCGCGATCGTCGTGGTGCTCGTCGCCGACTTCTTCTTCCCCGATCGGGAGCGGTGGCAGACGTCGCGCCTCGCGAGCCTGGGCGTGCTGGCTGCGCTGATCCCGGTGCTCACGCTCGCGGTCGACGGCGCCGACCGGGCGCTGTTCGGCGGCGCATTCGTCGTCGATGACTACGCCTTGGCGCTCAAGGCGTTTTTCCTGCTCGTCGCGTACGTGACGGTGCTGGTGTCGGTCGACTACATCGGTGAGGGCGATTACTACCAGGGCGAGTTCTACTTCCTGCTGCTGTCGTCGGTGCTCGGGATGCTCGCGATGGCCTCCGCCCGCGACCTCATCTCCATGTTCGTCGCGCTCGAGCTCATCTCGATCCCCACCTTTGTGCTCGCCGGGTGGCGCAAGCACGACACGAAGTCGAACGAGGCGGCGATCAAGTACTACCTGATCGGAGTGCTGTCGTCGGCGGTGATGCTCTACGGGATGTCGCTGATCTTCGGGATCAGCGGCGGCAAGGTGCTCCTCGCCGACATCGGCAGCTTCGCCGCCGCCGGTGACACCCCGCCGCTCTTCGCGGTGGCGGTCTTCCTCACGCTGGTGGGGTTCGCCTTCAAGGTCAGCGCGGTGCCCTTCCACTTCTGGGCCCCCGACACCTACGAGGGGGCTCCCACCCCCGTCACCGCCTTCCTCTCGGTGGCGTCGAAGGCGGGCGGGTTCGTCGCCCTGCTGAGCCTCATCTACGTCGGCTTCTTCGGGCGGGAGGCTTCCTGGCAGCCCATCCTGTGGATCCTGGCCGCGGCATCGATGACGGTGGGCAACCTGGTCGCCATCAAGCAGGCCAACATCGTGCGCATGCTGGCCTACTCCTCCATCGCCCAGGGCGGGTTCATCCTCGTGCCTTTCGCGGTGGCCAACCAGGGTCGCCAGCCGATCGACGCCGCCTTCTCGGCCACGGTCGTGTACCTGCTGATCTACTCGGCCATGAACCTCGGGGCCTTCGCCGTGGTCATCGCCGTGGCCCGCAAGACCCGCTCCGGGGAGATCGAGTCGTACTCGGGCCTGTTCAACTACGCCCCGGGGTTGTGCCTCGCCATGTCGGCATTCCTGTTCTCCCTGGCCGGCATCCCACCGCTGGGGGGCTGGTACGCCAAGCTGGTGGTCTTCAACGCCGCCCTCGACGCCGGGAGCACCCAGGCGATCGTCCTCGGGGTGATCGCCGGCGTCAACTCGGTGATCGCGCTCGTGTAC
>JBOGFI010000128.1:0-3982 GCA_050743365.1 Acidimicrobiia bacterium | reverse complement strand
GCGCTGGCGCTCGCGACCGCGCTGGCCGTCGGCGCCGGCTTCGCCGTGCTCACCGGGGCCGTGCTCGCACTGGCCTGGGCCTACAGCGTTCCGCCGCTGCGGCTCAAGACCCGGCCCGGCGCCGACGTTGCGAGCAACGCCGTCGCCGTTGGGGTGCTCCCGCTGCTGGCCGGCTGGGCGGTGGCGCGGCCGCTGGTCGAGTTCCCCTGGTGGTTCGTGCCCCAGGGCGTCGCGGTCGCCGTGGCTTTGTACGTTCCCACCACGCTCGTCGACCTCGACGCCGACCGCGTCGCCGGCCAGCGCACCGTCGCGACCCGGCTGGGACGCCGGGCCGCCTACCGGTTGGGCTCGGGCGCCTGGGTGTTCGGCGCCGCCGGGACGCTCGTGCTCGCCGCGACCGACACGGTGATACCGCGATCGCTGCTGCGTCTGTTCGCGGTCTTCCTCCCCGTGCTCGTGCTCGAGTACCACCTGCTGATCGGCCGGGCGACGACGAGCGCCGCCATGGTGCGTGGCATCGTGGTGCTCAGCCTCACCTTCCTCGTGCCGAGCACCGCGTTCGCGCTCGTCTACACGGGCCTCTGGCACCCGTGACCGCGGCTCAGGCCGCCAGTCCCACGTCCGGCTCGGACGCCACGAGCGTGTCGCGCACCAGGCGCCACAGGTCCTCCCGGTACAGCAGCCCGACGTGCCCGAGGCCCGGCACCGTCACCTGGCGGGCCGCGCCGGGAAGGTGTGCGTAGCGCGGGGGGACGAGCACGTCAGCGCCGCCGGCGACCGTCACCCAGCGGCTGCGGTCGTCGTGGGCGTCAGCGAGCATCGTGACCAGCTCGGAACCGGGGCGCAGCTCGCGAAGGGCGGTGGGGCTCGGAAGGTGGCCCCACGGGGTGCCGAGCAGCGGCGCGCCCAGGGTCACTGCCCTCGAGAGCCTGGGGCCGCCACCGTGCATGACCGCGTGGATGCGCACCACCACACCTCCGAGGCTGTGGCCGACGAAGTGCAGGCGCGTCGCGCCGGTGCGCTCGACGACCTCGTGCACCCGGCGGCTGAACGCGCCGGCGGTCTCCTCGGGCGAGTCACCGACGCTGTCGTAGTTGAACCGCACGAACCGGGCGAAGCCGGCGTCGCGCAGCACCGCCATGAGCGGCAGCCACCCCGACCAGTTGTGCAGGAACCCGTGCACGAGGAACACCGGCGTGAGGAAGCACACCGGGACGTCGTCGCGGCAACGAACCAGCTCGATGACGTCCTCGTCGTGAGGATCGGGAAGACCGATCAGGTAGCTGCCGGCGGCCTTGGCGACTGCCACCGCCTCGTCGCGTACTCCCTCGAGCGTCGGCGGCAGCTTCACCGGCCCGGAAGGCTAGCGATCCCTGGTCCACCCCCGCTCGTCCGCGGCCTCCTCCTCCGTAGGGCTGGCATAGCATCAGCACAGCGATTGCGAAGGAGTCCCATGGGCGTGGTCCTCCGTGGCCGGCCGGTCACGGGCAGCCGGGCGCCGCACGGTTGGCGGCGGTCGGGCGCAGCATTTCCTGGCTAGCACCAGGCTCGCGGCCGCGCTGGTCGACCGAGCCGGCGTTATGGCGCGGGATCGCGTCGTCGAGCTCGGCGCCGGCACCGGCGTCCTCACCGCACCTCTGGCCGATCGCGCCGGGCTCGTCATGGCGATCGAGCTCGACGCGGCGCTGGTTGCGCGTCTGAAGTCGCGGCTCGCCGGGGCCGGGAACGTGCTCGTGCTCCACGGCGACGCCCTCGAGACTCCCCTTCCCGCGAACCCCTACCGGGTGATCGCGAACCTCCCGTTCAGTCGCACGACAGCCATCCTCCATCGACTTCTCGACGACCCGAGCGGCTCGCTGGTGCGGGCCGACGTCATCGTGCAGTGGCAGGTCGCACGGGCTCGGGCCAAGAGCGACTTCGCGCCGCCCACCGACCTGCTGGCGGTCATTTGGGGCCCCTGGTGGCGGTTCCGCCGCGGCCGCCGGCTCCCGGCATCCTCGTTCCGGCCTCCCCCGTCGGTCGACGCTGCCGTCCTCGTCGCGATCCGCCGGACCCCGCCCCTGGTCGCGGTCGAAGACCACACGCGCTACGCCACGTTCGTGCGACGAGGGTTCCAGCAGTCACGGCTCGACCGGATCCTCGGAGACCTCCTTTCGAAGGTCGGCGTTCGAGCCCTTCGTCGGGACCTCGAGCTCGACGACGGCCAGGAGGAAGCCCGCGACCTCAGCGTCGAGCAGTGGGCGCGCCTCTTCAGCGCGTACCGGCGGCAGGTGACGCGAAGCGGGGCACGGTGAAACGCGCCTGGTTCGGGATCAGAGCTTGAAGATCAAGAGGTACGTCGCGCCAGAGGCGGTCTCGAAGTCGGTGTGGGACGAACCTGGCGCGGCTGCATACGCGTCGCCGCGCACCATCTCTGTCCCCTGGGTTCGGACGCTGCCGTCGACCACGTACAGGAACTCGGGATACGCGTGCTCGTGCGGGTCGCCCCGGTAACCGGCGTCGGCTTCGATGAGCGCGACGTGGAATCCATCTGCTCGGCCGAGGACCTTGGCTCGCGCGTTGGCGCCCGAGCCTCCCCAGGGCGCCCAGTCGACCTCGTCGAACCGGGCGATGTCCCACCCTCCAATGAATGCTCCATGAGCCCTCCGTGCAGTGCTGGCCGGTCCACGGCTCTGGTCAAGGAGTCGCGCGCGGGACCGTAGCGCGCGATGAGCGCCGGCCGTGCACGTCGCGCAGTCGCGAGACCGTACGCGCGTGCTCCGACTCGGTCTTCATCTTCTTGCGCCAGTCCGGGTACCTCTTTCCCCAGACGGTGGCGTCTTCGCGCCCGCGATGGCGCATCGCGTAGCCGCCCGCCCGTACCTCGAACGGCTTGTTGATGAGGCCCATGTGGTCGAGCTTGTGGCCCCGGCGCTTCTTCGCCCACGGATTGAAGCAGTCCGGGTAGACGAAGTTGCTGACCGCGACGCCAGCGATGTTGTAGCTGTCGCCTTCGGTGCAGTCGGCGGTCTCGAACGCGTACAAGTAGCCCTCGTAGTCGTCGGCGTACTGGTTGCACGCGGGATCGGCGAGCAGCTCGACTACTTCGTGGCTCGTCGCCGCGCTGACGCTGTCGGCGCCCTTGGTCCAGGTGCCGCCATTCTCCAAGATCGTCTCGCAGAAGACGGATGCGTACGGTCGGCCGGAGGGCGTGACGTCGTGGTAGGCGAGGGCCCCGGCTTGATCGGTGGTGTCGAACAGCACGATCCGGAAGCCCTGTCGGTCGAGGTCGCGGGTGATCGTCCACGTGATCTCGCCCCACGCGGCCGCGAAGTCGACCGGCTGGCGGTTGATCGCCTCGGCGATCTCCGCCATCGGCACGTCCCTGGTCCGGTAGCTCGACTTGTTGACGAGCACGAGACGGTTCACCGACACGTCACCTCCTGACTGCCAAGGCCACGCCTGTCGTCGATGGGGCCAGCCGAACCATCATGGACGACCGGGGAGCCAGCCGGCGGCGTACGCTCCCGCGCGTGCGCTACGTCGAGGTCGGTGGGACCCGCCTGTCGGCCGTCGGTTTGGGCACCTGGCAGTTCGCGTCCCGCGAGTGGGGCTACGGCCGGGACTACGCCGAGGGCGAGGCGGCGCGGATCGTGCGCCGCGCGCTCGACCTCGGCATCAACCTCATCGACACCGCGGAGGCGTACGCCTTCGGCCGCTCCGAGCGGATCGTCGGGCGGGCGATCGCCCACCGCCGGGACGAGGCGTTCCTCGCCACCAAGGTGTTCCCGGTGCTTCCCGTCGGGCCGATCGTCGAGCAGCGGGGTCGAGCCAGCGCTCGCCGACTGGGCGTCGCCCGCCTCGACCTGTACCAGGTGCATTGGCCGAACCCCTTCGTCCCCGTCGGGACCACGATGGACGGGATGCGCCGCCTCCAGGAGGCAGGAGTGGTCGACCACGTGGGCGTGAGCAACTTCAGCCTCTCTCGGTGGCAGGCGGCCGA
>JBOGFI010000127.1:0-40507 GCA_050743365.1 Acidimicrobiia bacterium | reverse complement strand
GCCTGTCCCGCAGCCGCCGCGCCGCCTGCCGGAGGGCGCGCTCGCCGACCAGCCGGGTCAGCTCCAGCCCCCAGCAGTCGAGCTTGTCGGCGTCGGTGAGGTCGTCGCGGCTGCTGAGCTCGGCGGCGAGCCCGCCGAGCCGCTGCGCCTCGGCCAGGTCGAACTCGCGCATGAGGTGGCAGCACAGCTCGGCGAGGGCCGCGTGGTCGCGCTCGAACGACAGGCCCGCCAGGTCGTTGTGCGACAGCCTGCTCAGCGCCCGCTTGCGCTCCAGCTCGCCGTCCGCGAGCCGCAGGATGCCGTTCAGGAGCGCGACGGGCCCGGTACCGGCGGCCCTGCTCTGCGCCGGGGCGAACGACATCCGCAGCACGGCCGCGGACCCGAGCCCGGCGGCGATCACCCGGACGACCGTCAGGCTCTCCGGGGCCGTCGACACGGGCAGCCCGAACCTCCAGCCGGACGCGGTCACCGCGATCAGCGCGACGATCGACGCGCTGGCGTTGACGAACACGAACAGCAGCCCGCCCGGCGACAGCAGCGCGGCGACCGGCTTGTCGCGGTAGCGCGCGACCAGTTCGGCGAGGCCGATCGCGCCGCCGATGAGGGCGGCGATGAACATCTCGACGGTCATGACCCTCCTCTACGCGCTGCGGGCGGCCAGCCGGCCGAACGGGGACTCCTCGGACCTGCCGCGCCGCGGCAGCAGCGCGGCGGGACGCTGCCGCGCCGCGAGCTCGGCGCTTTCGACCTCCAGGAAGACCAGCAGCCATTCCGCGGGGCCCGCCGCCGGTCCGGTGTGGGTGCGCAGCGACCTTTCGCGCGCACCGAGAAATGCCAGGAGCCATCCGGTGGGCCCGGACGCCCCGGCGCCTCGAATTCGTGAATACATGGGGGAGACCATTTCGCAGCCGCGTCGCGAAGTCGACGTCCGCCGGGTCAAGTTTTCTCGACGTGACCGTGCATGGCGTCCATTTCGAGCGAGCGAGTGAAATAGGGGGCTTGAAACGGACGGAGGGGCCACTCCCCCGAAGTGACCCCTCTCCCCCCGTTCCGCTGTGTCGACCGGGCGCACACACAGGACCGGCCGCTCCCCCCGAAGCGGCTCGCACCGGCCGTTCAGCGGATGCGTAGAAGGTAGCGATCCGGGGGTCGCGCCATCGAGGCTTCACCGGTGCGCATCGACGAGCGGGCGACCGTGTGCGACGAGCGGAACACGCTCCGCGTCCGTCCGGTGGCGGACGGCGACGAACGCTGCCCGACTTGTGGCGGTTACCCTGGGTAGCGCGATTTCGAGACGGGCGGGACTGGACGGCGAGGTGCGCAGGCGATGGCAGGACAGGTGCGACCGATCACGCTGGTGGGAACACCGGTCCTGCACCAGCCATGCAGGCCCGTGGAGGACTTCGACGCGACGCTGAAGGAACTCGCCGACGACATGTTCGCCAGCATGTACGAGGCGGAGGGCGTCGGCCTGGCCGCCAACCAGATCGGCGTGGATCTGCGGGTGTTCATCTACGACTGCCCTGACGAGGACGGCGAGCGGCATAAGGGAGTGGTCGTCAATCCCGTACTGGAGCTGCCCGCGTTGGACGACCGGCGCCTGGACGACGGCGACGAAGGCTGCCTTTCCGTGCCGGGTCCGCATGCGCGTCTGGCCCGTCCGGACCATGCGGTCGTCCACGGCTTCGACGTCACCGGCGCGGCGGTCACGATCGAGGGGACGGGCCTGCTCGCCCGCTGCTTCCAACACGAGACCGACCATCTGGAAGGCCGCCTCTACATCGACCGGCTCTCGGCCCGCGCACGCAAGAAGGTCCTGAAGGAGTACGAGTCGCTGCGGGACGAACACGCCGAGGGACTGCGCGAGGGACCCCCTGCGGAACCGCGCGAGGAACCCGGCGCCGTCAGCGGCTAGGCGCGTGCGTGTTCTAGATTGCAGGGATGATCGCTGTGCTCGACGCCCCGTCCAACCTCGGGCTGCGCCCGCCGCGCGAGGGGCATGAGCCCGGAGTACGGCTGCTGGCCGGCGCGCTGCGCGGGCACGGCATCGTCGCCCGCCTGAACGCCGAAGACGCGGGCCGCGTCGACCCCCCGCCCTACGTGTTCGGCCTGGAGCCGGAAACCGGCTACCGGAACGGCCTCGGCATCGCCGACTATTCAGACCGGCTCGCCGTACGCATCGGCGAACTGCTGGACGCGGGCCGGTTCCCGGTCGTGCTCGGCGGCGACTGCGGCATCCTCCTCGGCCCGATGCTCGCGCTGCGCCGCCGCCAGGGCGTGTTCGGCCTGGCGCACCTGGACGGCCACGACGACTACTCCCCGCACCTCGACCCGGCGGCCTGGGCCGGACGGCTGGCGGCGGGCGGCCTGGCCTTGGGCCTGGTCACGGGCCACGGCCCGGACGCGCTCGCCGACATCGACGGGCTGCGCCCGTATGCGGCGGAGGAGCATGTCGCGCACATCGGCGTCCAGCGGGAGCCGGAGGACTACGAGATCGCCGACCTCACCGCGTTCGACACCTCGCGCATCCACCGCTACCCGATCGAGTACGTCCGCGAGCACGGCGCGGACGCCGCCGCACAGGGCGCGCGAGCCCATCTGGAGGCCGCGCCCATCGACGGCTTCTGGATTCACCTGGACGCCGACATCCTCGACCTGAGCGTCATGCCTGCGGTCGATTCGCCCAACCCGGATGGTCTGTCGTTCGTGGAACTCACGTCCGTCCTGACGACTCTGGTGGCGAGCCCGCGCGCGCTTGGCTTCCACGTAGGCATCTACGACCCGGAACTAGACCCGGACGGCACAGCAGGCGCGGCCCTGACGGACACGATCGTCACCGCGTTCTCGTCGTCTGGTGCCCTCTAGGTGGCGAGAAGGCGCTCGTATTCATAGAGGACGCCGACGAATTCGCGTGTCGGTACCTCGCAGGCATGCCCAGGGAGCCACAGATGCTCCAGCCGGACGGTCTCGGCGTCCAGCCGTAGGTGACACGCGTTCCCGGTGTGCTCCCAGCCCGGCCGCGCACTACGGACGACGTCCAGGTGGTGCCGATGGCTCTGGACGTCATGAAGCAGAAACGCCGTCAGCACGTGACGCTGCCCGAACACCGACTGGGCGAACCCACTCGCGCTGGATGCCGCCTTCTCCAACTCAACACCAGAGTCAGCCAACTCTGGGAAGAACACCCGCACGTGTTGCACGACCCCACCGACCTGGATCGGCTCGCAGGGAAGACGCAGCACCGCCTCAGGGTCGACGTAGCCATGCACTGGAACACCGGCAACTACCCCCGCCCACGCTCCTGGGACGGCACTGATGAAACGGGCTCGAACCAGGGTGTCCCCCAGTTCGGCCATTAGCCGTTCTGTGTCGATGCCACGCGGCATGAACGTTTTGGTGCCGCTGCGTAGGCGGGTTCCTGTCTCGTCCAGGACGGCGAGGTCGGCCCAGCACGCCCCAGAGCCGGTCTCCAGCACGCCGTGCGGAAGGCAAGCGTCGGGGTGCGGGGTGAGCCCGGCGACGTCCTCCAGAACGCCGCGCGGCGTCTGGACCAGCCCCCACCCTTGAGTCCGGTGCGACACGGACCCGAGGGCGAGCGAGGCCGCCACCGGCTCATCGGACGGCGCATCGCTCAACGCACGCTCCAGGCTGCGGCGGCTCTGCAACGCCCCGACCTCCTGGAGGTACTCGTCCAGGCACTTCCACAGGACGGCCGGGTCGAGGTCGCACGACGCCCAGCCGCCGACGTCCCGCACGTGGACGATCGTCCCGTCGAAGTCGAGCCGGTGATAGCGATACAGCTCCTGCCAGGGGCCCCGCCCGCCGTCGCCGCCGTGGCCGCTGCCGCTGAGCCGTCCCCGGGCGCGGACGATCGCGGAGACGTCCTCGCCCAGGTCGTTGATGAGGAAGTCGCGCAGCGGCGCGTGCAGCGGATCGGTCTCCACGGCGACCCGAAGGCCGTCGCTGCGGAACCGCACCGGAAGCGATATCGACATTCGGGTGATTATGCCGATAAGCGAAGATCATCACCTGTGTGGCGGAATGTTAGGCCCGATCAGGCCGCCGCCGAGTCGCCGCTGAGCCACCTGAGCCGCCGTCGCGGCCGCTGTCAGACCTGGTCGTCGGCCAGGTACGGCGGGGCCGGTTCGTACTGGATGTAGCGGCGAACCGTCCGCGCGTGGTCGCGGCCATGGATGCGTCCGATCAGCCACAGCGCCATGTCGATGCCCGCCGAGACGCCCTGGCTCGTGACGAGATTGCCGTCCACGACATAGCGCGCGTCGCGTACGACGGTCACGTCACCACGGGCCTCTAGGGCGTCCTCCCACGACCAGTGGGTCGCGACCCTCTTGCCCTGCGCCAGCCCAGCCGCGTGCAGCAACGCGACACCCGTGCACACGCTCGTCACCCATTCGGCCTCTTGGGCGACCTTCGCTATCCACCCCGTCACGTACGGGTTGTTCTGCTCGGTCTCGCGTGCGCCGCGTCCACCGGGGACCAGCAGAACGTCCAACTTCGGATGGTCGTCCAGGACGTGGTCTGGCAAGACCCTCATCCCCTTGTTACAGCGGACAGGCCCAGACTGCTCCGCAATCAGAATCGCCTCATCTCCCTGCCCACGCGTTATAGCCGACGCAGTGAAGACCTCCCACGGACCAACAAAGTCCAGTTCTTCAGCGTCCTCGAAGACCAGCAGCCCATACCTGGTCATTCCTGACCCCTCCCCTAGAAACACCGGTTCCGCGGAACCGCTCTCTATAGTCGGACGGCGCGACGCCCACATGCCTGTGGAACGCCCTGCGCAACGTCTCTCCCGTCCCGAAACCGAGCCGCCGCGCCAGCGTCTCAACCGGCTCGTCGCCCTCCGCCAGCGCCCGCCGCGCCGCCTCGACGCGCACCCGCTCGACGTACACCGCCGGAGACACACCCAGCTCCGCAGTGAACCTGCGCTGCAAATGCCGCGCGCTGAGGCCCGAACGTCCGGCCAGGTCGGCGATGGTGTGCCGGGCCCCCGGATCGGACTGGACGGACGACACCGCCGCCCGGATCGGGTCCGACGCGGGCTGCACCGACCACAGCGGCACGCTGAACTGCGACTGGCTCCCGGGCCGCCGCAGGAACATCACCAGCTCCCGCGCGACCGCGTGCGCGACGTCCCGTCCGTGGTCGTCCTCGACGAGCGCCAGCGCCAGGTCCATCCCGGCCGTGACCCCGGCGGACGTCCACACGGGCCCGTCCCGGACGAAGATCGGATCGCAGTCGACGTCCAGGCGCGGATACTCCTCCCGCAGCTGGTCGCCGCGCGCCCAGTGCGTCGTGACGCGCCGCCCGTCGAGCAGCCCGGCCTCGGCGAGCAGCACCGCCCCGCTGCACACGGACGCGACCCTCCGCGCACCCCTGGCCGCCTTCGCGATCCAGCCGACGAGCGCCGCGTCCTTGCGCGCCCGCTCGACCCCGGACCCACCGGTCACGACAAGGGTGTCGATGTCGTCCAGCTCAAGATCGTCCACGCCGGACGACGCGAACACCGGAAGCCCGCCCGAGGCCGCCACCGGCCCCGCCGTAGGCCCGACGACCAGGCACTCGTACCGCCCGGTATTACGGAACACCTCGTAGGGCCCGGTCAGGTCGAGCACCTGGAACCCGTCATAGATCAGGAAGGCGACGCGCATGCCTCCAGGCTGACGCCGTGTCCGCGCTGGCGTCAACGACGGGCATCCCACACATCACGCCAGTAGTCCGGCATGTGCGCCACGACACATAAATACCAGGTTGACGCGACAAGACGGCTATGGCTAACTCCTACGCATGGAGCTGTGATCATTCCTCCGGTCGAGCCGCCCGCCTGATGTCGCGGGCCCGCTCCCGTCCACCCTCGGCGCCACCAGTGCACCCGCTGTGACCAGCGCCGTCATGTCATGAACACCTTCTTTTCGGTCCCTTTGCGGCCGAATTCAAACATGCCCGGAGGTCTCCTTTCCATGCGTGCCATAAACAACTCCGAAGCAAATCTCTCCTTCACCAAGTCCAAGAAGAAGGGCAAGCGAAAGAACTCCGACTTCAGGTCGGCGAACTTCGCGAACAACCGGCGCAGCGCGGGCAAGATGCCCACCCGGCAGTTCAACCGGGGCCGCTGAACGGCTCCCGGCCCCGGTCCTCGGCGACCGGGGCCGGGAACTCCGCCCACACCACGGTCCTGGCGCCGTCCACCCGGAACCCCCAGCGCGCCGCGAGCGCGTCCACGATCCGCATCCCCCGCCCGGTCTCCGCGCCGACCTCCGCCTTGACGTGCGGCGCCCCGTCCGCGCCCCCGTCGTCGACGACCTCCAGCCGGTACATCCCGCCCCCGGCCTTGAGGACGACCGTCAGCCGCCCCCCGTCCCGCCCCGACGCCGTGTGCGTGATCGCGTTCGCGACCGCTTCGCTCACCACCAGGATCATGTCGTCGCGCCCCGGGAAGTCGAGCGCCATGTCCCGGACGAAACTCCGCGCGAACCCGACCGACCGCCGCACCCCCGGCAACGTGATCTCCCCGATCACCACGCGGCCATCGCCTCCCCGGGCAGGGTCGGCCCGCAGGCCCGCTTCGCCTCGGCCAGCTGCTCGCAACGCGTCCACGACGGCTCCCTTCGCCTCCGGAAAGTCGCCCGTCACTCTCGCTGTACGGCCAGTGACCCGTCCCCCGTTCACCCCGTCCGCGAACGTTTTCCCTGATCGCCCCCCTGGTCGCACAAGCATCGTGACATGATCACGCCCAACCGCCTCAGGGGAGCCGCGCCATGAACCTGCCCGCAGATCTCGACGCCTTGGCCCGCACCGTCATCGACACGAACCGCTACATGGTTCTGGGCACAACCGAACCCGACAGCCGTCCGCGCGTTTCCCCGGTCTACTTCACCCACGCCGGATACCGGACGTTCTATTGGGTCTCCTCACCGTCCGCGCACCATTCCCGCAACATCGACGCCCGCCCGTCCGTCGCCCTAGCCATCTACGACTCGACCGCAGAAATCGGCCAGGGCCGCTGCGTCTACATAGAGGCCACAGCCACCGCCGTCCCAGACGAGGCCCTCCCACAACACTGCGCCAAAGCGTTCGCCAACGTCGCCCCCGGCGCCAAGGCATTCCGCCCAGAAGACCTGATGGGCGACGCCCCACTCCGCCTCTACCTCGCCCAAGCCACCAAACACGATGTTCACGTCCCGGGCCGCGACCCGTCCAACGAAACCGGCCTGGACATCCGCCGCGAAGTCAACCCCTAATCCCAGGGAAAAACGTTCTCCCGCCCAAACCGTGCCCGATCATGCACGTAGGGTGACATCGTAAGTGAATGCCCTCCCGGAACCAACCCACAGTGCGGCTCCGCCGGATCGGCTCGGCCCTCCGCAAGGCCCGCGAAGCCAACAACCTGACCGTCGGCGCCGCCTGCCGCCGCTACGGCCGCTCGAAAAGCTGGCTCAGCACCCTCGAAAACGGCCTCCACCCCGTAGACCCCCAAGAACTAGCCGACCTCCTCGACTTCTACAACGTCCACGACGCCCCCCTCCGCGAATCCCTCCTCCACCTCGCCGGACACGACCCCGAGGAGATCTGGCAACGCGCTCGAAGCGGCAACATATCCCCCGCCGCCTCTGACCTCGCCAGCCTGGAGGAAGACTCGGCCCTGATCCGCACCTTCCAAACCAACGTCGTCCCCGGCCTGTTACAGACCCGGGAGTACATGGAGTGCATCTTCGAGATCGGCCAAGCGAATGCAGTTCGCAACACGGATTCTCTGATCGACTTCCGAATATCACGCCAGGACGTGCTGAAGCAGCCGGATCCTCCTCACTACGTCCCGCTCATAAGTGAGTCGGTGCTACAGCACAGGGTCGGCGACACTTCCGTGATGCGCGCTCAGGTCAGGCATCTCAGCGAGATGGCTCGCCTCGACCATGTAGAACTACGTGTGCTCCCGAACAGCGCGGGCGCACATCATGCACTGGCCGGGAGCTTCCACCTCCTCACGCTGTGCCCGCCCGGCCAGCTCACGGTCTCTGTCATCGAGCAGTTCAGCCAAACCTTGTTCGTGGAGAATGATCAAGACGTCACGGGTCACGAAGAGATCTTCGAGCAGCTTCTCGCTCAATCATTTGACGCAAGCCGGTCTCGAGAACTCATTGAGCGGATAGCGTCAGTCCTATGATCTACCTCGAGTTGACCGGGGCCTCTTGGCGCAAGAGCAGCCGCAGCGGCCCAGACGAAGGCGAATGCGTCGAGGCCGCCGCCGTATGGCGAAAGAGCACCCACAGCGCCACGCCCGAGGGCGACTGCGTCGAAGTCGCCGAGAACTGGCGAAAGAGCGAACACAGCGGCGGCAACGAAGGGAGCTGCGTAGAGGTCGCGGACGGCTGGCGGAAGAGCGGGCACAGCGGCGGCGACGAGGGTGAGTGCGTCGAGGTTGGACGGGGTGTGGCGCGGGTGGTTGCCGTCCGGGATTCCAAGGACGCCGACGGTCACGTCCTGGCGTTTGAGGTCGGTGAGTGGCGCGCCCTGCTCACCGACATCAAGGCCGGGGCGTACGACCTCAGGGCATGACCCGTCCGTCGTGCGTCTAGCGCTGCCGGACGGTGTAGGTCAGGTGCGCTGCCCTTGGGGACGGCTCCGTGCGGACGGGCTCCAGTGCCACGCGGGACGCGTCCACGCCCTCGAACAGGCGGACTCCGGTGCCGAACAGGACGGGCGACACCGCGACCGAGAACTCGTCGACCAGGCCAGCGTTCACGTACTCCAGGATCGTCGCGCCGCCGCCCGCGATGCGGACGTCCCGGTCGCCGGCGGCCCCGCTGGCCTGGTTGAGCGCGGCCTCGATGCCGTCGTTGACGAAGTGGAAGGTCGTCCCGCCAGGCCGCTTCCACGGGTCACGCTTCTCGTGCGTCACGACGAACACCGGCGTGTGGAACGGCGCCTCCTCCGGCCACGCCTGCTCGCCGGCGTCGAACATGCGCTTGCCCATCACGCTCGCGCCGGTGCGCTCGAACGTCTCCCGCACGATGTCGTTGTCGCGCCCTTCCTCGCCGCCCTCGCCAAGCTTCAGGTTCTCCCGGAGGAACCGCTGCGGGAATATCCACTGCTGCAGTTCCATCCACTGCTGCCCCATCAAGTCCTCGAGGGACTCGGGCGCGATGAAACCGTCCAGCGACATCGTCACGCTGAAGAACACCTTTCCGGCCATCAGCCCTCAGCTCCCTTCCGAACGATCTCGGTGACGTAGGCAGCCAGGTTGCTCAGGGTCTGCTGGCCGCCCTCGATCGCGTGGTACTTCTCGACCGCCTCGTCTCGCAGCTCCTTGGTGGGGAACACCGTGCGCATCTCGATCTGGGTCGCCGCGCCGTCGGGCGCGAACGTGAGGACCGACTCGAAGGCGTTGGGGTCGCCGCGGGACTCACCGTGGAGCAACGCGATCCGCTCCGGCGGGGCGATCTCGGTCCAGGAGATCCACTCCTGGTAGTCCGTCCCGTCCGGTCCGTGCATCACGAAGTCCCACTCCCCGCCGACGCGGAACTCGAACGCCCGCGTGGTGGTGGTGAACCCCTCCGGTCCCCACCACCGCGACAGGTGCCGCACCTCGGTGAAGGCCTCGAACACCAGCTCCCGTGGGGCGTCGATGACCCGGGAGATCACGATCTCGCGGTCGGCCGTCGCGGACTGCGCCGGCGCTCGTCGTCCCGTCGCGCTCATCAGCTACTCCTCCTGCCTTGCCTGCTTCAGGTCCTGCACGTACTCGTCCAGCCGGTCGAAGCTCTCGCTCCAGAACCGCTCGAACCCGCCGACCCACTCGTGGACCGGCCGCAGCCCGCGGGCGTCCAGGCCGTACAGGCGCTGCTTGCCTGCCTTGCGGTCCCGCACCAGCCCGACCTCCCGGAGCACCCGCAGGTGTTTGGACGCCCCCGGCTGGGTCATCCCCAGTTCCTGGGCCAACTCGGTCACCGGCCGCCCACCCGCCCGCAGCAGCACCAGGATCTCCCGGCGCTGCGGCTCGGCGATCGCGTTGAAGACGTCCGACGTCGTCGCTGCTCGTGCCATGGCCGCCATCATATTCCGATATCGGCATGCGTCAAGCCGGAGGAATCAGGCGGGTCTTGTCAGATGACGATCGTGACCCTTGTCAGCGGCTGCGGAAACGCGTATCCCGGAGACGGCACGCGCGACGGCGGCGGGCAGGGAGGGCGATGGGTGAGCAGCACGCCAACGGCTGGCGGGTGAGCCGCCACCGGGCTGGTGGCCGACGCACAACCGCGGCGACGTGAGCCTCGCGGCGCCGCGCGTTGGCGCGCTGTCGTTCGCTCGTACGATGGGCGTCGTTGGAGGCGTGGGGTTTTCCCCCGGATTTTCCCCCACTTGGTAACGATTCCCCCGGGTTTCCCCCACCAACGGCGACACGTTGCGACACGAGACGGCACGACGAAAGGAGGAGACGGAACGCCGAACACGCTGGTCAGAGCGCTGAAGAGCAGCGCTAGCAGGTTGCGGGGGTGTAGCTCAGCTGGCTAGAGCACCTGCTTTGCAAGCAGGAGGTCGTGGGTTCGAGTCCCATCGTCTCCACCCCGAATGGCGCGGGGTGCACGGCGCCCGTGAGCACTTGCGCGTCGGCGCGAAGGGATGACCGACACCCGAGACGGGGGTGCTAGTCATATTTCACAAGCTGGACCTCGAGGCCGCCCCGCTGCTTGAGGAACGAGGTGTACATGCGGGCGAAGTCGCGCCGGTGGGGCGCCTCACTGGACTCCATACCAGCCTTGACCAGGGTCTCGTGCGCGCCGTCCACGTCTTCGGCACGAAAGCCCAGGTGCCGGAAGTGAACCTGCGAATCGTCGGAGCGGCTCAGCTCGATCTTCAGTCCCGACGCGGGGTCGGCGAGCCGGAAGTGAACCTGCGAATCGTCGGAGCGGCTCAGCTCGATCTTCAGTCCCGACGCGGGGTCGGCGAGAAGCGCGAAGCCCTCGAAGCGGCCTTCTACAACCATGCCAAACGCGCTCGTCAAGCGGTCCACCTGTTCATCCAGGTTGGGCACGGTCAGGGCGATGTGGTCGATTCCGGGCGTAATCATTTGCATCCTCCATCCAACAAACGGCGGCCTTCGCTTCGAGGTCGGCGAGCGTCGACTGCCAGCTGAGCTGGCGGTTCATCCACGCGAACGCCTCGGTGGCGGCGACCGGCCCGCTCGGCGTCTGCACGGCGCGCGGCGCGACGTCGGACTCCGCGCATTGGTCGGTCGCGCGCTCGATCTCTGCTGTCGGGTCCGCCTGAGATTCGCTAGGACGAGCCGGTTCCGCTCGGCGCCACCCGACACGCCGGCAATGCCGACGCGGGGGGATGGCGGTGACGCCGGCGGCTCTGCGAAACATGCCTCGCTGGCTCACTGGGCGAAGGGTTGGAACAGCTCGATCAGGTTCCCCGAGGGGTCGCAGGCGAGGACTTGTGCGCCGCCGGGACCGGTCACGACCTCGTTGCGGAACCGAACACCCTCCGCAGTGAGTCGGGTGATCTCGCTGTCGAGGTCGTCGACGATGAAGTGGATGCGGTTCCAACCGCCCGGGCCCGGTCGTTCCCCATCGGTCATCGCCCTGCCGGCCGAGCTTTGCGGGCCGGAGAGTAGGAGCCGCAGGTTCCCGCGAGTGACATCCGCGAACGCCGGACTCGAGATGCCGCCGGTGAACCCGAAGTGGCGGGTGTAGAAGTCGAGGGCGGCGGCCACGTCGTCGACCAAGTAACGAACGTTCACGATCTCGGTATCAGCCATGGTGTGTCCTTTCCACTGGTCGGGTTCGTAGGTCAGCGAGCAACAGCGCGACGCGGCTCTCGATCTCGTCTGCGACGTGCTGAAACGCGGGGTACGTCGCATCGTCGCTGTCGCCGGCGGTGGCAGGGTCGGCGATGCTCCAGTGCGCGGCGATCGGCGCCCCGGGGAACTCCGGGCAGATCTCGCGCACCTTGTCGCAGAGCGTGATGACCCGATCGAACCGGGAGCGGGCGAAGCGGGTGAGCGACTTCGTCGGGCGACCGGCGATGTCGATGCCGCGCTCAGCCATCACCCGCACCGCGTTCCGGTGCAGCGGCTTGGGATGACTCCCCGCGCTGCGCGCCTCGACGGTGCCCGCCGACCGCTGTTCGACGAGGGCTTCGGCGATCTGGGAGCGGGCGCTGTTGCCAGTGCACAAGAACAGCAGTCGCGGTCGAGCCCGCCGCGGCTCGACATCGCCAGGCGACGTCGGCGCGAGCGAAAGTCCGGGATGGAGCGAAGACCCGGCTTCGCCGAGGAGGTCCCGGCAGCGGAACAGATCCGCGCGGTAGTAGACGTCGCGGCCGTCAGCCGAGCTTCGACGCGCGTTCACGATGCCGGTGTGGCGGAGCTCCGCCAAGTGGTAGGAGACGAGGTTCTGCGGCTTGCTGACGAGCTGCACGAGCTCGCCGACCCGCCGGTCGCTGCGACCCAACTCGGTGACGAGCTGCCATCGCAGCGGATCGCTCAGCAGCCCGAGGATCTCCGGTGGCGGTGTCGCCCCCACAGCCACTGTTATATCAGGCTGGTTTGATTCATTGCAAGTCGATGGAAGTGGCGTGCGTCACCGCCCTCCAGAGACTCCTCGTGTGGGGCCAAAGCTCTGGACCGTGTCGTGCAGCCGGGGTTGCCCCGAGGCCCTTGAGCCCAAGACCCGCGAGCGCCCTCAAGGAGAGCGCCGCTCGCATCAGCCGCACGGTTGTCGAGGGCGTCAAGGAAGACCTTCAGGGGAGGGACGGCCAGGTCCAGAAGACCAAGATCGAATCGGCGGGCCTCGGCTGATCGACGCGGACCCCCGTGGACCTTGCAGCGGCGACGACCTGCACAACGGACGCTGGCGGACTTCCGTGGACTGTTGGCGTCCAACTACGGATCAGAAGGTTGAGGGTTCGAGTCCATCGGAGGAAGGGTCTCCCCGTCCCTGCCGCTAGTCAGCTCTCTTGACCCTCCGGACGGTCAGGCCGCAGTCAGGCCGCGAGAGGCCGCGAAAGAACGGTCACTTGTGCGACTTACAGCGCAGTCTTTTCCCTGGTGAGGATTGAGCCACCACTTCTAAGAATCGTCTTCAAACGGACTTTTAATCCGCAGGTCCTCGGTTCGATCCCGAGGCGGCCCACAGGCACAACCCCGTTCGGCAAGTCGGGTCCGTCTAGGTCCGGCCGGCCGTCGGCAGGAGCCCGCCGGTGCGGAGCTGCTCGGTCATCACCTCGGCCGGCTGGGGCCGCGCGAAGAGGAATCCCTGGGCCATGTCACAACCGAGGCTGCGCAGCAGGTCCAGCTGGCTCTGCGTCTCCACGCCCTCGGCGACGACCCTGAGCCCGAGGGCGTGTGCGAGCTCGATGATGGAGGCCACGATGGCGTCGTCGTGATGGTGGACACCCAGTCCGGCGATGAAGGTGCGGTCGATCTTCAACACGTCGATGGGGAAACGACTGAGATAGGAGAGGGAGGAGTAGCCGGTCCCGAAGTCGTCGATGGCGAGCCGCACCCCGAGCTCCTTGAGTCGCTCGAGCGTGCGCAGGGCCACGACCGCGTCGTCCATGAGCACGCTCTCGGTGATCTCCAGGCACAGGTGGATGAGGCAGGGCTCGATGCCCGACGAGGCGACCATGTCGCCCACGACCTCGAGCAGGTCTGGCTCGGCCAGCTGACGAGCTGACAGGTTGACTGCAATCTCCAGGGGCTGACGGATCCCGCACTGCTCGTTCCACGCGACGGCCTGGCGACAGGCCTGTTGGAGCACCCGGGCCCCGATCGGCACGATGAGCCCGGAGTCCTCGGCGATCTCGATGAACTCGGCCGGGAGGACCAGGCCTCGCTGAGGGTGCTGCCACCGCACGAGCGCCTCCACGCCGACCACGCGAGCGTCCGACACCGCCACGATCGGCTGGTAGAAGACCCTCAGCTCGTCGTTCTTCAGCGCGCGGCGCAGGGCGTTCTCGCCCTGCAGCCGGCCCACGGCGCGGATCCGCATGGCCTCGTCGAAGATCTCGAAGCGGCCCCGGCCCCGCTCCTTGGCCCGGTACATCGCCGCGTCGGCGTCGCGGATGAGGGCGTCGGGGCTGGCCAAGTCGCTCACGGCCACAGCGATGCCGATGCTTGCCTTCACGCGCAGCTCCTCGCCCCTCATGGTCAGAGGCTCGCCGAGCGCTCGAGCCACTCGCTCGGCCGTGACGGCGGCGTCGGCGACGTCGTCGAGGTCCTCGCAGACGATCACGAACTCGTCGCCGCCGAAGCGAGCCACGGTGTCGGATGGGCGAACGGCCTTCTGGAGTCGCTCGGCGACCGTCACCAGCAACTGGTCGCCGGTGGCATGACCCAAGCTGTCGTTGACCACCTTGAAGCGGTCGAGGTCCAGGAACAACACGGCCAGGATCCCTTGCGGCCTGGCCATCCGGGCCAGGGCGTGACCGAGGCGGTCGAGGAGCAGGTTGCGGTTAGGAAGGTCGGTGAGGTGGTCGTGGAGCGCTTGGTGCTCGAGGTCGCGCTCGGCTCGCTTCCGGTCCGAGACGTCCCGGACGATCACTTGAGCGGCGGGGCCGCCGTTGTAGGTGATGGGCAGGGCCACCGCCTCGACCTCGATCGGCTCGCCGTCGAGGCGTATCAGGCGCTCCGACCGCAGCTCGACCTTCTCGCCGGCATCGAGGGCTCGCAGGCGGGCGGCGACCGTCTTGCGATCATCCGGGTGCACGACGTCGAGCACCGGTCGGCCCAGGAGCTCGCCTTCTGCGCTGGCGCCCAGGAGCACAAGACCGGCCGGGTTCACGAAGACGAATCGGCCCCTCTGGTGCACCGCGATGGCCTCGGGCGAGTGCTCGACCAGGCGCCGATAGCGTTCCTCGCTGTCGCGCAGCGCCGCCTCGGCTGCACAGCGCTCGGTCACGTCACGCGTGTTCACGACCACGCCGCGAACGACGGGATCATGGAGCAGGTTGGTCCCCACGGCCTCCACGGTCCGCCAAGTGCCGTCGAGGTGACGCATCCGAAACTCGACCGGCTGGTAGCCCCCCGGCTTCGTCAGGCCCTCGATGAAGGCCGCCCAAACTTCCGCGAGGTCATCGGGGTGCACCAGCTCGAAGGCGCTGCGCCCGAACATGTACCCGTCGGGATAACCGAGCACGCGAGTCGCTGCCGGGCTCGAATAGACCACGTTGCCGCGAGCATCGAGCACCGTGATGATGTCCGAGGAGTTGCGCACCAGAGACTCGAGAAGCTCGAAGCGCGAGTCCATTGAGCTGTCCAGACCTTCCAGACTCGGAGCCGCTGGGTTGCGCGGCGCGCTGTCGCCCGTCCGGCCTGTCGTCACTGCGCCAGACCGCGGCCGGCTGCGTCATTCCACCGCGGAGAACATCGGCGGGCGGCCGCTGCTCCTTGAGCGCCGCCGCCCGCCGATTCGGGCAAGCGGGGCTCCGTCCGTCTCTCCGGTGACTACAGGACAGCGGCGACACGGACGATATCCACGGGGTGAAACGGTGGGTGAGCTGGACCTTCCTCGCCGCCGGCGCCGTAGCTGCGCTGGTCGCCCTGCGCATCCCGGGCGTCGTCGCGCCCGTCATCGTGCTCGACGGCCTCGGTATCGCCGTCGTCGTGTGCGTGATCCTCGCCGCCCGGCGCTTTCGCCCCCGGGACCCTCGCGCCTGGCAGCTCATCATCGCGGGCCTGGAGGTGCTGGTGGGCGGGGAGCTCGTATGGGACTTCGGCTTGCGGCCCCACGACATACTCCCGGCCGAGAACGCGGCCAACCTCCTGTACCTGTCGGCGTACCCGTTCCTGCTCCTCGGGCTGTTGCGCCTCGCTCGCGCCCGTGCCGACCGGGGCGACCGCGACGCCCTCGCCGACGCCACCATCATCACCGCGGCTGCCTTGGTCCCGGCGTGGCAGTTCCTCGTCAAGCCGACGCTGGGCGTGCTCGACCCCAGCTTCGACACGATCCTGGCGCTCGTCTACCCGCTGCTCGACCTGCTGCTCATCGGAGCGCTCGCCCGGCTGCTGTTGACCGGCGACACCCGCGCCCCCGCCCTTTGGATGCTCTTCGGAGGACTGGTGACGACCCTCGGCGCCGACGTCGCCTACGTAGAGCTGCTCCCGGGTGGCAGCGAGCCCGTATGGCTGGATTTTGTCTGGGCCGTCTCGTACCTCATGATCGGCGCCGCCGCGTTGCATCCATCGATGCTGGCGCTGTCGGAACCGGCAGCAGCGCACCGGCCGCGGTTCTCTCGCGCCCGGATCGCCGTGCTCGGGTCGGCCCTGTTCGTGGGGCCGGCGGTCGTGATCAGCGAGCGCATCAGGGGCCGCGAGGTGGACGCGGCCGTGCTCGGTCCGGTGTCGGCACTGGTCGCCGGCGTGGTGCTGTGGCGCCTCGTGCACGCCGCCGGGCAGGCGGATCGCGCCCACCGGGCGCTGCGCGAGAGCGAGGAAAGCTTCCGATCGCTGGTCCAGCATGCCGGCGACGTCATCGCGCTCATCGAGCGCGACGGCCAGTTTCGCTACGTCAGTCCGGCCGTGCGTGAGCTCCTCGGCCAACGGCCGGCGGAGTTCGTGGGCACGAACATCCTTCGGCATCTGCACGCCGACGACGTGGAGGCGGCCTCACTGATACTCGACCGGCTGGTCGAGCAGCCCGGGCGGACCTTAATCTTCGAGGCGCGGGTCGAGCACCGCGACGGGCGCTGGCGCTGGCTCGAGAGCACCTGTAGCAACCACCTCGACGACCCCGGCGTCGGCGGCATCGTCGCCAACATCCGCGACGTGACCGACCGCAAGCGAGCCGAGGCGCTCATGGCGGGCGAAGCCCTCGTGCTCGACATGATCGCCCGCGGGGAAACGCTCGCCACCACGCTGAGCGAGCTGATCCGGACGCTCGAGGCTCAGGCCGGCGTCCGCTGCTGCATCCGTGTGCTCTCGGGGTCGAGCGACGAGCTGCGCGGCTGCGTCGCCCCGAGCATCTCCCCCGAGTTCCTCGAGGCGCTCGAGTGGCTCCCGCCCCCGCCGGGCCACGAAGCCAGCAGTCCCGAGTACCACGCCGCCGCCTGGGCGAACGCCGGCCCACTCGACGACCCGGACCCACGCTGGCTCCAGGTGCGGCGCCTGGCGGCTGCGCAGGGGCTGGGGCGGTGCCGCACCGTACCCATCGTCGCGTCCGACTCCGAACAGCGGCTGGGCACGCTCTCCGTGTACGGCAGCAACGGCGACGAGCCCGACGAGCACGAGCGAGACCTCGTCGAGCGGTCGAGCGCCCTCGCCGCCGTCGCCGTCGACCGCGCCGCCGCCGAGGACCGGCTCCAGCACCTCGCTCTGCACGACCCGCTCACCGGCCTCCCGAACCGGGCGCTCGTCGTCGACCGGCTCCGCCAGGCCTTGCACCGCCTGGGTCGACGTCCCGGCGCGGTGGCGGTCCTGTTCCTCGACCTCGATCGGTTCAAGGTCATCAACGACAGCCTCGGCCATCAGGCGGGCGATCAGCTCCTCGTCGCCGTGGGGAAGCGCCTCGCCGCCACGGTTCGGCCCGAGGACAGCGTGGCGCGCCTCGGCGGCGACGAGTTCGTCGTGATCTGCGAACAGCTCACCCAGGACCGCGAGGCGCAAGCGCTCGCGCAGCGGATCGCCCGTGCCCTCGCCGACCCGTTGCCGCTCGCGCAGGGCGAGGCCGTGGTCAGTGTCAGCATCGGCATCGCCGTTGCGCGCTCACGCGACAGCGACCCGGAGCACCTTCTGCGCGACGCCGACGTGGCGATGTACCGGGCCAAGAGCCGCGGCGGAGCTTGTTGCGAGCTGTTCAACCGCACGATGCACACCGAAGCCGTGGTGCGGCTCCAGGTGGAGCGGGCCCTTCGCCGTGCGCTCGACGGCAACGAGCTGCGGGCCTATTTCCAGCCCCAGGTCCACATCCCGACCCGCTCCGAGGTCGCGGTCGAGGCACTCATCCGATGGCAGCGCTCAGGGCAAGGACTCGTCCTGCCGGTCGAGTTCATCCCCGTCGCCGAGGAGACGGGCCTCATCATCCCGATCGGCATGTGGATGATCGAGCAGGCCTGCGCTCAAGCAGCGCGCTGGCGAACCGCCGGGCCCGACGGCGGTCCCGTCGGCGTGTCCGTCAACCTCTCGCCCCGCCAGCTCGCACGACCCGAGCTGCCCACCCGGATCCGGGACGTCCTCAAGGACACGGACGTGTCCCCGGGGACGCTCTGCCTCGAGGTCACCGAGAGCGTGTTCCTCGACGACGTCGACGCCGCCGCCCACGCACTCGGAGCACTGAAAGACCTCGGGCTCAGGCTCGCCGTCGACGACTTCGGCACGGGCTACTCGTCGCTCACGTACCTCAAGCGCTTCCCCTTCGACGAGCTCAAGATCGACGCCAGCTTCGTCTCCGACCTCGGGCACAGCCGCCATGACGACGCCATCGTCGCCGCCGCCATCGAGATGGCTCACGCCCTCGGCATGGTCGCTGCGGCCGAAGGTGTCGAGACCGAGGCCCAGCTCGTTCGCCTCGCCGAGCTGGGCTGCGACCTGGCCCAAGGTTTCCACCTCGCCCGCCCGGCCCCGGCCGAGCGCTTGAACCTCGGCGGTCTCGCCGTCATCCAGGGCTACGCCGCCAGCCAGCCCGCCTGAAGACGGCCGGGGTCAGGGGCGCAGGACGTCGGCGAGCGGCACCGCGGTGCGCTCGAGCGCCTCGGCCACGTTCGGGTTGGTGACGGCGCCCGCGGTCGTGTTCACGCCCAGGGCCAGCTCGGGGTCGGCGGCGACGGCGTCGGCCACGCCTCGAGTGGCGAGCTCGACCGCGTACGGCAGCGTGGCGTTGGCGAGGGCATAGGTGGAAGTGGTGGGCACCGCGCCGGGGATGTTGCCGACCGCGTAATGGAGGACGCCATGCTCCTCGTACACCGGGTCGGCGTGGGTGGTCTCGTGGATCGTCTCGACGCAGCCTCCCTGGTCGACGGCGCAGTCGACGATCACCGCGCCCGGTCGCATACTGCGCACCATCGCCTCGGTCACGACCACGGGGGCGCGCCCGCCGGGCACGAGCACGGCGCCGATCACGAGGTCGGCCTCGGCCACCGCCCGGGCGACGGCACCACGCGTGCTCGCCAGGGTCATGATCCGCCCCCGGTGGATCTGGTCGACCCACCGCAGCCGGTCGAGGCTCTTGTCGAACAGCAGTACCTCGGCCTCCATGCCCTGCGCGATCCACGCCGCGTTCCAGCCGACGTTCCCCGCGCCCAGCACCACCACCCGGGCCGGCCGTACGCCCGGCGCGCCGCCGAGGAGCACGCCCCGCCCGCCCTGCTCCCGCTCGAGGAAGTGGGCGCCCACCTGAGGCGCCATGCGCCCGGCGACCTCGCTCATCGGCGCGAGGAGCGGGAGCGCGCCCGACGCCAGCTGCACCGTCTCGTACGCGACCCCGGTCACCTTGCGGTCCAGCAGCGCCTCGGCGACCTGCGGGTAGGCGGCCAGGTGCAGGTAGGTGAAGAGCACGAGGCCGGGACGCAGCAAGGACAGCTCTTCCTCCTGGGGCTCTTTCACCTTCAGCACGAGGTTGGCCCGCCCCCACAGCTCGGACGCGCCCCGCACGATCTCGGCTCCCGCGCGCGCGTACTCGTCGTCGTCGATCCGGGAGGCGGCGCCGGCCCCCGCCTCGACGAGCACGGGCACGCCGTGGGCGGCGAACTCGTGCACGCCGTCGGGCGTGGCGGCGACCCGGTGCTCGCCCTCCTTCAGGTCGCGCGGAATGCCGACGGTGAGCGGCGCGGTCATCGCGCCGTCCGCTTCCACGCCTCGGTCAGCACCGACCGCAGCGTGGTCTCGATGAACTCGAACTCGGCGGGACCGGCGATCAGCGGGGGCGAGAACTGCACCACCGGGTCGCCCCGGTCGTCGGTGCGGGCGATCAGCCCGGCCTCGTAGAGCCGCGGCGCGAGGAAGCCGCGCAGAAGGTCCTCCGACTCGGCCCGGCCGAACCGCTCCTTGGTGTCGGGGTCCTTCACCAGCTCCAGCGCCTGGAAGTAGCCGGCGCCCCGCACGTCGCCGACCAGCGGGACGTCGCGCAGCGACTCGAGACGGGCGCGGAACTCGGGCTCGTGCGCGCGGACATGCTCCAGGACGCCGTCCCGCTCGAACAGGTCGAGGTTGGCTAGGGCCACGGCGCAGCCCACCGGGTGGCCGCCGAACGTCATGCCGTGCAGGAACGACTGCTTCTCCCCGAGGAACGGCTCGGCCAGGAAGTCGCGCGCGAGCACGGCCCCGAGGGGGGAGTAGCCGCTGGTGAGGCCCTTCGCGGTGGTGATCATGTCGGGGAGGTAGTCGTAACGCTCGCAGCCGAACATGTGCCCCAACCGCCCGAACGCGCAGATCACCTCGTCGGACACGAGGAGCACCCCGTAGCGGTCGCAGATCTCGCGCACGCGTGGGAAGTACCCCGCCGGTGGGGTGAAGCATCCGCCGGCGTTCTGCACCGGCTCGAGGTACACGGCCGCGACCGTCTCCGGCCCCTCGAAGAGGATCGCCTCCTCGATGGCGTCGGTGGTCGCGAGCATGAACGCGTTCTCGTCGTCGCCGATCGGGCTGCGGTAGCGGTTGGTGTTGGCGACGTGCACGCCTCCCGGTGCCAGCGGCTCGAACGGCGCCCGGATGCCGGGGATGCCCGTGATCGAGAGCGCGCCGAGCGTCGTGCCGTGGTAGGCGATCCGGCGGGAAACCACCTTGTAGCGCTGGCCCTGGCCGATCGTCCGGAAGTACTGGCGGGCGAGCTTCCACGCCGACTCGACCGCCTCCGAGCCGCTGCCGGTGAAGAAGACACGGTTGAGATCGCCCGGCGCCAGCGCCGCCAGACGCGCCGCCAGGCGGATCGCGCCGGGGTGGGCGTAGCTCCAGATCGGGAAGTAGGCGAGCCGTTGCGCCTGGTCCCGGGCCGCCTCGGCCAGCTCCTTGCGGCCGTGCCCGAGCTGAACGGTGAACAGCCCGGCCAGGCCGTCGAGGTAGCGCTTGCCGTGCTCGTCGAACACGTAGCAGCCCGACCCGGAGGCGATGACGGAGACGTCGCGGTGGTCGTAGCTTCCCAACCGGGTGAAGTGCATCCAGAGGTGGCGCTTGGCCGCCGCCTGCAGGTCGAGGCCGTCGCGCTCGCCGCTCATCTCGTCCCCCATGCATGAGTCTGCTTGTAGAGCCGCAGGTACGTGAACGTCTCCGTGCTGCGAACCCCCGGAGTGGCGCGCACCTTGTCGTTGAGCAGGCTCAGGAGATGGTCGTCGTCCTCGCAGACCACCTCGAGGAGCAGGTCGAACGACCCCCCCACGATCACGACGTAGTCGACCTCGGGGATGGCGGCGATCGTGTCGGCGACCTTTGCCCACCTGTGGTCGCATTGCAAGGGATGCCGTCGTGCAGGGTGGCTGCAAGGATGGATTCCGCCGCCCAGGGGGGACGAACCTGCGGATCGGGTGCCCACCCGAGCGGACCGTCGTCAGGAAAAAATCAGGCGAGGTTGGGGCAGACCTCGGCGGCCCCGGCCGCGTTCTCATCGGCGGGCGTGAGCTCCCCGGTCGACACGTCGACGGTCCACGCGCCGAACTCGCCCGTGCCCGCGGTGACCGTGACCGAGAACATGTTGGGAGTCCCGCTCGGGACCGCGCTGTAGGAGAACGTCACCCCCGCGGTTGCCTCCGGGAACTCGGCGGCGAGGGCGGCCAGGCACTGGTCGAACGCGCCTTGCATGATCGCGATGGCTTCGTCCTCGTCTCCGCCGCTGGGTGCGGGTTCGGCGTCCGGGGGGGTCTCGGGGGCCGGGACGGGCCCGACGCCACCGGGCGGGTAGACCTGGACGTTGGTCTCCTGGATGATGAAGATGTTGTCAGGGTCGAAGTCGGGCCAGCGGGTGCCGACGTAGGTCGGGCGCCGGACCTCCTTGGGTGGCCGTAGCGGGTTGCCGCAGCGGCAGCGCGCGATCGGCTTGCCGTACGTGTCCACCAGCAGCGCCGTGCCCGACTGGAGCACGGCTTGGAAGCCGACGGCCCGCCCGCCTTCGAAGGTGTGGTTGGTGATGCGAATGTCGGAGGTGGTGGTGGTCGGGATCAGGGCGCGCACATAGGCCGGGATCTCGGCGACGGAGACGCCGATCACGCGCGCCCACTCGCGGGCCTGGGCGGCGTTGGCCGGGTCGGTGAGGAACCCGATGAGCTGCTCGCGGTCGCACAGCGTGTTGTCGCCGGTACCGCCGAAGGGCCCCTGGGGTGGCGGTGGCGCGACCGTGGTCGGCGTGGGTGGCGGCGTGTCCGGCGCCACCGGCGGGGTGAACGGGCCCGGGCCCGGTTCGGAGACGCTGACGAGCTTCACGTCCTCCTTCTCGCCCCCGCCGTCGTCGCCGCTTGCCACCAGCACGCCGACGAGCACGCCGACGCCGACCGCGACCGCCAGCCCGATGGCGATGAGCTGGTTGCGCCCGACCGTCATCCCGCCGCGGCCCGGGGGCCGAGAGGGAGGACCCGACGAAGGCGGTCCCGAGGGACGACCCGGCGGCGGCGGCCCGGACGGCGGCCGTCCCGGAGGTGGGCCGGAAGGCGTCGTGCTCATCTCTGCCTCAGCGGCGCCGGGTTGCCGACCGGCACGACGTCGTCGCTGCCCGTGCCCCTGCCCGACATGACGGGATCATCGGCCTTTCGCGCCCCCGGGGCAAGCAATTCGTGTCGCCGATCCCGGGCGCCCCGGCGCGGCTATCGGCCCGCCTATCCGTCAGCGTGGCCGGCAAACCGCGCTGGGCGCGAAGACCTCAGCCGCGACGGCTCGAGCGCCGGGTGACCAGACTCCGGCGGAAGAACCACCGCAGGGGTGTCCCGAGGAGTAGGGCGGCGACGAGCACCACGAGGGCGAGGATGAGCATCGGCTCCACGACGAAGGGTTACCCAGGTAGCAAACCCCCTCAAACCCCTCTAGCCCGCGACCGCGGCGCGACCGGTCGCCTCAGGCTTCCCGCTCTCGGCTACTCACCTCAGTCGGGGACGTGCTCGGCGCCCTGCGCGCGGAGGGCGCGGCGCAGCCGGGTGGCGGCGTCGTCGAGGGTGCCCGGCGGCGGGCTCTGGTCGGCGCGCGCGAACGACAGCTCGCCCGCCGAGTCGATCGGCACGACGTGGACGTGCGCGTGCGGCACCTCGTCGCCGACGATCATCACGCCGATGCGCCCGGGCGAGAACGCCTCCTGCTGCGCCCGCCCGATGGTCTGCGCCACGGTGAACAGGCGCTCGGTGAGCGCGGGATCGAGGTCGATCCAGTGGTCCACCTCCTGCCTCGGCACCACGAGCGTGTGCCCGGGCTTCATAGGCGCGATCGACAGGAAGGCCACGCACTGCGGGTCCTTCCATACGAAGATGCCCGGGATCTCGCCGTCGATGATCTTGGTGAAGACCGAGGGCACTCACGTGAGGCTAGAGCAACCGCGATCGGGACGCGCGACCGCGCGCGTGCGGACTAGCGAGTGGAAGCCCGCACCGCCGGCGCGACCTCGGTCATGAACCGCTCGAGGGTCTCGGGCACGCCGAAGTCGGTGAACTGGAGCACAAAGCCCTCGACGCCGCTCGCGCCTTCGGCTGCGAGGGCGCCGGCCACCTGTTCCGGAGTGCCCGCGACGAGACCACCCCAAGCACCGAACCGGCGCTCGGCGGTCGCCAGCGTCTCGTCGCTCGACGCACCGTCGGGCACCAGCGCAACCGGGTGCTGCGCCGAGACCCGGGCGTCGCCGGCCAGCGGCCGGAGCTCCGCCAGGCGCTCGACCGCATACGACGGGCAGTTCCACCAGTCGGCGTGGTCGCGGACCAGCGGCATGGTGAGCCGGGGGCCGGCGCCACCGATGTGCACCGGCACGTGGTCCTGGGCCGGGACCGGTCGCCCGATGGCGCCCACCAACCGGAGACTCTCGCCGTCGTAGTGGAAGGGCTCGCCCGCGAACATGAGGGGCAGGATCTCGAGCGTCTCCCGCAGCCGGGAAGCGCGCTCGGCCGGCGTACCCCGGCCGATCCCGAAGGTCTCGAGCTCCGCCTCGACCGACCCCCACCCGATGCCCAGCTCGAGGCGGCCGCCGCTCAGCACGTCGACCGTCGCCGCCATCTTGGCCAGGAGGGCGGGGTGCCGGAACGGGTCGCACGTGACCATGTGGCCGATCCGGATGCGGCTCGTGCGCACCGCCAGCGCCGCCGCCAACGTCCAGCCCTCGAGGGTGTCGTGCCCCGTCCCCGCCGGGGCGGCGAGGTGGTCCATCAGCCATACCGAGTCGAAGCCGGCCGCCTCGGCGGCGAGCGTGCGCTCGAGGATCGTGTCGAAGCTCATCCGGAGCTGCGGGAGGAAGAGCCCGAACCACGGGTGGGCGGTGCTGACGCCGGCGTCAGTCGACACGCGCGGAGGTTAGCGTTGCGCCCGTGGAGCTCCGGGGGGCGGTGGCGCTCGTCACCGGTGGTTCGAGCGGCATCGGCGAGGCCACGGTCGCGCTCCTGAGCAAGGCGGGTGCGCGTGTGGCGGTGCTCGACGTGCAGGCGAGCGACGGCCACGGCGACCTCGCGATCGAGTGCGACGTGGGTGACGAGCCCCAGGTCGTGTCGGCGGTGGAGCGGGTCGTGGCCGAGCTCGGACCGCCCGACGCGGTCGTGCTCGCCGCCGGCATCGGCGGCTTCTCGCCCATCCTCGAGATGACCTCCGAGGAGTGGGACCGCGTCCACCGCGTGAACCTGCGGGGCGTGTTCCTGTGCCTGCGTGAGAGCGGCAGGGCGATGGTCGCCGCCGGCCGGCGCGGCTGCATCGTGGCGGTGGGCTCGGTATCAGGCCTGCTCTCCGACCGCTACCTCGTGCACTACGCCACCACCAAGGCGGCGGTGCACCAGCTCGTGCGGGTGGCGGCGGCCGAGCTCGGTCCGCAGGGGATCAGGGTCAATGCCATCGCGCCCGGCTGCACCGACACGCCCATGTTCGCCGTCGTCGACGCCATGCCGGGGTATCGGGAGCTGGTCGCCGAGCGCGCCGCGCTGGGCCGGGTGGGCAGCGCGGAGGAAATTGCCGAGGCCATCCTCGCGTTGCTCCGCTTGGAGTGGGTTACCGGCCACGTGCTCACCGCCGACGGCGGCGTCACGCTCCGCAGCCCGCTCGATCCGGCTGAGATCCTGGAGCGGGGGTCGTGACGCTCGTCCACCACAGCGCGATCTGCGTTCGCGACGTGGACGCCGCGCTGTCCTTCTACTGCGACGGCCTCGGCCTTGGGGTGCTGATGGACCACGAGTTCGACGGTGACTGGCGCACACTGTTCGACGCACCGTCCGACCGGCTGCGCTCGGTCTTCCTCGGCGATCCCGCCCACCCTGACACCGGGATCGTCGAGCTCGTGCGGTTCGATGCCGCCGCGGACGACCGCCCGGTACCGGGCCGGCCTGCGAGCGGCTTCCTCCTCCTCTCCTTCTTCGTCGACGTCGACTCGACGCTCGACCGGCTCGCCGCGCTCGGTCTCGGCGGAGCACCCGCCCGCATCCAGGTTCCGGGCCCGGACGAGCCGGTCACGATGGCGACGGTGCGCGACCCTGACGGCGTCCTGGTCGAGCTGGTCGGCCTGCCCCGGCGGACCGCTTCGTGGGCTCGGTGACCAGGCGATAAGGCGCAGGTTCGGCGCTTCGCCTCGGTGGGCACACTCGTCGCGAGGCCGAAACTGACCGAAAGCTACGAAGGAGGGTGACGTGCCGGTTCGCGAGCTGGTCGGCGTGGCCGACTTCCTAACCCCCGAGCTGCACCGCAACACCGGTGCGGACGACGCGGCCGAGGCAGTGTCCGAGTGGGCCGAGGGTGACGCCGAGCTGCTCGTCGAGGCGGAGGAGGTCGCCAGGAGCGAGCACCACGACGAGTCGGCGGAGCTCCTGCACCGCGCCGCCGACGAGGTGTCCGGCGGCGAGTCCAGAGCGGAAGGCCTGCCAGCCCGCGACTCGCCGCCAGAATTGCGCGGGAGCGGCGAGCGGCCCGCAGGGCGGCGGCCGGGTATCCCGGCCGCCGAGCGAGTGCGACCAAGCTAGAGGAGTGTCAACCGGCGATCGTCGTGCCGCCGTCGACCGTGAGGGTCTGGCCGGTGACGTGGGAGGCGTCGTCGCAGAGCAGGAAGGCGGCCACCGCCGCGATCTCCCCCGGCTGCGCCACCTTCTGGAGCGGCGTGCGCTGCTTTGTGCGCTCGACCGCCTCCGGGGTGAAGAACACCCCCGCGGTCATCGGCGTGTCGACGCCGCCGGGGCAGATGCAGTTCGCTCTGACACCCCGAGGCCCGTACTGCACTGCGAGCAGCCGGGTGAGCGCGGCGACGCCGCCCTTGCTCGCGGTGTAGCCCGACCCGAAGCCGTGGCCGCGGGTCGCGGCCGTCGACGCGATCGTGACGATGGCGCCGCCGTCGCGAGTGAGGTGGGGGAGCGCGTGCTTGGCGACCAGGAACGTCCCCGCGAGGTTCACGCCGATCACGTGGAGGAAGTCCTCGAGCGTGACCTCGGCGGCGGGGCGGAGGTCGCCGGGATGGAAGATGCCGGCGCAGGTCACGACACCGTCGAGCGCACCGAAGGCCTCGACCGCGGCGGCGACCGCCGCGACCACGTCGCCCTCGCTGCTCACGTCGGTCGCGCATGCGACGGCCCGGCCGCCCGCGTCGTCGACGAGGCGGACGGTCTCCTCGACGCCCTCGGCGGCGAGGTCGACCGCCGCGACCGCGGCGCCCTCCTCCGCCACCCGCAGCGAGGTGGCCCGACCGATGCCGCTGGCGGCGCCGGTCACCAGCACTGACCGGCCTTCGAGGCGGCCCCCCTCACGCATCGCGGCTGCCGAACCGCCGGTGCCGGTTCTCGGCCTTTCCCATCAGAGAGCGATGTCGACGAGGATGTCGCCGGAGTCGGTGACGCGGGCAACGTCGCCGGGACGCAGCACGAGTGTGCTGAAGGCGAGCTCGATCACGGCCGGCCCCGGGACCGCTTCCGCGCCCGGCACCACCGCGGCGCCGTCGACGACCTCGGCCTCGACCCACTCGCCGCCGGCGTGTATGCGACGCCGGCCCCGCGCCGGCGCCACCTCCGGTGCCGACGGCGGCCGCAGATCGGGGTGGTCGGTGCTGCCCACCGCGGTAAGGCGGAGGCCGCGCACGAGCGGCTCCTCGGCGCGCGACTCGATGAGGCGGGCCTCGGCGTTACGACGATGGAACTCCTCCACCGCGTCCACGAGGGCATCCTGGGTGATCGGCTCACCCGGCTCTCGCGCGAGCGGGATCGGCACGTCGAACGTCTGCCCGGGGAACACCATGTTCAGGTACCACGCGCGGTCGATGCGCTCGTCGGAGATCCCGGCCTCGTGGAGCTCGGCGGTGGCGTCGGCGTCGAGTCGGGCCCCGACCGCCGACAGCTCGGCGAGGTCGACCTCCTTCCACGACGAGAGGTACGAGCGCGACTCGTCCACCACCTGGTCGGCCATCAGCAGCCCGAGGGCGGAGAAGCCCGACGCGGCCAGCGGGACGAGGCAGCGCCGCATTCCCAGGCCGGCGGCCTGGGTGGTCGCGTGCACCGGGCCCATCCCCCCGAAGGCCACCAGCGACAGGGCCCGAGGGTCGGCGCCGGCCAACGACAGCACGCGACGCACGGCGTCGGTCATGTAGGCGTCGATCACGTCGACGACCGCCGCGGCGGCCTCGAGCGGCTCCAGCCCGAGGGGCTCACCCAGCCGGGCCAGCGCCGCCCCGGCCGCGTCCGGGTCGAGGGCGCGGCGGCCGGCGGCGAAGCGGGCGGGGTCGAGTCGCCCGAGCAGGAGGTCGGCGTCCGTGACCGTCGGCTCGGTGCCGCCGAGCCCGTAACAGACCGGGCCCGGGACCGCGCCGGCGGACTGCGGGCCTACGACGAGGCGATCCCCCGCCATCCGGGCGATCGACCCGCCGCCCGCGCCCACCGACTGGACGTCGACCATCGGCAGCTGGATCAGGTAGCGGTGGCGCCAGTTCCACTCGGTCTTGACCTCGGGCCGCCCGTCGCGCACGAGACACACGTCGTAGGACGTGCCCCCCATGTCGACGCTCACTACGTCACCGAGGCCGGCGGCGCCGGCGGCCACCGCGGCCGCGACGGCTCCGCCGGTCGGCCCCGACCCGATGGTCGCAACCGCCCGGCGCTCGATGGCGGCGGGCCGGCACACCCCGCCGTTCGAGCGGGCGATGAGCACGTCGCCGGCCAGTTCCGCGGCCCGCAGCCGCTCCTCGAGCCGCCGCACGTAGCGGGCGATGACGGGGCCGACGTAGGCGTTCACCACCGTGGTCGACGTGCGCTCGAACTCCGGCGCGCGCGGGAGCACCTGGTGCGACAGCGAGATCATCTTCACGTCAGGGAGCTCTTCGCGCACGATCTGCGCCGCGCGCAGCTCGTGGTCGGGACGGACGAACGAGTGCAGGAACGACACTGCGATCGACTCGACGCCGAACGCCGCGAGCCGCCGGACGGCCCTGCGGACCGCCTCCTCGTCGAGGGGCACGACCACGTGCCCGTCGGCGTCGATCCGCTCCGCTACCGGCAGGCGCACCCGGCGCTTGGCGATGGGCGGGGGCGCGGGCAGCGCCGCGTCCCAGATGTCCTCCTTGTAGCCGCGGCGGATGTCCATCTCGTCGCGGAAGCCTTCGGAGCAGATGAGGCCGGTGGGCGCGCCGGTCATCTGGATCATGGTGTTGTCGCCGGTGGTGGTGCCGTGCACGACGGCCGCGGTGCCCGCCAGCAGCTGCTCGAGGGCGGCGTCCTCGGACGCGGCCAGGAGGCGCAGCCCCTCCAGCACCCCGTCGGACTGGTCGTCGGGAGTGGTCGGCGCCTTCTCGAGGCGGAACGACCCGTCGGGACGGGCCAGGACGAGGTCGGTGAACGTCCCCCCGACGTCGACGCCGATGCGGTACCCGCTCATCGGCTTGCGATCAACCGGCGGCCTGCCTCTCGCGACGCAGCGACGTCGTCGCGGCCTCGTCGACGGCCAGGTCCATCCCTTCGAGCGAGCCGGTCACCACCACGCCGTAATCGCGTCGTGCGCCCTCGATCGACACCATCTCGTCCCACACGTCCTCGAGCACCGCGGCCGGGTCGCGCTCGAGCGGGTCGCCCCAGCCCCCGCCGCCGCCGAACTCGTACACCAGGCTCTCGCCCGTGTCGAGCAGCACGCCCTGGCACGACACCTTGACGTCGATCACGTCCTCGGGCGGCCCGCCGACCTTCAGGTAGCAGCGGTCGCCGGTACCCGACCGGCCGCCGTTGATCCCCGGGTGCACGTGGCGCCGGTTCACCATGTACTGGCTCACCCGCGTCGGCGCGAGGACCTGCTTCACGAACTTGCTGCCCGGACCGCCACGCCACTCGCCCGGGCCGCCCGAGTCGGTCATGTACTCGCGGCCGAGAATGAGGTGGGGAAAGATCGTCTCGTTGATCTCGGCGGTGGCCTTGATCAGGTTGCCGAACGATGCGTTCTGGGCGCCCCAGCCGTCGACGTCCCTCACCGCGCCGCACCAGCCGGCGTACAGCTCGCCGCCGTGGTCGAAGAACGGCTTCCCCGTCCGGGGGTTGTGGTCACCCCACATCTGGCGGGGACTGCCGATCTTGTAGGTCTGCGGCGTGCAACGGTCGGGGATGATCTGCGCCAGCGCGACGGCGATGGCATCGCCGACCTCCACTCCCGGGTGGTGGGTGCCGGACGACACCGGCTTGCCGACCCGGGGGTTCACGCACGTTCCCTCGGGCACGATCAGGGTGATGCAGTCGAAGAACCCCTCGTTCTTGGGGATGGTGGAGTCGACCAGGCTCGCGAGCTGGGCGATCACGTAGCCCCGGGTGTTGCCGAACGTCGACCAGCCCTGGATCTCGCGCCGCGAGTCGGAGCCGGTGAAGTCGACGGTGAGGTGGTCGCCGTCCACGGTGACGGCCACGTGCACGCGGATGTCCTCGTTGCCGGCGGGGTCGTTGTCGACGTAGGCGTCGGCCTCGTAGGTGCCATCGGGCCAGGACGCGATCTCCTCGCGGAACCGGCGGCTCGTGTCGGTGATGTTGGCGTCGACGCACGCCCGCACCATGTCGGCGCCGTGACGCTCGATGATCTCCTCGAGGCGCCGGACGCCGAGCTGTGCTGCACCGACCTGGGATCGGAGGTCGCCGATGAAGCCCGGCAGGCGGTTGTTGGTGCGCATCAGGTAGATCACGTCGCGCCGCTCACGGCCGGCCTCGATGAGCTTCACGGCCGGGTAGCGCGTCCCCTCCGACCAGATGTCGGCGGCGTGCACGTTGTAGCCGCCGGCGACCGCGCCGCCGGTGTCGCCGTGGTGGCACTGGATCGAGGCGATGAGCACCAGCTCGTCGCCGGTGAAGACGGGCGCGAACACGTTGAAGTCGGGGAGGTGACCGCCACCGTGGTACGGGTCGTTGGCAACGAGCACGTCACCCGGGTAGAGCTCGCCGTCGAAGAACTCGAGCGCGAACCGCACCGGGAGCGTCGACGTGAGCATGAACTGCGGGATTCCCACCGACAGCGCCGCCAGCCGTCCCGTGCTGTCGAGGATGGTGGCGTTGCGCTCGTTGCTCTGGTTGAGGATGGGCGTGGTCGCGGTACGCGAGACGTACGTGGCCATCTCGAAGCACACCGTCTCCATGGCGCTGCGCACGACCTCGGCGCTGACCGCGTCGGCGACGACGCGCGCGCCGGCGAGGCGGGCTTCGTCGACGGCCATCGCGTCCTCCCTTCGCCGGGGTCGCCCCGAAACGGTAGCGCCTCGTCCCTCGGCCTGACGCCGGCGTCATCTCCGCCGGGGACGGTTACCATCGCCGCGCTATGGACCTCGGCCTCGCCGGGCGGATCGCGGTGGTCACCGGCGCCAGCCAGGGCATCGGGAGGGCGATCGCGCTCACCCTCGCGGCCGAGGGCGCCGACGTCGTCGCGGTGGCGCGGCGCCGCGAACCGCTCGAGCGGCTGTCGAAGGACGTCGCCGGCCTGGGTCGCGACGCTCACGCCGTGAGCGCGGACGTCGCCACCGCCGAGGGGGTGCAGACGACCGTGACCGCCGCGCTCGAGCGGTTCGGCCGCGTCGACGTCCTCGTCAACAACGCCGGCAAAGGCTCGCCCAAGCCGATGCTCGAGCTCACCGACGACGACTGGCGGGCGAGCCTCGAGCTCAACCTCATGAGCGCGGTGCGCATGTCGCTCACCTGCGTCCCGCACATGCGCGAGCGAGGGTTCGGGCGCATCGTCAACATCTCGTCGCGGGTGGGCCGCGAGCCCGACCCCTACTTCACGCCCTACGCCGCGGCCAAGGCTGCCCTCATCAACTTCTCGAAGAGTCTCGCCAACGCCTTCTCGAAGGACGGGATCCTCACCAACTGCGTCGTTCCCGGCCTTATCCGCAGCGAGGCGGTCGAGCACGCGGCGGAGCAGAGCGCCACCGCGACGGGCAGGACCACGGACGAGGTGCTCGCAGCCGTGCTCGCCAAGCGTCCCATCCCGGCGGGGCGGATGGGCGAGCCGGGCGACGTGGCCGGCCTGGTGGCGCTGCTGGTGTCGGAGCGGGGCTCGTGGATCACCGGCAGCTGCTTCACCGTCGACGGCGGCATCGTGCGCAGCGACCGTTGAACGCGTGATGGACTTCGCGTTCACCGACGAGGAGGAGCGCCTCCGGTCGGATCTGCGCGCCTTCCTCGACGACGAGCTGCCCGAGTGGTGGCGCGGCATGTTCGTCGACGACGAGCGGGCCATGCCGCTGACGCGCGACATCTGCCGGAAGCTGGCGGCGCGGGGCTGGCTCACCCTGGCCTGGCCGCCCGAGCATGGCGGCGCCGGCGCCGGCGTCTGGATGCAGACCGTCGTGCGCGAGGAGATGTGGGCGCGCGAGGAGCCCCGCGGTCCCCAGTACATGAACCTGAACTACATCGGCCCGCTGATCATGCGTTTCGGCACGCCCGAGCAGCAGCAGCGCTTCCTCCCTCCCATGGCGCGAGGTGAGGTGATCTGGACCCAGGGGTTCTCCGAGCCGGGCGCCGGGTCCGATCTCGCCGCCCTGTCGACTCGCGGCGACGACCGGGGCGACCACTTCGTGATCAACGGCCAGAAGACCTGGTCGAGCTACGCCGACGCTCCCGCCGACTGGTGCCTGCTGCTGGCGCGCACCGGCGCCCACGCCTCGAAGCACCGCGGCATCTCGGTCCTGATGGTCGACATGAGCACGCCCGGCGTCACCGTGCGGCCGATCGGAACGATGGCGGGGCCGCACGAGTTCAACGAGATCTTCCTCGACGACGTGGCCGTGCCACGCGACTGTCTGCTGGGAGAGCAGGATCGCGGCTGGGAGGTCGTCACCACCGGTCTCACGCTCGAGCGCGTCGGCGTCGCCCGCTACGCCCGGGCCGGGAGGATCATCGAGCTGCTGGTGGCGTGGGCCAACGAGACCGGTCGGGCGCGCGACCCCGACGTGCGCGGGAAGCTCGCCGACCTGCGCGCCCGCTACGAGGCTGCCCGGCTGCTCAGCTACCGGGCGATCTCGCTGGTGGCGGCGGGCGAGGTGCCGACCGTCGAGGCGTCGATCGCCCGGATCCACGGCACGCAGCTCGAGCAGCTCGTCGGCCACGTGGGGCTCGAGATGCTCGGGCCCGCCGGTCAGCTTCGCGGTACGGATCCCGGGGCGCCGCTGCGGGGGGAGATCCACCGCCAATGGGTGCGCAACATTCCCACCACGGTCGCGGCCGGCACGCTCGAGGTGCAGAAGAACATCGTCGCCCAGCGCGGCCTGGGCCTTCCGCGCTCGGGGTGACTCGATGGACCTCACGCCGACCGACGAGCACCGCATGCTCGGCGACGCCGCCCGCGCGTTCGTGGAACGCGAATGCCCCACCGCCCGGGCGCGCGAGATGGACACCGCCGCGGGCCTCGACCCCGCCCTCTGGCGGGCGATGGCCGCGCTCGGATGGGCCGGCCTGGCGCTGCCCGAGGATCACGGCGGCGCCGGTCGGGGGATGCTCGAGCTGGCCGTGCTGGCCGAGCAGCTCGGCCGGGGCCCGGTGCCGTCGCCGCTCCTCGCCTCGATCACGCTCGCCGCGCTCCCGATCGCGTGGGCTGGGACCGAGGCGCAACGCCGCCGGTGGCTCCCGTCACTGGCGTCGGGTGAGTGGATCGGGACGCTCGCGCTCCTGGAGCCGGGCATGGACGACGAGTGGGCGCGCGTCACGATGCCGGCACGTCCCTCGTTGCGTGGCACCAAGGTCCTGGTGCCGTGGGCGGAGGCGGCCGACCTGCTCCTGGTGGCGTCGGCCGACGGGCTCGTCGTGGTCGAGGCCCGGCGCGGCGGCGTCCGGTACGAGCCCCACGACGCCCTCGGCGGCGAGCCCTCGTACGCCGTGACCCTCGACGGCCCCGACGCCGAGCCCCTCGGCCCCGCTGACGTTGCCGGCGACGTCGTCGACCGGGCACTCGACCACGCCGCCATCGCCGCCCTCGCCTTTGCAGTGGGCGCGGCGGAGCGCGCGCTCGAGCTCACCGTGCAGCACGCCCGCGACCGCGAGCAGTTCGGTCGCCCCATCGGTTCGTTCCAGGCCGTCGCCCACCGCTGCGCCGACATGCGCGCCGACGTCGACGCCTGCCGATTCCTCGCCTACCAGGCCGCGTGGGCCCTCGACCGACGCGGCCGGGCCGGCCTCGAGGTGGCGGCGGCCAAGTCGTACGGCAACGACGCCCTCCGCCGCGTGCTGATTCATGCCCATCAGGTGCACGGCGCTATCGGGTTCTCCACCGAGCACGACCTCCACCTGTTCACCCGGCGGGCGAAGGCCTTCGAGCTGAGCTACGGCGGCACCGGCCACCACCGCGAGCGCCTGGCGGCGGCGATGGGCCTGTGATGCGTCGCCCGGGCTCCCGCGGTGGTTCAGGGACGCAGCGGGGAGACGCGGCGATGACGTTCGCGGAGATCCTGTCGGGCCGGGCCTCCGAGCAGCCCGACAAGATCGCGGTGGTCGACGGGGAACGGCGGCTCACCTACGCGCAGCTCGACGACCGCGTCGACCGCGTCGCTGCCGCCTTGTGCGCATCCGGCGTCGGGCCGGGAGACGTCGTCTCGTCGCAACTGGCGAACGGTGTCGAGTCGCTGACGCTGTGCTTCGCCGCCGGCCGCGTCGGTGCGGTGCACAACCCGATCGTCACGATCTACCGCGAGCGGGAAGTCGACTTCATCCTCGGTCAGGCCGCCAGCGCGGTGTTCGTCGACAGCGGCGAGCACGAGGTGCTCCGGGCCGGGCAAGGCGAGCGCGCCGTCGTGCCGGTCGAGCCCGATGGCCCCCGGTTCCTCCTGTACACGTCGGGATCGACGTCGAAGCCCAAGGGGGTGCTCCACTCCGACCGCACGCTGCTCGCCGAGTGCGCCGCCCAGGCCGAGTACCACCGGCTCGGAGGCGACGAGGTGTTCGTCATGCCGTCGCCGGTGGCGCACATCTCGGGCCTGCTCTACGGCGTCCTGCTCCCGATCTGGCTCGGCGCGACGAGCGTGCTCATGGCGAGTTGGGACCCGGGCGACTTCCTCGAGCTGGTCGAAGTCGAGCGCGGCACGTTCTGCGGCGGCGCCACCCCGTTCCTCCAGGGCGTCGTCGACCATCCCCACCTCGACCGCTACGACACGTCGTCACTGCGGCTGTTCCCGTGCGGCGGGGCGGACGTGCCGCCCGACCTCATCCGCCGCGCCATCCGCCGGCTCGGGGTGCGCACCGGGCGGGGCTACGGGTCCACCGAGTTCCCCAGCGTCACCAGCGCCGCCGGCCCCGACGAGGCCGACGACAGGCGCGCCGAGACCGACGGCCGCGCCATCGGGCGCAACCAGGTGCGGATCCGCGACGGCGAGATCCAGGCGCGGGGGCCGGAGCTCTTCCTCGGCTACCGAGATTCGTCGCTCGACGACGAGGCGTTCACCGCCGACGGCTGGCTCCGCACCGGCGACCTCGGGGTGCTCGACGGCGACGGGTACCTCACCGTGACCGGGCGGCTCAAGGACCTCGTCATCCGGTCGGGAGAGAAGATCAGCGCACGCGAGCTCGAGGGGCTGCTGCACGACCACCCCAAAGTCGAGAGCGTCGCCGTCGTCGCGATCCCCGACGCCCGTACGGGTGAGCGGGCGTGCGCCTGCGTGGTCCCGTGCGCGCCGAACGACGCTCCCACTCTGGCCGAGCTCACCGAGTTCCTGCGCGCCCGGCAGATCTCGCGGCGCAAGCTCCCCGAACAGCTCGAGATCGTCGGCGAGCTCCCGCTGACCGCGAGCGGCAAGGTGCAGAAGCACCTGCTCCGTTCGCGCATCGCGACCCGGCAGTAGGGTGACGCCGTGAGCGGCCCGCCCACCACCTTGCTGGTCGAGCGGGAGGGCGCGGTGCTCTGGGTCCGGCTCAACCGTCCCGATGCCCGCAACGGCATCGACGTCGTCATGCGCGACGAGCTCATCGCGACGTTCAGCGACGCCGACGCCGACGCCGGGGTCCGCGCCCTCGTCGTCACCGGTCAGGGCCGCGACTTCTGCACCGGCGCCGACCTCGTGCCGTCGCACGACGCCGATCATGCGGCGACGCGGCCCGACAGCGTCCTCGACTACCGGCGAGCGGTGCGTCCCTACCAGGAGCTCTTCCGCACCCTGTGGGAGCTCGAGACGCCGGTCGTGAGCGCGGTCAACGGCACCACTGCCGGCGCCGGCTGGCTGCTGGCGTTGCTGGCCGATCTGGTGGTGGCGGCCGAGGGGGCGCGCTGGGCCCACGTGTTCGCGCGGCGGGGCATGGTCCCTCACGCCGGTGACCCGTTCTTCCTCCCGCGCGTGCTCCCCTTCCACCGCCTCAACGAGGCCGCCCTCCTCGGCGAGACGCTCACCTCGGAGACGCTCCACGAGTGGGGGGCGGTGAACCGGTTGGTCCCGGCGGCGGCGGTGGAGGCGACCGCGCGCGAGCTTGCCGACCGGCTCGCGGCCGGGCCCACCCGCAGCCTCGGGCTCGCGAAGCGCCTCTACCGGCGTTCGCTGGTGAGCGACATGGCCACCGCATTCGCCGAGGAGGCGGCGGCGACCGCGCTCGTGACGCAGACCGACGACCGGATCGAGGGAGTGCAGGCGCTCGTCGAGGGCCGACCGGCGAAGTTCACGGGGCGCTGACGCCAGGCCGTGGCCCTGCTCGACGGTCTGCGGGTGGTGGAGGTGTCGCTCCTCGCTCCCAACATGCTCGGCATGCACCTGGCCGACCTCGGGGCCGACGTGATCAAGGTCGAGGAGCCCGGCCGGGGCGACTACACCCGGTCGGTCGGCGCCGCCCGAGCCGGTGGGCTCTCGTTCCTGCACCTGCGCTGGAACCGCGGCAAACGCAGCATCGGCATCGATTTGCGCAGCCCCTCTGGCGCCGAGGTGTTCCGTGACCTCGTCGGGGCGAGCGAGGTGGTGGTCGAGGGGCTGCGGGCGGGGGCGCTGGCCCGGCGCGGCCTGGGGTACGAGGCGCTGGCGAGCCTGAACCCGGCGCTCGTGTTCTGCAGCCTGTCGGGCTTCGGCCAGACCGGCCCCTACCGCGACCTGGCCACCCACGGCGTGGCCTACGACGCCTACGCCGGGCACGCCGCTGCCGAGACCACCGACGACGGGTTCCCGACGATTCCGGGCCGATACTCCGACATCGGCACCCAGGCCGGTGCGCTGTACGCGGCCATGGGGGTGCTGGCCGCGGTGCTGCACGCCCGCGCCACCGGCGAGGGCGCCTACATCGACGTCGCCCAGGCCGACGCCGCGGTGGCGTGGAACGCCGGCCGCCTCGACCCGCTGCTCAGCGGCGCCGCCGCCGGCGGTGAGTCGGGGGAGACGATGCACTCGGCGGTGCGGTACCAGTACTACGCGACCGCCGACGCCCGTCACATCCTGTTCCAGGCCTCCGAGCGTCACTTCTTCGAGCGGTTCTGTCGCGCGGTGCGACGCGAGGACCTCCTGCGGCCCGAGGCGGGCGCCGAGTTCGGAGAGCACGCCCGCGGCGACGTCGCGCTGCGACGCGAGCTGGCCGCGATCTTCGCGACCCGCACCCAGGCCGAATGGGTGCAGCTCTTCATCGAGGCCGACGTGCCCGGCGGGCCCGTCCACCGGGTCTCCGAGCTGCCCGACGACCCGCAGTTCCGCGCCCGCACCCATCTGGTGGAGCACCGGCACCGCGAGGCGGGGCCGCTCCGTCTTCTCGGGACCCCGGTCCGCACCGCCGAGCCCCTGGCCCCCGCCGGTCCGGCACCGGCGGCCGGAGAGCACACCGACGAGGTGCTGCGGGAGGTGCTCGGCTACGACGCCGGCCGGGTGGCCGCCCTGCGCGAGCACGGCGCGGTCAGCTGAGAGACGCCGCCTCCCACACGTCGAGCACCGCCCGCGTGGCGGTGACCGTGGCAACCAGGGAGAGGGTGTGCTCGTACACCGCGTCGACGTACTCCTCGCCGACCCCGGCGGTGGCGTCGCGCGGCAGCACCAGCTGGTAGCCGAGGTTCACCGCCTCGAACGCCAGCCCCATGATGGCGACGTTCACGGAGACTCCAGTGCCGACGATCGTGGTGACGCCCAGGTTGCGCAGCACCGGGTCGACGGAGGTGCCGGTCATCGGGGACAGCCCGTGGAGCCGGGAAAGGACGAGGTCGGTTGCCTCCACCCCGATGTCCTCGTGGACTTGCGACCCCGAGACGGCCGCGCCTCCCCGCTTGCGCATGGCGCCGAAGAGCCGAGCGTTGCGGTTCCCGCCCCGTCCGTCGGCGCGCGACTCGGCCGTGCAATGCACCACCGGGATGCCCGCCGCCCGCGCTGCGCGCGCCAGCGCGGCGATGTTGGGGATCATGCCCGCGGCGGCCCGCGCCAGCTCCGGCAACGGGCTCCGCTCGCCGACGACGCCGGGCTGCACCTCCACGGTCAATAGCGCGCTGTGACCGGGCGCGACGAGGGCGGCGAGGTCAAGCGGGATGCGAGCACGGTAGCGCGGGCGGGGATGACGAAAGGCCTGCCAGCCCGTGACATGCGACCAGGGGGGTTGTCAGAGCCAGCCGCTGCGGCGGAACTGCCGGTACATGAACCCGCAGACCACCAGCATGAAAGCCAGCACCGAGGGGTAGCCGATCGTCCACGTGAGCTCGGGCATGTGCTCGAAGTTCATCCCGTAGATGCCAGCGATCGCCGTGGGCACGGCGGCGATCGCGACCCAGGCCGAGATCTTGCGCATGTCCTCGTTCTGGCGCACGCTCACGCGCGTGAGGTTGGCCTCGAGCACGCTGGTGAGCAGGTCGCGGTCGGTCGTGATCTGCTCGACCACGCGCAGCAGGTGGTCGTGCACATCGCGGAAGTACTCCGTCAGGTCGGCGTGCACGCTGTACGAGCCGTGCGCGAGCTGCTCGAGCGGCTGCACCAGGGGAACCGTGGCCTGGTGCAGCTCGAGCACCTCCCGCTTGAGCTTGTAGATGCGTTCCACCGGGTTCTCTTCGGCTTCCGAGAACACCTCGAACTCGACCTCCTGGATGTCGTTGCCGAGCCCGGTCATCACCGGGAGGTAGTCGTCGACCACCTTGTCGACGATGGCGTGCGCCACTGCTCCCGGGCCACAGCGCAACAGGTCGGGACGGCGCTCCACCCGGCGACGCACCACGTCGAGTGGGCTGGCCTGGCCGTGGCGGACGACCACGATGAAGCTCCTGCCCACGAACATGGCGATCTCGCCGATCTCGACCGACTCGGTCTCGTCGATGTAGCGAGCGGTCTTGAGCACCGCCAGCACGGACTCACCGTAGATCTCGAACTTCGGCCGCTGGTGGGCGTTGATGGCGTCCTCCACCGCGAGCTCGTGGAGCTCGAACTCGCGCCGGACGGCGTCGAACTCCTGCTCGGTCGGCTCGTAGAGCCCGATCCAGACGAACGCGTTGTCGCGGTGACAGGCGGCGGGGACGTCGTCGAGCGAGAGCCTGCCTGGCTGGCGCTCGCCGTCCTGGTACAGCGCGCAGTCGACGATCACGGACGCGATTGTCGCGCAGGGCGCCGCCGTCAGGCGTCGAGCGCGGTCAGCATGTCGCTCAGGCGCTCGATGCTGCGGCGAGCCGCGCTCGGGTAGCCCTCCTCGGCGATCCGGGGCCCGATCAGCTCGAGGTCGAAGCAGCCGTCGTAGCCGGCGGCGAGCACCTGGCCGAGGATCCGCTCGATGGGGATGTCGCCGTCGCCGGGTACCAGGCGGTCGGGCGTCGTCAGCGTGCCCACCGCGAAGTCGCTGACCTGCACGAGCCGAAGGGTGTCGGCGCCGCCACCGATCGTGTCGGCGAGGGCGCGCTCGGCCCAGCACGCGTTGATCTCCATACACACGCCGGTGCCGAGGCGACGAGCCAGGTCGACCACGTCGCGAAGTGTGTGCACGAAGCCCACGTCGACCCGCAGCGAGTTCGTGTGCTCGAGCGCGAACGCGATGCCGCGCCGCCGCGCCTCCTCAAGCGCCGGTGCCAGCGCGGCTTCGAGGGCGTCGGCGGCCTCCTCCCACGCGAGCCGGCCCGCGGGCCCGGTCGTGAACACGACACACTCGGCTCCGACCGCCTCGGCGGCGTCGAGGGCGCGGTGCACACGGTCGCGCTGCTGCCTCCACTTCGCCGGCGCGTCGAGCTGGAACGGCCCGAGGCCGATGAGGTTCGTCACCCGCAGACCCGCCTCCATTACCCGGCGCGCGCCCGCGTCCCACCCCGCGGCTTCGAGCTTCACGAGCGAGACCCCCACGTTGGTGATACCGGCCTCGGCGTAGAAGGCGAGATCCTGGTCGAGCGACCACTCGTACGTGGAGATCGCGCTGAGCGAGATCCGGGGGTGCATCAGCCGAGGACGAGACCGCGCGCCGCGCTGCTCCCGCCGTCGAGTGCCAGGTTGACGCCGGTCACGAACTCCGACTCGCGGCTGGCGAGGTACACGGCGGCGTGGGCCACGTCGGCCGCCTGGCCGAGCCGGGTGAGGTGCATGCCCTCGAGGCGGGCGCGCCGCTCGCCCGACAGGTCGGCGTCGCGCCGCTCGTTGAGTACGTAGCCGGGGCTGATCGCGTTGCAGCGGATGTTGTGCGCGGCGTAGTCGACCGCGAGCGACCGGGTGAGCGCGTTCAGCCCGCCCTTGCTTGCGATGTAAGCGGCGAGGCCGGGGCTCGCCCGCTCGCCCTGGCGGGAGGAGACGTTCACGATCGCGCCGTGCCCGGCCTCGATCATGTGCGGGATGGCGGCGCGGCAGAGCCACATCGGCGCCGTGAGGTTGACGCGCACGATCGCCTCCCAGGACCGCGTGCCGAGGTCGGTGACCGGCCCGTCGCCACCAGTGCCGGCGGCGGCGTTGTTGACCAGCACGGTGAGCCCGCCGAACCGCTCGACGGCCATGGCCACGAGGGCGGCGCAGGCCTCCTCGTCGGCGAGGTCGGCGCCGACGAAGGCCGCGTCGCCGCCGGTCTTGCCGGCGGCCGCGAC
>JBOGFI010000126.1:0-5836 GCA_050743365.1 Acidimicrobiia bacterium | reverse complement strand
CGCCACCGCCGCCCGCCTCGGGGGCGGGCCGGCGCCGCCCGCCAAGCCTCCGGCGACCGTCGAGGTCGTCTACCGCTACCTGGCCGCCATCTTCGGCGCCGCCGTGCGGGACCCGCATGATCGCCCGGTCGCCGTGCGTCGGCATCCGCCTGCCCCGGATGGTGGCTGCCGAGGTGCGGCCGGCGACGACCGGCGACGTGGTGGCGATCGCCGACGCCGTGCCGCCGCGCTACCGCGCCCTCGTCCTGCTCACGGCCGGGACGGGCCTGCGCCAGGGAGAAGCGTTCGGCGTCGTCCTCCCGAACCTCGACCTGTGCCGGGGCGAGCTGCGGGTCGACCGCCAGGTCGTCCTGCGCGCCGGCCATCCGCCGGCCATCGCGCCGCCCAAGACCGTCGCCAGCTTCCGCACCATCCCGCTGCCCGCCGGCGTGGCCGCCGTCATGAGGTCCCACCTCGCCGCCTTCCCGGCAACGGCGCGACCGGATCACGGCGCGCTCGTCTTCACCACGCCGGCCGGCGAGCCGCTCCGCCGCAACCGCTTCGGCGACGTGTGGCGGGCCGCCGTCCGGCGATCGGGCGCCCGGCCCGGCCTGACCTTTCACGACCTGCGCCATTGCTACGCCTCGCTCCTCATCCGGCACGGCGAGTCGGTGAAGGTGGTGCAGCGCAGCCTCGGGCACAAGACGGCCCAGGAGACGCTCGACACCTACGGCCACCTGTGGTGAGGGGTTATTGACGGTGAGCCGGCCTGTAAGCGGGGTTCTGTCCGGCACCGGAGCGCCGGGGTGGCCATCCATCTGTGCGGCCTACCTGGGGAGATCGAGCGGGCCACTCCTCCCACGCTTGGCCTTGCTCCGGGTGGGGTTTGCCGAGCCGCCCGGGTCGCCCCGGGCGCTGGTGCGCTCTTACCGCACCGTTTCACCCTTGCCTGTGCGGGTCACCCCGCCATCGGCGGTCTGCTCTCTGTGGCACTTTCCTGCGGGTCGCCCCGACTGGGTGTTACCCAGCACCCTGCCCTGCGGAGTCCGGACGTTCCTCGGACCGGTCCGCCTCTCTCGAGGTAGCCGGCACGCGGCCGCCCGGCCGGCTCGCCACCGCCCCCCATTGTCGCGCCGAATGGGGCCCGGTCGCCCGGGCTTCAGCCGCTCAGGCTTCGGTGTGCCCCGCCTGCGCGCGGCGCGCCCCGAGCATCCCGCCCACCATCCCGAGCGCAGCGGCGAACGCGGCGGTGCCGAGCAGCTGCCCGGGGCTGAGCGCGGCGTCCTCGCCGCTCACGAGGCCGCGCGAGTCGTCGCGGACGAGCCAGATCAGCAGCCGGATCGGGAGCCACAGGACGATCGCGCCGAGCGCGGCGAGCGCACCGTTCGACAGCGGCGCGCTCGGAGCGAGCCGTCCCGTCGACCAGCCCGCCACCAGGAAGGCGGCGAGGATGACGACGAACAGCACGCCCTTCCAGACGCTGTCGTCGAAGTCGTCGAGGGCACGGTCGAGCACGGCGCGCAGCACCGTGACCGGCACGATGATCGCCAGCCCCACCAGGGCGCCGCGTGCCAGGGCCCGCAGGTCGATCGCGCTCGCGGTGCCGTCGCTCATATCGGTTCCTCGGCCGGCACGTCGTCGTTGCGGACGAGCTCGTTGACATCGGTGCGGAAGCCGTCGTGCACGAGACGGGGGAGCGCACGCCGCTGCTGGTAGAGCGTGCCGGCGGCGAGTACCAGGTAGGCCACGCCGAAGCCCACCCGCTCGAAGGAGCGCAGGTTATCCGGGAGCACGCCGCTCATGACGAACTGGCCCAGGAACAGCCCCAGCAGAGTGAGAGCCTCGCGCACTCCGAGTCGGCGGTTCGACAGCACCGCGACCGCGAACGCCGACTGAGCGGCGGTGAGGAACAGCTCCTCGCGCTGTACCGCGTCGATCGGCAGGCCGTGAGTCGTCGCCGCCGACAGGGCGAACACGAGTGGCAGAGTCCCGACCAGCAGCGTCCACTGGTTCACCTTCGACGACACCAGCGCGCCGAGCGCAGCGTTCGTGTTGAGCCGCCAGGCGAACAGGCCGGCCACGAGGAGCTCGGGCGCCTCCGACGCGAGCGGTGCGACCCACTGCACCAGTAGGAAGGTGCTGATGCCGAGCTCCTCGCCCGCGGTCACCAGCGCGTCGGCGAACGGCTCGGCGCATGCCAGGATCACGCCCGCCGCGAACAGGAACATCACCGCGATCGCCATCCGCCGCTGCCGGACCGGGAGGCTGCCCACCAACTGGGCCGGCCCGACCAGGTGCGGTTCCTCGGCCGGGGCCCGGCTGATCCGCACGACGTAGAGCACGAACACGGTGACGAGCACGGCGGTGTCGACGAGCGTCAGCGTGCGCTTGAGCGGCAGCGTCAGCGAGTAGAGGGTGGCCACGGCGAGGAACGCGATCTCGATGGCGTGCGAACGCTCCAGCGAGATGTCGGTGTTGACGGGCCCCCGGGAGCGTCCCTCGGAGGCCGCCTTGCGGAGCCGGTACGCCGCCAGCAGCACCACCATCGACCACCCCACCCCGATGAGGAGCCGGTTGGCGCCGGTCATGTTGGCCAGGGCGAGGGGGGCGAACTCGTCGGGGTCCTCGCCCGCCTTCCACGTGAAGACGAAGTCGACCGCGTACTCGGGCAGGACGGCGATGAGCGCCAGCAGGGCGAGGGCGAGGCCCTGCGAGACGTCGAGCTGCACCGCCTCCGCCGCCCACGCCAGCAGGAACGCCGCCCCCACGATCGCCAGCCCGAACAGGACCGCCCCCAGCCACTCGACCGGGTGCGAGCCCGACACCCGGAGCGCGAGGCCCGGGAGCGTCGTCGCGACGGCGGCGGCGATGACGACGCGCTGGCCGCGGGGGTGCGACGAGGGCTCGGAGGTCACGCCCCGATCCTACGAAACCGCCTCCCGGGCGCTCGGGGCCCGCTCCGACCGGCCCACGCGCCTGGAAGTTTTCCGCTCAGGCTGAGGGGAATATTGGTCGAATCAAGGATGGTTGAACCATTCCCGCCGGCGGTGTGCCGGTGGGGGGCAACTCGTGTTCAGGGTGCACGCCTGATGAACCTCTCCTGGCGCCAACTGGCCCGGTGTCGAGGCATCGACCCCGAGGTCTTCTACCCGGTCTCCGACGACGACGACGCCGCGGAGGCCAAGGAGATCTGCGCGCTCTGCCCCGTCCGGGAGGCCTGCCTCGAGTACGCCCTCGCGTCCCGGGAGAAGCACGGCGTGTGGGGCGGGCTGACCGAGCGCGAACGGCGCCGCGTGCTCCGCCGGCGCCGCAAGACCGCCTGATCCACTTCCGGTCTGCTCCGGGGAGGGGCGGGGGCGCCCCGGTAGGCTCGCTCGGGTGAACTTCGACCTCCCCCCGGAGCTCGTCGACCTCCAGGCCAGCGTGCGGAAGCTGGCGCAGGAGCGGGTGGCGCCCCGGGCGCGCGAGATCGACGAGACCGAGGAGTACCCCGACGACCTCTTCGAGCTGTTTGTCAGCACCGGTCTGACGGGCCTGTGCGTCCCCGAGGAATTGGGCGGGTCCGGCGCCGGGATTCTCGGACTCGCGATCGCCATCGAGGAGGTGGCGAAGTACTCGAACGCCGCCGCCCTCATGCTCCTGCTCACCCGGCTGCCCACGGGGCCGGTGATGATCGCCGGCAGCGACGAGCAGAACCGGCGCTACGTGCGGCCGGTCGCCACCGGTGAGGCCCGGGCCGCCTTCGGGCTCTCGGAGGCCCAGGCCGGCAGCGACGTGATGGGCATGCGCACCAAGGCGGTGCCCGACGGCTCCGACTGGGTGCTCACGGGCACGAAGTGCTGGATGTCGGGTGTCCGCCAGGCCGACTGGTACTGCGTGTTCGCCAAGACCGGCCCGGCCGACTCCCGCGCCCACGACAGCGTCAGCGCCTTCGTCGTCGAACGGTCGTGGCCGGGAGTGCAGATCGGCCGCATCGACCGCAAGATGGGCGTCAAGGGTGTCGACACCGGCGAGCTGGTGCTCGACAGCGTGCGTGTCCCGGCCGAGAACGTGGTCGGCGAGATCGGCGGGTTCCGGCTCGCCATGCTCGGCCTGAACTCGATGCGGCCCATCGTGGCGGCCCGGGGCATCGGCCTGGCCGAGGGTGCGCTCATGTACGCGGTCGACTACGTGAAGCAACGTGAGGCGTTCGGGCAGACGATCGCCGACTTTCAGGGCATCCAGTGGAAGATCGCCGACCTCGCCACCGAGATCGAGGCGGCTCGGCTGCTCACCTATCGGGCGGCGTGGATGGCCGACCGGGGCCAGTTCACCAAGGAATGGGTGCCGTTCCTCTCCATGGCGAAGTACTACGCCACCGAGCTGGCGGTCAAGGTGTCGGGCGAGGCGCTCCAGATGCTCGGGGCGGCCGGCTACATGAAGGACCACCCCCTCGAGCTCTACTACCGCGACGCGAAGCAGCTCACGATCGTCGAAGGCACCTCGCAGGTGCAGCTCGGGCTCATCAGCCGCGGCGTGCTCGACCGCGACCTCTGGTGGGACTAGTCGTGGTCGGACGAGGCCAGACCTCCCCCGCCCTCTGGCCCGACGTGATCGGCCGGTTGGTGCGGCGCGAGGACCTGCCGCCGGAGCTGGTCGAGCAGGCGATGGCGGCCATCCTCGACGGACAGGCCACCGACGCCCAGATCGCCGGGTTCGCGGTGGCGCTGCGGTCGAAGGGCGAGACCGTGCCCGAGCTCGCGGCGCTGGTGCGCACCATGCTCGCGTTCTCGGAGCGCGTCGAGCTCCCCGACGACGGGCCCGTGGTCGACACCTGCGGGACGGGCGGCGACCGCTCCCACACCATCAACGTCTCGACGCTGGCGGCGCTGGTGGTGGCCGGCGCCGGGGTGCGGGTCGCCAAGCACGGGAACCGGGCGGCGTCGTCGGCGTGCGGGTCGGCCGACCTGCTGGAGGCGCTGGGCGTCGTGATCGACCTCGGCCCGGCGGGGGTGGCCCGATGCGTGGAGGAGGCCGGCATCGGCTTCTGCTTCGCTCAGAAGTTCCACCCCGCGCTGCGGTTCGCGGGCCCGTCCCGTCGTGAGCTCGGCGTGGCGACCACGTTCAACTTCCTCGGCCCCCTCGCCAACCCGGCCCGGGTCCGGCGTCAGGTGCTCGGGGTGTCCGACCCGGGCATGGCGGAGCGGATGGCCGGTGCGCTCGTCGAGCTCGGGAGCGAGCGGGCGTTGGTGTTCTGCGGCGACGACGGCCTCGACGAGCTCACGACGACGACGGTGTCGACCGTCCACGAGCTCGACGAGGGCGGCAGCGTCCGTAGCTACGTCCTCGATCCCTCCGACTACGGCTTCGCTCGGGCCGAGCCCGCCGACCTCGTGGGCGGCGACGCCGCCACCAACGCCGAGGTTGCCAAGCGGGTGCTCGGCGGCGAGCCGGGCGGGCCCCGCGACGTCGTGACGCTCAACGCCGCCGCCGCCCTGGTGGCGTCGGGCGTCGCGTCCGACCTCGCCGCCGGCGTGGAGCAGGCCCGGGTCTCAATCGACGAGGGTCGCGCCGCCGACGCGCTCGACGCCTTCGTCCGGACGAGCGTCTCTGCCCGCGACGACGCTGGTTGACCGAAGCGATCTGATGGCGAAGGCGCTCCAGTGCCCGGCGTGCGGCAACAAGCACCCCGTCTCCGCGCTGCCTGACGCGCCGACGTTCCGGTGCGAGCAGTGCGGCCGGGCGCTCAAGGTGCCGGCCCAGGTGCGGCCGGCGCCGGTCACCGCCACTCGGGCGGCGCGGGAACGGGACGCCGACCGCACCGCGGCCATGCCCACCCCGGCCCGGGCCCCGTCGGGGCAGGCAGGCGGCGGCGGAG
>JBOGFI010000125.1:0-6413 GCA_050743365.1 Acidimicrobiia bacterium | reverse complement strand
CGCCAGCCCCGCCGGCTGCCGGCCGCCGGGGAGCTTGAGGTCCGGGATCCGGACGCGCGCGAAGCCCTCGCGCGAGAGCTGGTCACCGAGCTCGCCGTCGGGTATCGCCGCGGCCACTTGCCAGCCTCGGCCGCGTGCGGCTCGAAGCAGGCGCACCAGCACCGTCTCGGCGCCCGACGCGAGCCCGGTCGGGTTGACCGCGAGCACGCGCTTCGTTGCACCGCCGTTGGCGCGCGGCTCTCCTTTCATCGCGATGGTCTGTCCTTCGCGTTCGAACGCGTGACGCGTTGGAGCGTGGCCCCCGCTAGCTAGGATACGTGGTCGTCCTCAGGCGTCGGGGGAAACCGGCCCGTGTCCCACACCGATCGTCGAGCCACGGGAGGCCGGTTGAGCCCGCCGGTTGATTCCGGTGGCGCGGCGCCGTCCGGCCAAGGAGTGCGGTCGGGCGCCACCTATCTGTACGTGGCGCGGGTCTTCGTGGCCGCCGCCGGTTGGACGGGCACGGTCGTCATCGTCCGGGCGCTGTCACCGTCCGATTGGGGCCGCTACTCCTTCGTGTTCGGCCTCCTCGGAATCATCGGCTTCGTCGTCGACCTGCAGATCGGCCGGGTCGTGCTGCGGGAGGTGCTCGACGCCGGCGCCGACGCAGGGCGCCTCGTCGGCTCGTACATCTGCCTCCGCCTCGTCGTGGGCCTGACGTCCTTCGTCGTCGCGGTGGGCATCGTGGTCGGAGGCGGCTACGAACCCAAGATCCTCTGGGCCACGGTGGTCGCGGCGTTGGGCTTCTTCTTCATCGCGCCGGCGAACGGCTTCATCGTCTGGTTCCAGGCGCGGTTGTGGCTCCGGCCCTTCGCCGTGGGCACGGTGGTGGGTGCCCTCGTGCAGCTCGCGCTCGTGCTCGCGATCGCCGTCACCGACCGCGGGAGCGTCGTGCTGTTCGCCCTCACCGCTACCGCCGGGCAGATCGCGGTGTTGGGCTGGCGGCTGTGGGCGCTGCACCGTGGAGGCATGGGTTTCCGCCTGCAGCCCGACACCTCACGCTGGTGGGTATGGCTCAAGGAGGCGGTGCCGCTGGCGATCGGCGCCGCCCTCGTCCACATCTACTACCGCGTCGACATCGTGATGCTGGAGGCCCTCGACTCCGCCCGAGCGGTGGGCAAGTACACGATCGGCTACAAGTTCGCCGACCTCGCCATCTTCGTTCCCCAAGCCCTCCTCACCCCTGTGATCACGCTGATGGTGGCGGCGTGGCCGAACGACGTCTCCTCGCTCCGGCGCCACGTGCGGCAGGCGCTCGTGCTCCTCACCGTCGCCGGCGTGGCCATCGGTGTCGGATTCGCGCTCGTCGCCCGGCCCCTCATCGAGCTCCTGTACGGCTCCCGCTACGAACTGTCGACCGACGCGGCGCGGCTGCTCGTCGCGGGCGGCGTGATCCAGTTCCTGTCCTACCTCTCGTTCGTGATCCTGATCGCGGTCGGTCGCAACCGGCCGTACGCGGTGGCGGGGCTCCTCGGGCTCGTCCTCAACGTCGGGCTGAACCTGATCCTCATTCCGGCGTACTCGTTCAATGGCTCCGCGGTCGCGACCGTGATCACCGAGGTGGCCGTGGCGGTCCTCCTGATCGGCGCGGTGCGCCGCACCCCCGGCGTGCTGAGCGTCCCGTGGCCGGCGATCGTGCGGGGGGCAGTCGCAGGTGTGGCGATGGCCGCCGCCTACGTCGCCGTCGTCACCTCCTTCCCCTGGCCCGTGGCCACCGGCACCGCCGCGGTCGTGTTCCTCGGATCGCTCCACCTGCTCCGAGTGGACGGCCCGGGGGGGCTGCGAGCCCTCGTGCGCAACGCCCGCTTCGACGTGACCGATCCCGCCCCCGGCTCGCCGGGCGATCAATCGATGGAGCCGCCCGCCTGAGGCTGCGACTCGTCAGCCCGTGAGCGGAAACCGGCGCCGGGTGGTCCACCGGCCGTCGGCTCCCTCCACCATGAGCCACATCTCGCGTGCCTCTTCCTCGATCGGGAGTGCTCCCTCGATCACCTCCGCGACGCCGGGCGGCTCCTCGCCGTCGAAGACGGTGAGGTGCGGGATCACCGTGTCGTAGGCGCCGTCGTACGGCGGGTGCTCGGGCCAGTGCGCCCACAGCGCCTCGGTCAGCGCCACGAAGGGTTCGACGGGCTCGGGCGCGAGGTAGAGCGCGCCCGGGAACCGCTCGACGCGGTCGAGGCGGAAGCGGAACGGCGCAAAGCCGGCGAGGATCGAGGCGATGGCGCGCTCCACGGCGTCGTCGATGGCGTCGGGCGGGATGAACGGGTACAGCACGGTGATATGGCTCGGGATGCCGGTCCGCGCCGCCTCCGAGCGCTCCCGCCAGCGTGGGACGACCGGATCGGCGGCGGGCACCGGGATCACCAGGCTGCTCACGCTCGGGTGGGGCTCGCGTCGCACGCGTCGGCGGAGCCGGCGCCCGCGCCACAGGGCCCGGCGCCAAATCCGCTCGATGGGGCCGGGAGGCGGCGGCGGCGCCACCAGCCCAAACCGGGTGCGTAGTCGCGCGACGTCGCGGCGTACCGCTCGGGACAGGTGGTAGCCGCGGTGGAAGGCGAGCTGGAGGCTGGGCGAGAGGCATCCGACGGCTCGGCCTCCGATCGTGCCCGTCGCGAACGCGTCGGGTGGAAGGGCCCCGCGCTCCATCGGCAGCAGATCGACCATTCGACCGGCCCGGTCGGTCACCTTCACGAGGACGGGGAACCACGGGCCGCCGACCGCGTCCTCGTCCACGTAGCGGATCCCGAGCGCCGCCAGCGCCTCGAGGGCCGGAGGCACGGGGTCGGCCGCGGCGTCCAGCACGAGGTCGAGGTCGGTATGCAGGCGCGTGCGCCGTCCGACGAGCGCGTCGATACCCCAGCCGCCGGCGACCCAGGCACGCACGCCGGCCGCCTCGAGCGCCCCCAGCGCCGAGAGCACCTCGCGCTCGCGCATCCCCACGAGCCTCTTCCGGAGGTAGCGGACGGGACGGGACCGGAGCAGCGGCGCCGCCTGGGACCTCCGGACGGCATCGACCACGCGCCCGAGGGCCCGGCGACCCGCGCCGCGACCCCCGACCGTGGGCTCAGCCGCAGCCCGCGATCTCCGACGTCGATTGGTTGCTCGCACCCCGTGCCGGCGCATGGCCTCAGACGCTCACGCCCAGATCGCGGTAGACGCGGGCGGTGAGCGCGGCGGTGTGATCCCAGCTGAACCGACGGGCGCGGGCCATCCCTGCGCCCGCCAGCTCGCGCCGGTGACCCTCATCGGCGACGAGGTCCGCGATCGCGGCGGCGAGCTCGCCCGTGTCGCCCGGCGTGACAAGCAGGGCGGCGTCACCGACCAGCTCGGGCAGCGAGGCGACGCGCGCGGCCACCACGGGCGCCCCACACGCCATCGCCTCGAGAGGGGGCAGCCCGAAGCCCTCGTAGCGCGACGGGTACGCCACCATGGTGGCGGCACCGTACAGCGCGTTGAGATCGGCAGGGGGCACGTAGCCGAGCAGCTGGGCCCGGAGCCCATCGGTCGCCGACGACCGCGAGGGGACGCCGGCCAGCACCAGGGGCACCCCCGCCCGGGCGCACGCCGCCGACAGCCCGCCGAGATCCTTGCGAGGATCGATGTTTCCGACATGGAGCACGAACCGCTCGGCGAGCTCGTACTTGTCCCGGACCCCGTCGATCGCCTCCGCCGTCGCCGGCACGCACCCGGACGCCGGCGCCTCCGGGATCACGAACGCGTCACGGCCCAAGCAGGCGCGCAGCCGCTCAGCGGTGAACGGCGACACGGCGATGAGAGCATCGGCGGCGCGCGCCGCGTGCCGGAGCAAGAGCCGTCTTCCCAGGGCGCGCCGGCGGCTGAACGCCCACGGGATGTCGAACACCGCCAGGTCGTGGACGGTGACGACCGAGGGCACGCGCACGCGCGCGGGCAGCGTGGCATCGAGGCCGTGTACGAGATCGGCGTCACCGACGGACCGCAGCGCCGCCGAGACCCGGCGGATCCCGTCGGCGACCGGATACGTTCGTGCCGACACCCCGGCGGGTAGCTCGCTCACGGCATCGCGCTGCACGGTGGCCGTCAGCTCGGCGTCGACGGCGGCCGGCAGCGCCCGGAGCAGCTCCCGGATGTACGTCTGCACTCCGCTCCCACCCGGCCGGAGGGCGAGAGCGCTCAGCGTGACTCGGGCTCGCACGCCGCGACAACCCCGAGGAGCAGCCAGAAGTAGGCATCCATGGGGAAGACCTCGAGATACGTGGCGACGGTGGAGACGGCTGCGGTCGCGAGCACCAAGGCCGCGACCCCGGACGCCAGGGCGGCGTCGGCGCCGCTCGAGTCGCCCCCGGCGACGTGCGCAGCCGCGAACGCCGTCACCAGCAGCACGAGCAGGAGCCAGAGACCGAGCACCCCGAGCTCCAGCGCGGTCTTGAAGTAGTAGTTGTCGGGCTGGAAGACCTCGTCGCCCCCTCCGGTGAGCTCCTGCACTTTCTCGGCCGCGCTGCCGCTGGCCCCGACACCGACCCCGAGCGGGTGGTCGGCGAGCTGCCCGACGTTCTGCCGCCAGAGGTCGAAGCGCTCATCGGAGCTGGCTTGTGACAGGAATGCCGACGAGTAGCCGCCGGCCACGAGCAGCGCCACCGTCCCGAGCACGATCCCGTGGACGAGCACGGTCCGCAGAGGGGGGAGTCGGGTGATCGCCAGATAGCCGAGGCCCACGGTCAGGCCCAGCCAGGCGGCACGCGTGACCGTGAAGGCGAGGGCCATGCCGAGGACGGGGAGGACGAGTAGGAACAGCACGTTCCTCGGGCGCCGGAGATCGTGCAGCGCGCTCGGCACGCCGACGAGGACCACCATCATCAGGAACAGCGCGAACCCGAAGTTGGTGTCGAAGGTCGAGAACGAGCGGAGATAGCCGCCGGCAAAGCGGACATTGGTGTTGTACTCCCAGCCCAACTCGACGAGCCGTTCCGGCCCCAGGACCTGCTGGACGACCCCGATCACGGCGGTGACGAAGCCCGCAACCATCAGGATGGTCACCAGCCGGTCCCGTTCGCGCGCGCTGAACGGGCAGCGCCAGACGATCACGGCCACCAGTACGTAGAAGAACCCGATCTTGAGCCCGACCAGCCCGCGGGTCGCGCTGACCGCGACCGCCGAGGTCAGCGCGAGCGCGAGCAGGCCTGCAGTTGGCACCCACCAGCTCGGCGGCTTGCGCCCCGGCGTGCCCCGCGCTTCGGGAGGAGCCACGAAGGTCGCCGTCAGGGTGAGCACGACGAGCGCCTCCTTCCACCCCGACGGGAACGGCACGAGCTGGTGCAGCCCGTCGAAGGGCAGCAGCGCTGCCAGCACGAGCACGCCGCGCTGTGGCCGGCGGAGGAGTGCGAGGCCCAGCACGGCGACCAGGGGGAGCGGGACCAGCGCGAGCAGAAGGGACAGGAGGCCACGTGTGCGCAGCGCGACCGCGAGCACCACATCACCCACCAGGACGGCCGTGAGGACGAACAGGGTGCTCTGACGCGCGTCGGTCGGAGCGACGAACCTCGGCCGCGAGTCGATCGACCCCGAGGGCCCGGGTACCGACGGGCTACGCGCCATTGACACTGACGCGGTGGCAGCAGCCGGGGCTGCGGGTGGGTGATGAGCGCGCGCGTCTGCGTGACATCCGCACGCGATTCCAGCACATGCCGCTCGCAGGCTCCGCCGGTCGGAGTGCCGTACGGTACCCTCGGCGGGCCATGGATCTCGCCGAGCACTTCCGGCTCATGTGGCAGAGCCGATGGCTGATCCTGGTTGTCGCCTTCGCCGTTGCCCTGATCACGTACGGGTGGAGCGCGACGCAGTCGGACGTCTACCAATCGAAGGCGACGATCGACGCGCTCCCGAGCCCGGCGGTCAGGGGCGGCGAGATCACCGCCGACGAGGTCGACGTCGTCTCCGAGCGCCTCGCGGCCCTGGCGTCGACGACCAAGGTCCTCCGAGACGCCATCGACCGCTCCGGGCTCGAGATCGGGCTGTCCACCGCCCGGGGACGGGTCTCGGCCGACACCGGGGCCGCGGGCTTCGTGACCATACGGGCCGAGGGACCGTCCGCCGATGCCGCCCGCCGGCTCGCGCACAGCGTCGTGAACGCGCTCAACGCCACCGCTCGGGGCCGGAACGCGATCGAGATCGTCTCGCCGGCCCGAACGCCGAGTGGCCCTGCCGAGCCTGCACCCGCGCGCAACGCTCTGCTGGCGTTCCTGATCACCCTGATCGTGACGGCCGAGCTCGCCGCACTCGCCGGCGTGCTCGCCGGCCGACTGCCGGCCGGACGGGCGCGCGAGGCGGTCGAGCTCCTGACCGACGCGCCGGTGCTGGCCCGCATCCCGGGGTCCGGCGACCGCGCCGCGTTGCGG
>JBOGFI010000124.1:0-3546 GCA_050743365.1 Acidimicrobiia bacterium | reverse complement strand
CTCCTCGGCCCGGTGCGCCGCCTCCGACGCCGACAGCCCCGACCGGCCGCCGAGCAGATCGGTGACCTCGTCGACGAGCAGCTCGAAGACGTGGTCGGCGTCGTGCAGCGCGCCGCGCGTCGCGAGCCGGCGCCCGGCCTCGAGCAGCGCTCTGCGCACGAGCCCTACCGGCCAGGCGGCGGTGAGCATGCTGTTGTCGTCACGGAGCCCGTAGGTGAGCCGGGCGTCGTCGAGCAGCCGGTCGAACTCGGCGCGGTCGGGCTCGGGGACGCGCGCCCGCAGCGGCGTGGCGTCCCCGCTGTCGGAGGGGTCGGCCTCGCCGGCGGTGGTGATCGAGGCGAGCACCAGCGAGGGCAGCTCGACCAGGGCGCGCCCGTCGAGGTCGTAGCTGCTGGTCATCCGCCAACCGAGATCGTCGAGGTATCGCTCGAGGAGGGCCGCCGCCCCCGGCCCGATGGCGCGGACGTCGTCGAGCGACGATGGGCGCTCACCCGAAGCGGTTACGAGCGCGCGCAGCTCGGCCAGCGCCGGCGAGCCACCGGTCGAAGCCGGTGACGATCCGCGGAGCGCGTCGAGCACCTCGGCTCTTGCCAGCCCCCAGTCCTCGCCCCGTGCCAGCAACAGCCCGAGCGGGACGAGATCTGGTCCGTGCAGCTCGAAATGCAGCCGGTAGCCGTCGCGCCAGTTGGCCACGGCCCGGTGGAGGTGGGCGCCGAGCGCATCGTCGGAGAGGCTCTCGGGTACCTCCGCCTGGAGCGCACAGTTGCGGCGCTCCCACGCCGAGCGTTGCTCCTCGTACCAACGGCGCGTCTCGCCGCGCCACGGCCGCTCGGCCAGCGCCGCCCGGGCGGCCGCGGTGCGCCGGCGGAAGGCGGGGTGAAGACGGCACAACAGCCATACCACCGGGGTCGGCGGCGGACGGGTGCGGGTGGTCGCGACCAGCCCGACCGGACGCAGGTACAGGTGGCCGTTGACCCACTTGACGTCGATGTGGTCGACGGGCACGCCGTACCGCGCGTACGTCGTCCGCAGTCCGCCAGTGAACGTGTCGCGAAAGACCGCCCGGTACGCGGGCGTGAGCGACCCGACGAAGTGGTCGGACAGCATGCTCCACTGGCCCGGCCCGGGCGGCTCCCACTCCATGGGCGGCCGGCAGTCGGTGGGTCGGCCCTGCCCTCGCCCTAGCCCTGCACGACGTCGACGAGCTTGCGACCCTTGCGGTGGCCGAACTGCACGACGCCGTCGGCGGTGGCGAAGAGGGTGTCGTCGCCGCCCCGACCGACGTTGTCACCGGGATGGAAGCGCGTGCCGCGCTGGCGCACGATGATCGTCCCCGCCCGCACCGGCGTGCCGCTGTGGATCTTGACCCCGAGCCGCTGCGCCGCGGAGTCGCGCCCGTTGCGGGAGGAGGCCGCGCCCTTCTTCTTCGACATCAGCCGCTTCCCTTCTGCGTGGGCGTCTTCTTGGTGATCGTCTTCTTGGCCGGGGCCTTCTTGGCGGTCGTCTTCTTCGCCGGGGCCTTCTTGGCCGGGGCCCTCTTGGCGGGTGCGCTCTTGGTCGCGCCGCTCGTCTTCGTGGCCCCGCCGGCCGCGATCGACGTGATCTCGATCACCGAGTAGCGCTGGCGGTGACCCCAGCGCCGGCGCTGGTTCGACTTCGACTTGTAGGTGAACCCGGTGATCCTGGGCCCGGCCGCCCTCGGCTCCACCACCCGCGCGCTCACAGTGGCCGCGCCGAGCTGCGCCGGCGTCGCCAGGACCTTGTTGCCGTCGACGAGGAGGACGGGTGTCAGCTCGAGGTCGCCCCCGGCGTCGACCCCGAGCCGCTCCACCTCGAGCAGCTGACCCTCCTCGACCCGGTACTGCTTGCCGCCGCTGCGGATGACTGCGTACATGGCTCCGGACGTGCGCGTTGGAAGGGGTGGGGATCGCCCAGGAACCGTGGACTCTACTGCATCCCCTCCAGCTGGGACTCGTCGAGGAGGATGCCCCGGCCGTTGCAGGTGGGGCACGTGCTGGTGAACGTCTCGACCAGGCCCTCGGAGATGCGCTTCCGGGTCATCTCCACCAGGCCGAGCTCGGAGATCTCGAAGACCTGGGTCCGGGTCTTGTCGCGCGCAAGCGCGTCCCGAAAGGCGCGCATGACCTCCTCTCGGTTCTTCTTGATCTCCATGTCGATGAAGTCGATGACGATGATGCCGCCGATGTCGCGCAGGCGGAGCTGCCGGGCGACCTCGTCGGCCGCCTCGAGGTTGTTGCGGAAGACGGTCTCCTCGAGGTTCGACCTCCCGACGTTCCTGCCGGTGTTGACGTCGATCACGGTAAGGGCCTCGGTGCGCTCGATGACGATCGACCCGCCCGACGGCAGCCAGACCTTGCGGTCGAGCGCCTTCAGAAGCTGCTCGTGCACGTGGAAGCGCTCGTAGAGAGGAAGTCCCTCCTCGGCCTCGTCGTAGAGCTCGACCCGCTCGGCGAGCTCGGGTGCGATCGCCTCGACGTACCCGCGAACGTCCTCGTAGAGCGGGCGGTCGTCGATGACGACCCCCCGGTACTCCTTGGTGAACTCCTCGCGGATGACGCGCACGACCAGCGGTGGCTCCTTGTACAGCAGCCGCGCCGACTTCGAGTGGTCGGCGAGCTCCGAGATCTGCTCCCATTGGGAACGCAGTCGTGCGATGTCACGCTCGAGCTCGTCGACGGTGGCGCCTTCGGCGGCCGTGCGCACGATCAGGCCCGCGTCGGGCGGCCGGAGCCCGTCGAGCACACGTCGCAACCGGCGTCGCTCGTCGTCGGGAAGGCGTTTCGAGATGCCGTACGTCTCGGGCTCACCCGGCACCATCACCACGAACCGCCCGGCCAGGCTCACCTCCTGCGTGAGGCGCGCCCCCTTGGCGCCGATGGGGTTCTTGGTCACCTGCACGATCACGGTCTGCCCGTTCTTGAGGAGACGCTCGATGCGGGGGTGGCTCTCCTCGACATCGGCGGGGTCGAACGACACGTCACCCCGGTACAGGACGCCGTTCTTGGGTGTGCCGATGTCGATGAACGCCGCCTCCATGCCGGGCAGCACGTTCTGGACCCGACCGAGGTAGATGTTGCCGTCGATCGACGTGTCGTCGTCGGTGGTCGTGCCCATGTAGTGCTCCACCAGGCTGCGCCCCTCGAGCACGGCGATGTGAGTGGTGCCGCTGCCCGGGTGGACGTGCACGCACATGAGGTACCGACCGGCGGGCCGGCCCTTGCGGGTGACGCCCCGCCGCCGCTCGAGCACGTCGTCGTCGATGTCGACGGCCTGGGCGGCGTCGCCGACGCCGAGATCCGCCTGCACGACCTCGGAGGGTGCCCCTCCTCCCGGTCGGGGCCCCCGGTTGCGTCCCCGGCCGCCACGCCGGCGGCGCCGGGGGGTGCCCGTGCGGTCGGGTTCGTCGACGGGCTGCCGCGCCGGGCGGGTGTCGCCGATCTTGGGACGGTCGCCGGCGAGCGCCTTCGGCTGGCGCGGCGCCGGCCGCCGGTCGCCGATCTTGGGCCCCTCCTCGGCGAGGCCGGC
>JBOGFI010000123.1:0-6355 GCA_050743365.1 Acidimicrobiia bacterium | reverse complement strand
GCGTGGAGGATCGCGTCCACGCCCTCCACGCAGCGCCGCACGCACGCTCGGTCGAGGATCGATCCGTCCACGCTCGTGTACGAGGACCCGACCGTGTCGACCCCGACGACATCGAATCCCTCGGAAGCAAGAACGCGGACCAGTGCCTCGCCGAGATGCCCCGAGCTACCCGTGATGAGAACCCTCACGGCGACAGGCGTAGCAGCTGCACCACCGCCGACGGGCGCGTAATGTCATCAGATCGCACTACGCCGCGCCGTGCGTGCCGTTCGGGGTGCGCCTCTGTGGTTTCAACCTCGTCGAGCGATGGTGATGATCTCGGGGCTCGTGTCGGTCAGCGGGTGCCGGGTCCAGTCCGCGAACTGCTCCTCGATTGCCATGCCGGCACCGGACAGGAACGAGGACAGCGAATCCGCGTCAAGGAACCTCAAAGTGCTGCGGCTCACCTGCGGCCGATCCCAGCTCGGACTCGTGAACGTCGTGGTGAAACGGACGATGTCCCCATCGACCGGTGTCTCGACTTCGTGCTCCATCCGCACGACGGCTCCGGAGGCGTCGGTGGCTTCGACCGCGTTGGCGGGAGTCCACTGCTCCCATGCGCGCACCAGCGGGTTACGGGTCTCAAACGCGAAGCGGCCGTCCTCGGTGAGGGCCGACCGAATCGCGGCGAGCGAGCCTCGCAACTCGTCGTCCTCGACGAGCACCTGGAATGCATGGCCCGTCATGACGACCAGGTCGAACTGTCGATCCCAACCGACGGAAGCAAGGTCACCGAGGATCCAGTCGATATCCGACCGCTTCCTCGCCTGCTCGAGCATCCCGCCAGCAGGGTCGAGCCCGCACAGCCGCCCGGTGTGACCGGCGTCCCGGGCCTTGTGCAGCAGCGCACCCGTCCCGCAGCCGACGTCGAGCACGGCCTCCGCCGACATCACCAGTGGAAGGTAAAAGCCGAAGTCACCCCGTCGCTCCCACGGGTTGAGCAGGTCGTACAAGGCGGCGAGACCGGCATCGGAGAACTGGCGATCGACCACCGCACCTGGCTACCAGGCCTCCTCGACGACGGTGACCGGATATCCCCTATCCCGCGCGGCGGCGAGGAGGGATTAGCCGTCGGTCCGTTCAGGTCACCCCGTGCACCCAACGTGCCGTTCCGTGTTGCCTGGTTGTGCCGATGCGTCGTCGTTCGGTCGCGTCGTTCGGTGCGCATCGGCGTGGCGCGGAACGCCGAATCGGGCGCGGTCTGGCCATCGTCCGCTGAGGCGAATCGTGGTCGCCTCACGTTCCAACGGTTGCCGTCTTGATGTTCCCCGTGGCCCGGCTCAACCTGAGGCGGCAACGCAAGCCTTGGCCAACCGACAGTCCCGAGCGGGTGCCCCGTCCGTCAGCGCACGGAACGGGCACGGCCGACGCGGCTGTTCACGGCCTCCCGTCGAGGAAGGGCTCGACGAGCGCGAGCAGGGCCTCAGTACGCCGAATCACCTGCATGTGGGTCGTGCCGGGCAACACCGCTAGCTTGGCATCGGGAAAAAGCTCGAGCATCAGCGCGGCGTGCTCCAAGCGCACGAAGTCCTGGTCACCGACGATGAGCAGCGTCGGCCCGCCGATGCCACCGATCGCAGCGTCCGACCAGCCCACGAACTCCGACACCACGGGCTGCAGCTTCTCCAGGAACGGGAAGAAGTGCTCGGGGTCAGGCGCTACCGCCTCGTACGCCACCCGCATCGCCTCGAAGTCCACCTCGGTCGGAAGCAGAGGCGAGGTCTGCGCAGGGTCCTGGATCTCGGGGTGATACCCGTCGGCGCGGATGTGACCCGAGGCGAGCACGAGCCGACCGACCCGCGCCGGGTACGTGACCGCCATCTCGATCGACACCAGGCTCCCGAGGCTGAACCCGAACAGATCGGCCCGGTCGATGCCCAGGTGATCGAGGAGACCGACCACGTCGGCGGCGAAGTTGGCAAGCGTCACGGGTCGGTCGGTGTCGGCGGTGTGGCCATGGCCCTGGAGGTCGACGGCGATCACCCGATGCGCTTCGGCCAGCCGGGGGATCATCGCCCCGAAGCACGTCTCGGCGTTCAGCACGCCGCCGTGCAGCACAACGAGCGGTCGGCCTGTCCCGTGGACCTCGTGATAGAGGTCGATGCCGTTGATCAATACGCGCGTGCCGCTCATCACAGTCTCCTACCTAGCGCAGTCGTGGTCTGAACTGTCGACGCCGGCCACAGCCGAAACTCATCGAACGATCGCCATCGCGTCGTACAGATCGACGGCTCGGTGTCCGATAGGCCTGTCGTAACCCGCGCCATGACGACACCCGCCACATCGATTCGGCCGCGCCCATAGCCGGCGTTATGCGGGTGATCTTGCCGGACCCTCAGTGCTGCTCCGGCGGAAACACCGACACGGGATCTCGCTTTGCGAATGAGCTCGTGATCGCCACCGGGTAATCGGGGTGGCACAGGCTGGACGTCACCACCAACCTGACCTGGGAAAACACCACCGCCCGGATCCCGCCGTCGTGATGTGGGTTTCTGAGACCCACACGGGGGGCTGCGTCAGGCGCGTTTGCGCTTGCTCGGCTGGACCCGGCGGGGCTCTCCCCGCTGCTTGGGGAAATGCGGCGGCCAGGGCTCGTCGCCGAGGTCCTCGGCCTCGTCGCGCGCCGCGAGGTCGAGCAGCGGCTCCAGCGAATGGTGCACGTCGTCGATGGCAGCGGACGGGTCGCCTCGCTCGGCGTAGCGCGCGCCGGCACGGTCGCGATCGTGAGGTCGGCGGGGTCGGCGTCGGCCACCTCGCTCCATTTGAGCGGGCACGACACCTTCCCCTCGGGGTTGTTGCGCACCGAGTACGCCGACGCAACGGTGCGGTCGCGGGCGTTCTGGTTGTAGTCGATCAACACCCGCTCGCCCCGCTCCTCCTTCCACCACTTCGTCGTCGCAGTCGACGGCATCCGCCGCTCGACCTCGCGCGCCAGCGCCAGCGCGGCCCGGCGCACCTCGAGGAAGTCCCACCGGGGCTCGATGCGCACGTTCACGTGGATGCCGCGAGAGCCCGAGGTCTTCGGGTACGCGACCAGCCCTTGCTCGTGGGGCACCTCCTGCACCGTTGCCGCGACGGCCCGCACCGCCGTGTACGGCACGTCAGGCTGCGGGTCGAGGTCGACGCGCAGCTCATCGGGATGATCGACGTCGCCGCGCCTCACCGCCCACGGGTTGAGGTCGAGGCAGCCCAGGTTCACCGCCCAGATCAGGTGGGCGGCGTCGACCGGGCACAGCTCGTCGGCGGACCGGCCGCTGGGGAAGGTGACCCGCACGGTCTGGAGCCACTCGGGGCGCTTCTCGGGCACCCGCTTCTGGAAGAAGGGCTCGCCGGTGGCGCCGTCGGGGAAGCGCTTCAGCACCGTCGGGCGCTCGTAGACCCCCCGCAGGGCGCCGTCGGCGACGGCCAGGTAGTAGCGGGCGAGGTCGAGCTTGGTCTCACCCCGGGCCGGGAAGAAGACCTTCTCGGGGTTCGAGAACCGGACCGACCGGCCCCCGACCTCGATCTCGGTGGAGGGCGTGCTGGGCATGAGAATGCGGCGAACCCACGGAGATCGAGGGCCCGATCCGTTATACTTCCAAGGTTCGGTCGGTACGACAGGGCCACCCACAGGCCACCGGGACGTGGGCGAGAGCCCACGTTTTTTCTTGACGGGAGGCGCTCTCGAGCGGAGGGGCGCGAGGAGGTGAGCGCAGTGCCCGAGCGGGTCGAATCCCTCGCGGGAGTCATCGAGCCGGTCGTGGCATCGCTCGGCCTCGAGCTGTTCGACCTCGAGATCACCGGGGCAGGGCGGGCGCGCGTGCTGCGCGTCGTCGTCGACCGTGACGGCGGCGTCGACCTCGATGCCATCACCGCCGCGACCGAGGCGATCTCGCCCGAGCTCGACGCCATCGCTCCTGACGCCGGGATTGGCCTGGCAGGCCCGTACGCCCTCGAGGTGAGCAGTCCCGGGCTGGAGCGGCCGCTGCGCAGGGCCGAGCACTTCCGGCGCGCCATCGGCACCACCGTGTCGGTGAAGACGCGCGACGCCGCCGGCGCGGCGCGCCGTCGCCGAGGCGTGCTCGTCGCCGCCGACGACGACGCCATCACCCTCGAGTCCGACGGCGCCACCGAGCGCATCGGCTACCCCGACGTCACGCAGGCCCGCACCGTGTTCGAGTGGGGGCCCGCGCCCAAGCCCGAACGCGGCAAGGCCGGCAAGAAGAAGGAAGCGGCGCGGCGATGAACTCCGAGATGATGGAGGCGCTCGAGAACATCGAGCGCGAGAAGGGGATCTCCATCGAGCTCATGCTCGAGGCGCTGGCCAACGCGCTGGTCACCGCCTACAAGCGGCTTCCGAACGCAGCCGAGGAGGCGCTGGTCGAGATCGACGTCGAGACCGGCGACATCCGGGTGATCGCCCAGGAGCTCGACGAGGAGGGTGACGTCACCCGGGAGTGGGACGACACCCCCGACGACTTCGGCCGCATCGCCGCTCAGACCGCGAAGCAGGTGATCCTCCAACGCATCCGCGAGGCGGAGCGCGAGATGAAGTACGAGGAGTACGCCGGGCGCGAGGGCGACATCGTCACCGGGATCATCCAGCAGTCTGACGCCCGTTACACGCTCCTCGACCTCGGGCGGGTCGAGGCGTTGCTGCCGCAGGCCGAGCAGGTGCAGAACGAGCGCTACGACCACGGCAGCCGGCTCAAGGCCTACATCGTCGAGGTGCGCAAGACGGCCAAGGGCCCGCAGATCGTCGTGTCGCGCACGCACCCCGGCCTGGTCAAGCGGCTGTTCGAGCTGGAGGTGCCCGAGATCGTCGACGGCGTGGTCGAGCTCAAGGCCATCGCGCGCGAGCCCGGGCACCGCACGAAGATCGCGGTGGCTTCCAACGACCACAACGTCGATCCCGTGGGCGCGTGCGTCGGCGCCCGGGGGTCGCGCGTCCGCATGGTCGTCAACGAGTTGCGGGGCGAGAAGGTCGACATCGTGCCCTACAGCGAGGAGCCGTCCGACTTCGTGCAGAAGGCCCTGGCGCCGGCGCGGGTGCGGGAAGTGCGCATCCACCCCGACACCGGCACCGCCGAGGTGATCGTGCCCGACTTCCAGCTCTCGCTCGCCATCGGCAAGGAGGGCCAGAACGCCCGCCTCGCCGCTCGCCTCACCGGCTGGCGGGTCGACATCAAGAGCGAGACCCAGCTCCAGGAGGAGGAGGCGGGCGGCGGCGTCGAGTACGCCGAAGGCGAGTGGGTCCAGAACGAGGCGGGTGAGCTGGTGTGGCAGCCCGCCGAGGGCGGCGAGGCGATCTCGGCGGCTGAGGCGGGCTACGCCGCCCCCGACGCCATCACTCCGGACGCGGGCACTCCGGACGCTGGCACTCCGGACGCTGGCACTCCGGACGTCGGCACTCCGGAGGCTGGCGCTCCCGCCGGTGACGGGCAGGAGGAAACCAAGACGGAGAAGAAGGAGGAAGAGGCCGGACCGGGGCCGGGCACGGAGACGCCCGGCGACGGTAGTGAGGCGGCCGAAGGCCCCTCGCCCACGCCCGCCGCGCAGCAGGCGGGGGAGGGCGATTAGGCGTACCTGCGTCGGCTGCCGGCGCGTCGCCGAGCCGAGCGAGCTGGTGCGTATCGCCTGGGTGGCTCGAGGCGCCGAGGGCAGCGAGCTGCGCGTGGGGCCCGGGCGGGGGCGGGGCGCCTGGCTGTGCGCCGGGTCGGAGGACTGCTTCGAGGCTGCAGTGCGACGGCGGGGGCTCGGGAAGGCACTCCGGCGGGACGTGACAACCACAGACGTCGCGGAGCTTCGTGAGAAACTGTTCGACGAGACCAAGAGCGGCGACTGAAGCGAGCGGAGCGAGCGCAAGGAGCTCGCCAGCGAGCGAACGACCGCGGGCCGGGTATCCCGGCCCTCAGTGAGCGAGCGAGACGGCATGGCCACTAAGAAGATTCGGGTGTACGAGCTGGCGAGGGAGCTCGGCGTCGAGAACGCCGTCGTGCTCGAGCTCGCCGGTGACCTCAAGATCGGCGTGAAGAGCCACTCGTCGAGCATCGACGACCCGTCCGCCGACCGCGTGCGCCGCCTCGCCGACTCCAAGGGCCTGCGCCGCGAGCCCGTGGTCGAGGAGCCCAAGAGGCCCAAGAAGGCGGCCCCCGAGGCCCCACCCGAGCCGGAGCAGCCCCTCATCGAGCCCTCGGCCGAGCCGGCGCAGGCGGAGGAGCGGCCCCCGCTGCCCCACCGCGTGGTGCGCTCGACGGGAGGCCTGCCCGAGCCCATGCCCATGCCGGCCCCGGCGCCGGCCCCGCGCCCCGCCGCGCCCGCCCCTCGGGAGCCGGCC
>JBOGFI010000122.1:0-7221 GCA_050743365.1 Acidimicrobiia bacterium | reverse complement strand
CCCTATAGCGGTGGCGCGAACGACGAAGGCCGACTTGGGGGCTCAGGGCGAGCAGGCGGTCACTCGCGCCCTCCGGTCACTTGGGCATCGGGTAGCCCGGGCACCGATCGATGCCAGTTGGGACCTGACTGCCACTGTGGATGGGATCGAGGTGCCAATGGAGATCAAGGCGGCCTCGGTGGTCACCCCGGAGACGGTTGCTCGGATGCTCGCTACCACGGACAAGCGCAGGAAGACCGTCGCCCGCGTCGCCGTGGGCGACCTGATCACCGGCCCTGGCCGGGAGGCGCTCGGTGACGCCGGGTGGGGGTGGCTCGACCGCCGAGGGCACCTCGTGCTGCGAGCCAAAGGCGTGCACATCGACGCCGAAGTTCCGACGGACGAGCGACGAACGGCCGGCGCGCCACCAAGCCCGATCTCGGGCGCGGCCGCCGTCTCGTGGGCCGCCGCCCTGCTGATGTCGCCGGAGGATCCACCCTCCATGCGTGGGGTCGCGCGGCGGGTCTCCACTTCGCACTCGGCGATCGTCGCCGCTTCGAAGCGGCTCAAGACCGCGTCCCTGATCCGCTCCGACGGTCGACCCCTCGTCCCGGAGCTCTTCTGGGCTCTGGCCGAGGAGTGGCATCCCCGCCCGGTCGCCCTCGCCCAGCTTCCATCGCCCGGAGACGCCCGTGCGTATCGCTCGCTCGGCGTCAACCTCGACGAGGATGGCCCGGGCTGGGCGGTGGCCGGGACGGTGGGTGCGGCCGTCTGGGGAGCCCCGATGGCGATCGGGGGCTCGTACCCGCCGGACTTCTATGTCCCCTCCGCAGCGGAGCTGCGCCAGGCCACGCTTCGCCTGGGTGAGGCCCCCCGTTTCGAGGACCGGGCCTGCACCGTGGCCCTGGCACCGACCCCGCTCGTGTGTGCCGAGCGCCACGACCGCGCGAGCAGCGAGTGGGGGCACTGGCGCTTCGCCCACGGCCTCTTCGCCGCGCTCGACCTCGCACAGGATCGGGCCCGAGGTACGGAGATCCTCGCCGACTGGAACCCGAAGGACTTCACCCGTGTCTGGTGAGCGCGTCGTTCTCGCCGGTGACGCCAACGGCAACGCGGCCCGCCTCGTCCGTGCCACCGCCCGGCTCGCCGACGCGGACCTCGGCCCCCATGCCCTCATCGGCGGACTCGCCGTCATGTGCCGGCTTGCCGCCGTGCACCGGACCACCCAGGACGTCGACACGGTCGCCGAGACCACGGCACCGACCGCGATCGAGGTGATCACGTCGAGCATCGGAGCCCCCGACCCGTCGAACCCGAACCGGGCGCTCGTCGACGGCATCAAGGTCGATGTGATCGACACCGAGTCCTTCCGCTCCGAGGACCTCGACGGCATCGACCTCGACGACCGGCTGTTCGTCGTGAGCCACCGCCGGGCGCTGGACACCGCCATCGAGACCGAGATCGTCGCCGGCGAGGTGACTGCCGCGATCCGGGTGGCGACACCGCCGGCCCTCGTCGCCATGAAGTCGGGTGCGCTGTTGGGCGGTCGACCCCGTGACCCCCGCAAGCGGGCCTCCGATCTCTACGACATCTACCGGTTGGTCCTCGACTACGACCGGACCGGCGGGATCGCCGAGTCGCTGGCCGCGGCACCGTTCGGGCTCGGACGCCTCGTCGGCGCAGCGCTCCGCACGCGCGTGGCCGAGGAGCCCGAGCGAGCGGTCCGCTGGCTGCTCGACGGCGGCCCGGAGATGAGCACCGTCACCGCGGACGACCTGCGGGACGTGATCGACCCGCTCGTCGGTCGACTCGAAGTGTGAACGCGAACCCGGACAGGACCGGGTCGAGCCGACGACGTTGTCGTCGTACGAGTGGGTGGCGCGCAAGTACCTGCGGCCCGCGCTCGCGAACCGGAAGCTGGGCGTCGCTGCGGCCGATGGAGCTGGATTCGCTGCGCCAGTCGCTTGAGCAGGCCCGGCGGTGGGGAATGATCGCCCGCTTCTACCGGATCTTCTACCGGCTGGTGCGGCATGGGGCGCTACTTCAGGGCATTCGCCGGACTCGGGAGGTCGCAGAATGCCTGCTCAGCGGCCCTATGCAGCCCGCAACGACACCAGGCGGCACCCCCGGCGGCCAACTCATAACCCGAAGGTCGGAGGTTCAAATCCTCCCCCCGCCACCGAAGCACCAGGTCAAAGGCCCTCTCCCTACAGCTGGGGAGGGCCTTTGCCGTGAGTTGTCAACTCCGTGTCAACGTTTCTGTTTGACGGCGCGTTGACAAACGGCCCGTTCAGCGCCGTGAGCACTGGCGAATGTGCAGGTCCGACCACTCGCCCGGTCCTCGCTCGGCGCTCCCACGCAGCCCGACCTTCGGGGCGGCAACCCGATCTGTCGTGGGCCGTCTTCCCACTGGTCGATCGGCGTAGCTGAAGCATCAGTTTTCCGCACGGCTCGGATGAGGAGCAGGTCGAAACCGCGCATCGGTGCCGCGAGTCCCAGCTCGTAGGTCGGCTCGACGCCGGGCCCGAACGCCACGCGACACCGGCGAGGGCTGCGTGGGCCGTCGACATCAAGGCTGCCTTGGTATAGGCTGTCTAGGTATGAGACCTGCTCAACCGGCGCAACCAGATCACATCCGGGGTCACCTCGACATGCTGGCCTTGGCGGTGCTGGCCGAGCAGCCGGCCCACGGCTACGCCGTGCTCGAGATGCTCAAGGAGCGCAGCGCCGGCGTACTCGATCTGCCCGAGGGTTCGCTCTACCCGGCGCTCCACCGGCTCGAGGCCGCGGGGCTGCTGGCCAGCGAGTGGGATACGTCTACGGGCCGGAAGCGTCGCGTGTACAAGGTCACCAAACGGGGTCGGTCGGTACTCAGCGCCGAGCAGACCGAGTGGCACCGGTTCGCCAACGCTGTGCAAGCCGTCCTGCGAGGAGGGGCACCGTGGCCGAGCACGGTGTGATCGACGCGTATGTCGCGCAGCTCGGCGGTCTGCTGGGTTCGAGACGCGCCGAGCGGATCGCCGCCGAGGTACGGGATCACCTCTGGGAGTGCGCCGAGCACCTGATGGGCTCGGGCCGATCTCCGGAGGACGCCGAGCGGGCCGCCATCGACGCCTTCGGGGATCCGAGCGACCTCGCGGAGGAGTTCAACGAACAAGGAGGAGCTATGCCTTCACGATTCACCCGCTGGGCAGGACTGGCCGGGATGCTGGGGGTGATCACGCTCGCCGTCGGGCTGGCCCTGATCCCCGAGACGAAGCCCAACGAGATCGATCCGCCGCCCAACGTCCTGCTGATCGTCTCCTTCGGGCTGCTGGTGCTTGGGCTGGCGGCTTTGATCGTCCGAACCTGGGGCGCGTTCGGTAGAGCGCGCGGGATCATCGCCACGGTGCTGATCGTCGCCGGCATGTGCCTGTGGCCGGTGGGTTACGGAATCATCGGGTGGGCGGCCGCGACGTTGCTGATCATCGGGTTCGGCCTGCTGTTCGACGTGATCTTCCGGGAGGCGGTTCTGCCCCGTCCGGCCACGACGCTGTTCGGGGTCTCCCTTGTTGCGCTGTCCCTGATGTCGCCGACGTCGCTCGAGAAGCAGTCGTCGCCCTACTACCTCGGGGCAGCTCTGATGACCACCGGCTGGCTGTGGCTGCACTACACGCTCTGGTCCGAGCGCCCCACGCGCGCCGAGGCGACCACCTGATCGCTTGTCGCTCGACGGTCGCCATGCCGTTCACCCGAGTGCCGCCAGGGCGACTTTGCGCCTTCTCACCGTGCCCGTCTTCTTGGTGATGCGCACGCGACGACACCCCGACGGTGGACCGTGGATGAAGGGGCTCGTGTGCACGGCGGTGGCGGTTGCGCTGCTCGGCGGGTGTTCAGGCGGCGACGACAGCGAGCAGACGGGCTCGGTTGAGGATGGCGTCGCCAACCGATTGCAGGCGGCCCTTGAGGACGCCATGGCCGACGACGATGAGGCGAGCATCGCCGTGGTCGCGGCTGACATCGCGGGGCGACGCTGGGTCGGGCGGGCCGGCCGCGCGTCCACCGACGATTCGGTGAACACTCCGTTCCTGCTAGCCAGCGTGACCAAGACCTACGTCGCCGCGCTGGCGCTCGACCTGGTCGACGACGGCACGCTCGACTTGGATGACGCCGCCGACCTCGACGGCGTCCCGAACGGCACGACCGTCCGGCAGCTGTTGAACCACACCAGCGGCCTTCCCCACGACTACGTCGGCGACGACCTGAGCAGTCCCTCAGCCTTCGCCGAGGCCGTGCGGCGGAGCCCACCAGCCGTGTGCGCGCCCGGCAGTTGCCACCACTACAGCGACCTCAACTATCTCTCGCTCGGCCTCGTTCTCGAGGCTCGCACGGGGTTGTCGATCGGTGAGCTCCTCGATCGCTTCCTCGAGGACCACGACCTCGCCCAGACCGCGTACGCCGGCGACGGCAACTTCCCGCCGGGAACGCTGTTCGACTATGTCGGGCTCGAGATCGCCGACCGCGACGGCACCGCTCACTTCGCGCGGCGCACCGGTGCCTCGGGTGCAATGGTCGCCACCGCGGAGGATCTCGTGCGGTGGGGAAGGTCCCTGTTCGAGGGCGACGTGCTCGAGCCGGCGACGCTCGCCGCGATGGTCGACCCGACGCCGACGATGGCGCTGCCATGCCTACCGGAGAACTGCTTTGGTCGCTACGGCCTCGGTGTCGAGATCACGCGCGTCCACGGCCGCACTACGTACGGCCACGAAGGTTCGACCGGAACCTTCGTCGCCCACCTCCCCGACGACGACGTCACGATCGCTGTCCTCGCCAACTCGTCCGGCGCCGGGCGCCGGATCGCCTGGCGACTGACCGAGGCCATGGGCATCGACGACCACGCCGACATCTGGACCATCGACCGCCACGGCGACCATCTCGCCCGCCTTACTGACACCGCCGGGATCGACGGCGGAACAGCGTGGTCACCCGAGGGCCACTCCATCGTGTTCGCATCCACCCGTGACGGCCAGTCCGAGCTCTACGTCATGGACGCCGACGGCGGCAACGAACGCCGTCTCACCGACCATCCCGCCACCGACGTCGCCGGCCGCTACTCACCCGACGGATCCCGCGTCGTATTCGCCAGCGACCGGGCCGGGAACTTCGACATCTGGACCGTCGCGGTCGATGGGTCGGGCCCCCAGCAAGTGACGACCTCACCCGATGACGAACGGCTCGCCGCCTACGCCCCCGACGGCCGGATCGTCTTCGAGGTCGGATCCGAGGGCGACCGCGACCTCACCGTCATCAACGGCGATGGCACCCACCCGACACGGTTCGAACTGCCGGGCGACCAGTGGTACGGCGCGTGGTCGCCGACCGGCGACCGCATTGCCTACGTCCAGTCTGGCGAGGGAATCTGGACGATCAATGCCGACGGCACCGACGCCCGACCCCTCGCCGGTACGCGTCCGGGTGACCGGTTCCCGGCCTGGGGGCCCGACGACACGATCGCATTCGTCGACCGTCCCGGCGACCTCTGGGTCACGCAACTCGACGGCAGCGACCGGCGACGCTTGACGCTCACTGTCGAAGAGGAGTTCGGCCCCTGGTGGAGCCCCGACGGTCGCACGCTCGTGTTCCCGTCCGATCGAGTCCCCGTGCCCTCGCAGTAGGACGCAGACAGGCCTTGGTCGGCGCGAACGTGTCAAACAACTCGAACCATGGGCTCCACGAGGTCCTCGGCGCACAAGCCCGCGAGGACGGGTTTCACCGGCGGGAATGGAGACCGTGGAACCGCACCCCCGCGCGACGGCCAGATCTTGTCAACGCATTGTCAACGCTCCCTGCACCCACCAACGCCGGCTCGCGCCCACGGGAGCACACGCGCTGCCGAGAGAAGTGCCGCCTGGCCTGGTCTTACGACGACGTGGACCAACCAGCGTCTAGAGGCCCACACGGCGACCCGGAACCTCATAACCCGAAGGTCGGAGGTTCAAATCCTCCCCCCGCCACCAATCGAAGCGTGAGCATCCCCCGGTTTTCCGGACACCTGCACTGAGGTGGTAGTGACCATCTCGGGAAGGAGTCTGGATGCCGGCACCGAAGCCACCGGAGTTCCGTCAACGCGCGGTCGAGTTGGCGCGAGAGCGCGCCAAGCCGATCCGTCAGATCGCTGCGGATCTTGGGATCAGCGAGTCGTGCCTGCGGCGCTGGATGGACCAGGCCGACGTCGACCAAGGCAAGCGGGAGGGCCTGACCAGCGACGAGCGCCGGGAGCTGACCAAGTTGCGGCGCGACAACCGCGTGTTGGCGATGGAGAACGAGATCCTCAAGCGGGCGGCGGCGTATTTCGCCAAGGAGAACGTGCTCCCAAAATGATCTTCACTTTCATCGCCGAGCGCTGCTCGGACCAGCCGGTCACGGTCTCGTGCCGAGCGATGAAGGTGACGACCTCCGGGTTCTACGAATGGCGCGCCCGCCAGCACGACCCATCAACGCGGCGACATGAGGATGCCCGTCTCAGCGCCACGATCCTCGAGATCCACCGCCAGTCCCGAGGCACCTACGGCTCGCCGCGAGTGCACGCCGAGCTCCGCCTCGGAGAGGGCATCCGGGTGGGCCGCAAACGCGTCGAGCGGCTCATGCGCCAGGCCGGCATCGAAGGCATCTACCGGCGGCGCAAGCGGGGCTGCACGCGACGCGACCCGGCCGCCATCCCAAGTGACGATCTGGTCAAGCGGCGCTTCAGCGTCACCGCACCGGATCGACTCTGGGTGAGCGACATCACCGAACATCCCACCGGCACCGGCAAGGTCTACCTGGGCGTCGTGCTCGACGCCTGGTCTCGGCGCGTCGTCGGCTGGTCGATCGCCGATCACCTCCGCGCCGAGCTCGTCGTCGACGCGCTCCAGATGGCCCTGTGGCGGCGTCGCCCACCGGAAGGCGCGGTCGTGCACTCCGATCACGGCACCCAATACACCAGCTGGGCGTTCGGTCGGCGCCTGCGCGCCGCCGGCCTGCTCGGGTCCATGGGAACCATCGGCGACGCCTACGACAACGCCGTCGCCGAGAGCTTCTTCAGCACGCTCCAGCGCGAGCTCCTCGACCGCCAGCCGTGGTCGACGCGCCAGCAGCTCGCGTCGGCGATCTTCGAATGGATCGAAGCGTTCTACAACCCGACCCGTCGACACTCCACCAACGGAATGCTCAGCCCCGTCGACTACGAGAAGACGCACGCGGCATGATCACCACACCAACCCC
>JBOGFI010000121.1:0-2696 GCA_050743365.1 Acidimicrobiia bacterium | reverse complement strand
CCCACTCCCCCGCCGCCGTGGCCGCCGCCGCCAGCCGGAGGGCGACCGAGGTGGTGCCGGCGCCCGGCGCGCCGCCGACGGCGACTACCGCGCCGCGCTGCACCGCACCGCCCGGGATCAGCTCGCCCAGCTCGCCCGGGACGGGGAGGACCCGCTCGCCCGCGGGCACCACCGGCCGGGCCCGCCGGGCGGCGGCGTCGAGGTGCGCGCGGGCCTCGTCGTCACGCCGGGGAAGCGCCGCCAGGGCCATGCCCGGACGGTATACGAACATATGTTCGAGGATCAAGCGCGGGGCGGCTCACCCCGCACCGCTCGGAGGTGGAGGAACAGCGGGACCCGGCGCCACCGCGCGTCCTTCGGCTCGGGGAGTGGGTCGAGCGGCTCGCGGACCGCCTCGATCACGAAGCCGGCGTCCTCGAGCGCCCGGCTGTACGCCTCGAGCGGTCGATGCTCGCTGTGGAAGGTCATCGGCAGTCCGTTGCGCTCGATCTCGTCGGCGTAGCGGAAGGTGTCCAGGTACGACCCGGTGATCACGAACGGGCTCTCCGCCGTGTCGCCTTCGAACGCCCCGGCCGAGTTGATCGGGTGCACGACCGCCACGCACAGCCGGCCGCCGGGCACCAGCACCCTGGCGGCCTCACCCACCGCGGCCGAGAGATCGTCGACGTCCTGGAGCGACATGAACGCGATGGCCAGGTCGGCCACCGCGTCGCGCAGCGGCAGCACCGCCATGTCGGCCAGCGCCACCGGCTGACGCTGCTCGTGGGCGGCGGCCAGCCTCGCCAGCGTGGGCGATCCGTCGATCGAGACGACTCGGTGTCCGCTCGCTTGGAGCATCCGGCCGAGGCGACCCTCGCCGCAGCCGAGGTCCACCGTGAGCCGGCCCGGGCCCGGTACCAGCTCGAGGAACGCCGGGAGGTTGACCCCCCAAAAATGGCGGTCGTGCCCGGGGGTCCTCGTCCAGGCCGCCCAGTGCTCCGCCTGCGCGTCCCAGGCGTCACGCAGGCTCACCGGGAAGCCGCCTACTTCGCCGGCTCGGGCGGGGCCTTCACCTCGATCCCGAGGGCCTCACGGGCCTCGGGCGACCAGCCGGCCTCGTCGCCGTAGTAGAGGAAGAGGTGCTCGATGGCGTCGGCGAACTTCGGCTCCAGCTCGTCGAGGCGGTCGGGCGGGGCCTCGACCGTGACCACGCTCGAGTAGACGGTCACGGCGGTCGCGCCCAGGTCGAAGAGCCGGCTGGCGAGCACGTCGGGCGGGCGGGCCCCCCGGGGCTGCTCGGCCCGGCGATAGCGCTCGATCGCCATCCCCGTGAGTGATCGGTCGAGGTCGAACATGACCACGGATGGCGACGCGCCTCGCCGAGCGGTGACGGTGATCGTCTGGCCCATGGGTGAAGGAGACTAGAAGGTCACGCGTGCCGGCCGAGCAATGCCAGCAGCTCGGTCTGGCGGTCGGCGCCCGACGGCGCCTCGTGGTCGCTGCCGAACATGCCGCTCCCGACCAGGAGCTCCTTCTGCGGCTCGACCACGGCCCAGCACGCCTCCACCAGCTCGGGTGGGATCGTGGTGTCCTGGCCGGTCGACTGGGCGACGTCCCAGCCGTGGATGAGCACGTCGATGAAGCGGTGCCCGGCGTACACCTCGCCTGGCACCGGCCCGTACGAGACCGCGCACATCGCCTCCATGGCGCCCGGGACGTGGAAGGCGGCGCTCGCGGCACCGCTCGACTGGTCGTAGGCGGCGAGCGGCTCGTCGCCGAGCATGTCGCCGTCGAGCCGGTCGCCCACGTCCTCGATCGTCCTGCCCGCCGCCAGCTCCGCGGCCCAGTAGTTGCCGCTCACGACGTGGTTGACCAGCTCGCGCACGTCCCAGCCTTCACATGGCGACGGGCGGCCCCACTGGTCGGCGCCGATCCCGACGACGTAGTGGCGGGTCGACGCCAGCGCCTCGTCGTGAAGCTCGGGAAGGTCGAGATCCATCCCGCTCACCTCTTTTTGGTCGGACTCGCTCGGCGGCAGGGTACCTGCCGCTGGCAGACCTCTCCGTTATAGGAACAGTCGGCCCCGGGGCGGCGGCACGCCCCGCCAGCACAGCCCTTCCATGAAGATCCACGACCGCCGGTGGATGGCGCTGGGCCCGTAGCCGGCAAGCGCGGCCTTGTGGACCGGCGCCGGGTAGCCCACGTTCGACTCGAACCCGTACGGCGGGTAGTGGTCGGCCTCCTCGCGCATCATGGCGTCGCGGGTCACCTTCGCCACGCACGACGCCGCCGCCACCGCCAGCGAGGAGGCGTCGGCCTTGACGACGGTCGTGACCCGGGGACCGAGCCCCAGGTAGTCGTGCTTGCCGTCGAGGATGACCCGGTCGGGCTCGTAGCCCTGGGCCACCAGCTGGGACAGGGCCCGCCGGCCGGCGGCGCGCAACGCGCCCGTCATGCCGAGCTCGTCGCACTCGTCGTGCGAGGCGTGGCCGACGCCGATCGCGGCCGCCCATCCCCGCACCCGGGCGCCGGCGCGCTCGCGCTCCTCCCGGGTGAGCTCTTTCGAGTCGCGTACCCCCCGGAGGTGCCGGGGCGGGGGGACGACGGCCGCCACCGTGACCGGCCCGGCCCAGGCGCCCCGACCGACCTCGTCGATCCCGCACACGATGCCGTCGCCGGCCTGCCAGCAGCGCCGCTCCAGCCGCAGGGTGGGGCCG
>JBOGFI010000120.1:0-3865 GCA_050743365.1 Acidimicrobiia bacterium | reverse complement strand
GGGACGTCGACCGCGTCGAGCACCTCGGCGAGCAGCGGCCACAGCCCGCGCCGGCCGTGCATGCGCCCGCCGCCCTCGATCCCTCGCACGATGAGCATGTCGCAGCCGGCGTCGACCGCCAGTCGCGCCTCCTCGGTGGATACGACCTGCCACCCGGCCAGCGCGCCGGCCTCGTGCACGGTCGCCACGAGCTCGGGGGCGGGACGGCCGTGGTAGAAGTCGACGACGCGGACGCGCTCGGCGGCGGCGCCGATGCTGTCCTTCTCCATGACCGGGAGCAGGAAGTTCACCCCCACCGGGCCCTCGACCCGGCCGACGAGATCGTCGAGGTAGGACGCCACCACGTCGGGCGGCGCGAGGTGGAGCGCGGTCATGCCCATGCCGCCGGCACCGGTGACCGCAGCCACCAGATCGGGGCTCGAGATCGCGCCCATCGGCGCCGACTGGACCGGCACCGTGCAGCCCACGAGCTCGGTGAACGACGTTGCCAGCGTCACGAGCACTCCCCCGCTCGGGCGAGCCCGCAGCCTACGACAGCGACAATCAGCCCGAACGCCAGGCCGCGCCCGGCGGCACGTCGGCTTCCTTCTCCAGCTCCTGGAGCGACTCGTCGACGGCGGCGGCGAGGTCAGCCAGGTCGGGCGCGAGCTCGGCGCCGGCGACGAACCCGAAGCCGACGCGGTCGAGATAGCTGAGCACGGTGATGTTGAGGCCCACTCCGTCGTAGACCGGGCCGAGCGGGTACAGCGCCAGCAGCCTCGCCCCCGCGAAATACAACGGGAAGTCGGGGCCGGGGATGTTCGACATCACCAGGTTGACGGCCGGCGGATGCACCGCGGCCAGGTGAAAGCGCGAATAGAAGCGGGCGCCCAGCCCGAACAGCTCCGAGGCAGCGAACTCGCCCAGGTCGGGCACGAAGTCACGGCCGAACGTCTCGTGTTCGTCCTTGGCGCCGCGAGCCGCCTCGGCCACGACCCGCAGCCGCTCCACCGGGTCGGCGACGTCGGTTGCCAGCGAGACCATCATCCCCGACACCTGGTTGGCGCTCGCATTCTCGGCGTCCCCACCGCGGACCGACACGGGGACGGCGGCGACCAGCGGGCGCTCGGGGAGCTCGCTGTGGGAGACGAGGTAGCGGCGGAGGGCGCCGCCGCACACCGCCAGCACGACGTCGTTGACGGTCACGCCGAAGGCCGCCTTGACCTTCTTCACCGTCGCGAGCGGAACGGCGGCGAGGGCGATCCGCCGGTGCGCCGTGATCGGCTCGTTGAACCTCGTCGGCGGAGCAGTGAACGGCGTGGCCATCCGCCCGCCCCGACCAAGCAGTCGTCGGCCGACGAGGCCGGCCAGCACCCGGGTCGCCGTCGCCGCGGTGTGCACGAGACGGAGCTGACGGGCCCCTCGTCCGGCAAGCGCCCGGGCGACGAGCTCGACGTCGGACGGCACCCGCTCGGGATGCCAGTCGTCCTCGGGGGGCGCGTCGTCGAGCGGCACGGGCTCGAGGTCGAGCAGGTTGGCGAGGAGATTGGCGCCCGAGACCCCGTCGATCGTGGCGTGGTGCATCTTCGCCACCACCGCCACGTTCCCGCCCTCGACCCCTTCGACGAACCACATCTCCCACAGCGGCTTGGACCGGTCGAGGGGGCGACCGGCCAGATCGGCGGCGAAGGTGGCGAGCTCGTCAACGCCGCCGGGCGGCGGGAGGGCCGCCCGGCGGACGTGATAGTCGAGGTCGAAGCCGGGATCGTCGACCCAGACCGGCCGACCCACGTTGAACGGGACCCTCACCAGCCGGCGCCGGAAGGTGGGGAGGCAGTGCAGGCGCCCGGCGACGAACCGCTTCCCCTTCTCGAACGAGTAACCCCCCGGCATCGTCGCCGGATCGAACACCAGCACGCCGGTCACGTGCAGGTGGCCGGTCGGCGTCTCCAGCGCGAGAAAGGCTGCATCCAGGCCACTGAGCGTTTGCATCTGTGCCCCCTCGTCGTAGAGGTCTCCTCAAGCGCGACCGCGCCAGGAATCGGCGCATGCGTCATACGCTTGCGAGCGGGGCTCAGCCCCCCGGAACCCTCGGCTTGCTCTGGGCCCCATCCTTCGGGGTGTCGGCGGGCCCGCTCGCCTCCGACGGTTCGCGTTCCGGCGACAGCGCGCTCTGGAAGGCCCGGCGGCCCGTGCGCGCCGCTTCGGTGCCGGCGTCGACCGCCGTCCTGGCGATGCGGCCGGCGGCTTCGATACCGGCCCGGGCGGTCTCCTGGGCGGCGGCGATCACGGCGTCGATTCGGGATGGCTCGGAACTGGCCATGCGCGACTCCCCTTCCCTCGAATCGGATCGGGAACCGGGGCCCGCCCCATCCGGGCCGCACCGGCCCGACCCTTGGGGTTACCCCCGCGGCCGCTCCCCGAAACCCGGGACCTCGCCCTACGCGTCGAGGTCGAGATAGCGGAACAGGAACCGGGCGGTTGCCCCGATGATCTCGTCCTGGTGCTGCTGTACCAGCTGCAGCCCGTGAGCCGAACCGTCGAAGGGGTGGAACTCGCAGACCAACCCCCGGTCGAGGGCGATGTCACAGCTGTTCCGGGCGGACTCGAACCTGGTGCGCCCGGGGTCGCGAGTGCTGTGGAAGTAGACGACAGGGGCGTCGCCGGGACCGATCTCGTCGAGGTCGACGGCGAAGCCGGAGATGGAGATGGCAGCCGCGACGTGGGACGGGTAGCCGGGGTTCCCGCTGTCGCCGGGATCGTCGGAACGGTAGGCCACCTGCAAGGCGGTGATGGCCCCGGCCGAGCTGCCTCCGATGGCGATCCGCTCACTGTCGATGCGGTAGTGGCCGGCGTTGGCCCGGAACCATCGGACGGCCGCCTGGGCGTCGTGCTGCGCAGCCTTGATCGCATCGTAGATGTGCTGGTCAGCATCGGCTCGCAAGCGGTAGGAGATCGAGGCGCTGACGTAGCCTCGCTTGGCGAAGGCGGTGGCAAGGCCCGCCATCGACGACTTGTCACCCGTCGTGTAACCACCGCCGTGCACCCAGATCAGCACGGGCCGGCGGGGAGCGGTGTCGCCGCTCGGCTGGTAGAGGTCGAGGTGCAGGGTCTCGAGCTGGCCGTTCTCGTCGACAGCCGCGCCGTAGGGGATGTCGTTCGTCCTCGTGATCTCGGCGAAGGTCTCATCGATGTAATGGCACCCGACGGAGACGACCGCGACCGCGCTGAGGAGCACCGTCAGCACCTTCAGGCGTCGACCGCTTCCCATCGCGTGCCCTTGCAACTCGTCGACCCTCGCCTGATCTCTGGCCACCGCTTGTACAGCGGCTACAAGCCTCGGTCAAGCTCGGCAGCCGTCGAGCCCGCGCCAAGATCAGCTTCACACCCGTCGTGCCGTCGCGTGCGCGTCAGCGATCGAGAGCAGGCCGTCGTTCTGCGCGGGCGTTCGGGCGCTGGGTGGACGTTGAGGTCAGGGCTGCCCGAACCGCAGGGGCAGGCGATCGGGACCGAAGATGCCGAAAGGGGTTCGCCATGCGGGCTCTCCGTCGAGGATGAGGCCGGGCACGTGAGCGGCTAGCAGGGCAAGGGCTTCTTGCATCTCGGCTCGAGCGAGGTTGGCGCCGAGGCAGTAGTGAGGACCACCGCCGAAGGTGAGCTGGGGCTCGCGATCGATGGTGATGTCGAACGTGGCCGGGTCGTCGTAGGCGGCGGGGTCGTGGTTAGCGGCTCTGGTCGAGAGAGCCAAAATTGTGCCAACGGATAGGTGGTAGCCATCCACCTCGAGTTCCTCGGCCACGACCCGGGGCGCCACCCTGACTGCCCCCTGGACCCGCATGATCTCCTCGACCGCGCGAGACAGCAGCTCGGGGCGCTCGGCCAGGAG